>CANAZY010000004.1 GCA_947365805.1 uncultured Clostridium sp. | reverse complement strand
ATGTCTAAAAAATATTGATATCTTGGGAAATCCCCAGAATTAAAAACTCATACAAAAGGCAAATTCGAGTTTACAAATTATGTTATCTATGGTATAATAAACCTATTCTAGTAAGAAATGGAGTAATCAATATGAAAATTAATATAACAGGATATGGATATAGTGGAAACAGAATACGAACATTTGGAATTTATGCATTATGTGTTATTTTATTCTTTATCTTTTCAAATATTATGATTGAGGTAGCACTTAAAACAAATTATGATCCAATTGATACATACAAAACAGAACCTATGGGAATTGAAATAGATATTAACGAAGCAAAAGCAACCTATGTAAATGGATATGTAGGAGGAACGATTAAAAATAATAATTCTGAAATAGAAAAAACATATATAAAAATTGACCTATATACCAAAAGAGATGTATATATGGGAAGTAAATATATTGAACTTGCTAATCTAAAACAACAAGAAACAAGAGATTTTCATATTGGATTTCAATATACCGATATTGACCATGCAACGATTACATTAGTAAATGAAGTGCCAGAGCAAGTGCCAGAAGAGTTTTTCATTAGTAATGAACTAAGGGGGATATTCTTACTAAAAACTGTTCTTTTCTTGTGTATATTTGGATAAGCAAGAAAGAGAAAAGAGAGAAATATGTTAGTACAAGAGAATTTAAGAAAAGCCATACAACAATTAAAAGAAAATAAAGTAGAAGAGCCTATGCGAAAAGCAAGGCTTCTTCTTTGTTATATTTTAAAAGTAGAAAAAGAATATTTAGTAATTCATAGCGAAGAAGAAATGAGAAAGAAAGAGGAAGAAGAATACAAGAAAGCTTTGCAAAAATTAGAAGAGGGAGTTCCTCTTCAATATATAACACATCATCAAGAATTTATGAAATTAGATTTTTATGTAGATGAAAATGTACTAATTCCAAGGGCAGATACAGAAATTACAGTAGAAGAAGTAATTACCTATTGCAAAAACCAAGGGAAAGAAAATATTAGAGTTTTAGATTTATGTACAGGAAGTGGTGCGATTGGGATTTCTATTAAGAAATATGTTCCAAATTGTGAATTAGTGGCAGTAGATATTAGCAAAGATGCTTTAGAGGTTGCAAAGAAAAATGCGAAACAAAATGAGGTAGATATTATATGGGTTTTATCCAATTTGTTTGAAGAGGTGAAAGGTAAATTTGATGTAATTGTATCAAATCCACCATATATTAAAAAAGAAGTAATTAAAACATTAGATAAACAAGTACAATGTGAGCCAATACTTGCATTAGATGGTGGAGAGAATGGACTTGACTTCTATAAAAAAATTATAGAACAAGCGCCAGATTATTTAAAAGAAAATGGAAAAATATTTTTAGAAATTGGGTATGACCAAAAACGAGAAGTATTAGATATCATAGAAAAAACAAAACAATACAACATAGTAGAATGTAAAAAAGATTTAGCAGGAAATGATAGAATGATTATGGCAAAAAAAGAAAGAGGTGAATAGAGTGTCTTTTTCAAAAGATATTAAAGAAGAATTAAGCAAATTAAACACATTAGCCAATAAAGAAAATGTGAAATTTGAGTTAATAGGATATTTTATTAGTAATAACACAAGCATTGTAAAAGGTAAAGTAAAATATGCAACCGAAAACGCATACAATATTAACCGATTAAATAAGTTATTAAACAACTTAAAAATAGATTATAAAATTGAATTACAGGGAAAAGTTTATAATATTTTATTGAAAAAGCCAGTGTTAGAAGAAATAGAATATGTAGAAGACAATATTCAGATAACCAAAAATGAAATAGATATTAAAAAAGAAGAAAACTTCTTAAAAGCATTAGTAAGAGGGTGCTTTTTAGGAGGAGGCTCTCTAAATAATCCTCATAATAAATATCATTTAGAAATTTTATTTAGTACAAAACCAAATGCTATATTTATTATGGAAGTATTAAAAGCCTTTGGAATTGAAACGAAATTATTGACAAGAAAAAACGCCACATCAGTTTATATAAAAGACGCAGAAGAAATCTCAAAGATACTTGCTTTTATTGGAGCAGGGAAGTCAGTTTTAAACTTTGAAGAAATCCGTGTTGTAAGAGAAACACGAAATAATGTAAATCGATTAGTAAATTGTGAAACAGCAAATTTAAATAAGACAATCAATGCATCGGTAGAGCAAATAAAAAGTATAAAATTTTTAAAGGAAAAAAGGAAATTTGATGGATTACCAGAAAACCTAAAAGAAATTGCAAATTTAAGACAAAAACATCCAGAAGCAAGTCTTGTAGAATTAGGAGAAATGTTACAAAATCCAATTGGAAAATCTGGAGTCAATCATAGATTAAAAAAAATATGTGAAATAGCAGAAGAACTACAAGGAGGAGAATAATGGAAACGAATCATGAGGTAATGGAAAGAAGTAGAAATCATTGGGAGAATGTATTTGAAAAGTTAGAAAGAAATGAAATAAAACAAGATGATTGGCTAGAGATGTTTAATGAAGAAATTGACAAGTGTAAAACGCCAATTATCGATTTGGGGTGTGGTTCTGGAAATGATAGCTTGTACTTAATAAATAGAGGAAAAACAGTTATTGCTTGCGATTATTCTAAAAATGCAATTGAAAAGATTAAGAAAAACATACCAGAAATTAAAAGAACAGAGAATTTTGATATGAGAGAAGGATTACCGTTTGAGGATGATTATACAGATTTAATTATTGCAGACTTATCACTGCATTATTTTTCGAAAAAAGTGACATTTGATATTTTAGGAGAGATTAGAAGAGTATTGAAACCGGAAGGATTACTGCTTTTTAGGGTAAATTCTACGAAGGATACAAATTATGTACCAAGCGAGAGAATAGAAGTAGAGCATAATTTTTATGAGACTAGTGTGGGATATAAAAGGTTTTTTGATGAAGAAGATATAAATCGATTTTTTGAAATGTGGGATAAAGTTTATATAAATGAAGAAACAATGGGAAGATATGGACATGAAAAGATTTTGTGGAAAGGTGCTGTTAAGGTAAGAAAGTGAAACAAAACGAACTTGGAATATATGTACACATACCATTTTGTGTACAAAAATGCTATTATTGTGATTTTGTTTCTTTTGCGGGAAAGGAAAATTTACAAGAACAATATATAGAAGCACTAAAAAAAGAAATGATAGCAAATAAAGAAAAAGGAAACGATAAGGTAGTAACCACGATTTACATAGGAGGAGGGACACCTTCCTATGTTGATAGTAAATTGATTGTAAGTATAGTAAATACCATAAAACAAAATTATCAAATTTCAAATGAAGTAGAAATGACAATTGAGGTAAATCCTGGAACAATTACTAGGGAAAAGTTAGAGGATTATAAAAAGGTAGGAATGAATCGACTAAGTATTGGATTACAATCTGCTGCTGATAAGCTATTAAAAGAAATTGGAAGAATTCATACATATGAAGAATTTTTAAATACTTATGACTTAGCAAGAGAGGTTGGTTTTTCTAATATCAATGTAGATTTAATGCTTGCGTTACCAAACCAAACGGTGGATGTGTTAGAAGAAAGTTTGAAAAAAGTAATTGATTTAAACCCCGAACATATATCAATTTATTCGCTAATACTAGAAGAGGGAACGGTACTTGAAAAACTAGTAAGTAAAGGTGAACGAACCTTGCCTTGTGAAGAAACAGAAAGAGAGATGTATTGGAAAACAAAAGAACTATTAGAACAAAATGGGTATGTGCATTATGAAATATCAAATTTTGCAAAACCAGGTAAAGAATCCAAACATAATTTGAATTGCTGGAACCAGAAACGATATTTGGGATTTGGTGCTTCTGCTCATTCATATTATAATAAAAAAAGATATTCTAATACAGAAAATTTAGAACGATATATTGAAAAACAAGAAAAGACAGTTCATGAGGTTCAAACAGTGGAAGATGAGCAAAAAGAATATATGATGTTGGGGTTAAGAAAAATACAAGGAATTTCCATTTCAGAATTTAAAAAGAAATTTGTACAAAATCCAATTTATGTGTTTCGAAAAGAGTTGGATAAATTAGCAAAAGAGGATTTAATTGAAATTGATATCGATAATATAAAATTAACAAATAAAGGAATTGATTTGGCAAATCTTGTTTGGGAAGAGTTTGTGTAAAAAGAAAAAGAAGTATTCTTTTTCTTTTTTTTGGTTGTGTTTTTTTTGGCCATATGATAAGATGAGAAAAAAGAAGAAGGAGTGATTTTTTTGAAGGTTACGGATGTAAAAGAACTAGAGAAAATAGCAAATGAGATTCGAATTGGCATTGTAAAAGAAGTATATAGTGGAAAATCTGGACATCCAGGAGGGTCTTTATCTTGTGCAGATATTTTAACAGTTTTATATTTTAATCAAATGAATATTGATCCAAAGGATCCAAAATCAAATGCAAGAGACCGATTTGTTTTATCGAAAGGGCATGCATCACCTGCTTTATATAGTACGCTTGCAAGTAGAGGATATTTTGATAAAGAAGAGCTAACAACTTTTAGAGGAATCGATAGTATCTTACAAGGACATCCAGATATGAAACATATTCCAGGTGTTGATATGAGTACAGGTTCATTAGGACAAGGTTTATCGTGTGCGAATGGTATGGCAATGGCTTCTAAATTGAATAAAGATGGAAATAGAGTGTATTGCTTAGTGGGAGACGGAGAAATTGAAGAAGGACAAATTTGGGAAGCAGCGATGAGTGCTAGCCATTACAAATTAGATAATTTATGTGTCATTGTAGATAATAATAATTTACAAATTGATGGTAGTATTGAAGAAGTTATGAGTTCTTATCCAATTGATGAGAAATTTAAAAGCTTTGGCTTTTATGTAATAAATGTAGATGGACACAATATAGAAGAGTTGATTAATGCATTTAATGAAGCAAAAACCGTAAAGGGAAAACCAACAGCTATTATTGCTAAAACCATCAAAGGAAAAGGAGTAAGCTTTATGGAAAATCAAGTAGGATGGCACGGAAAAGCACCAAATGAAGAACAATACGAAATAGCAATAAAAGAATTAGGAGGTGAAATTTAATGAACCTAGATGTAAAAATTGCCACAAGAGAAAGCTATGGAGAGAAATTAGCTGAGCTTGGAGAAAAAAATAATAAAATTGTTGTATTAGATGCGGATTTAGCAGAAGCAACTAAAACCAGTGTATTTAAAAAGAAATTTCCAGAACGCTTTTTTGATATGGGAATTGCAGAACAGGATATGATGGCAACAGCAGCAGGTATGGCAACTTGTGGAATGATACCATTTGCAAGTACATTTGCTGTATTTGCAGCAGGAAGAGCTTATGACCAAATACGTAATAGCATTTGTTATCCAAAGTTAAATGTAAAAATATGTGCAACTCATGCAGGAATATCGGTTGGAGAAGATGGAGCAACACACCAAATGCTAGAAGACTTGAGTCTAATGAGAGGGCTACCTAACATGACAGTCTTAAGTGTTTCCGATGATATTCAAACCAAATGGGCAATTGAGGAAATTGCAAAATTGGAAGGGCCAGTTTATGTAAGATTAGGAAGATTAAAATCACCAATTGTTTATAATGAAGACCAAAAGTTTGAACTTGGAAAAGGTATTCAAATAGGAGAGGGAACGGATGCTACGGTTATTGCAACAGGTCTTATGGTATCAGAAGCCGTACTTGCAAAAGAAGAACTTGAAAAAGAAGGAATTCATATTCGTGTGGTTGATATTCATACTATTAAACCAATTGATAAAGAATTAATTGTAAAATGTGCAAAAGAAACCAAAAGAATCATTACCATTGAAGATCATAGTATTATTGGAGGATTAGGAAGCTCTGTATGCGAGGTACTTGCAGATGAATATCCAACAAAAGTGACAAGACTTGGTATGAAAGATACATTTGGAAAATCTGGAAAGGCAGAAAAACTATTAGAATTTTTTGGATTAACCAAAGAAGGAATTATAAAAGAAATCAGGAAATAAAGGTGTCACAAAAACGTCATAAAAACTTAATAAAAGTATAAAAAGTGTGATAAAAGCTAAAAAACGAGCTTTTACACACTTTTTCTTTATAATTTGGTATTGCCAAAAAAAAGAATTATTGTTATGATGAAAAAGGATATATAATAGGACAACTTTATATAGGAGAAGAAAGATGATTGAATTTAGAAATGTAAACAAAACATATGGTACAGGAACAGAGGCAGTACACAACGCTAATTTTACAATTGAAAAGGGAGAATTTGCTTTCTTAGTAGGCTCTTCTGGTTCAGGAAAGTCAACTTTGATTAAACTGATTTTGAAAGAAGAAGAACCTACTTCTGGTAACATTATTATTAATGGAAAAGATACTACATTCTTAAAAAAAGCAAGAGTTCCATATTTACGTAGAAGTATGGGAATTGTGTTCCAAGACTTTAGATTATTACCAGATAAAACGGTATACGAAAATGTAGCATTTGCAATGTATATTGTAAAAGCATCCCCAAGACATATTAGAAGACAAGTACCTATGGTACTATCTCTTGTAGGGTTAAGCCAGAAAGCAAAAATGTACCCAAATGAATTATCTGGAGGGGAACAACAAAGGGTGGCACTTGCAAGAGCACTTGTTAATAACCCATCGATGCTAATTGCAGACGAACCAACAGGAAATCTAGACCCAGATACAGCATGGGATATTATGATGTTATTAAATGAAATTAATATGAGAGGAACAACTGTTATTGTTGCGACTCATGCAAAAGATATTGTAGATAGGATGAAAAAAAGAGTAATTCAAATCGAAAAAGGTAATATCGTAAGAGATGATAAAAAAGGTGGGTATGACAGTGAAATATAATGTAGTAGGTTATTTTATAGGAGAAGGTATTCGTAATATATTTAAAAATAAAAAATCGGCGATATCGGCAATAACAGTTATGTTTTTATGTATGATTATTTTTGGTGTATTTTTTATATTAGGACAAAACATTAATCACATTATGAGTACAGTAGAAGAAGCACAAGGAGTACAAGTGTATTTTAAACTAGGAACAAAAGATGAGAGACTTCAAGAAATAGGAGAACAAATTAAACAGATTGAGGGGATTAATAAGGTTGAATTTGTTTCTAAAGAACAGGGATTTAACGAAATGAAAGAGTCTTGGAAAGATAACGCAAGTGCATTAGAAGGAATATCAAGTGACCGTTTACCAGATTCTTATCGTGTTACATTATCAAAACTAGAGTTGAATGAACAAATTCAACAACAGATAAAAACGATTGTTGGAGATGATTTACATTCAGATGGAATTAGAAGTAGCAATGAAGTCATTTCTACAATTATGAAAATTGGAAATGGAATTCGAATTTTTACATTTGCATTATTGCTAATTTTAGTGCTTTTTGCAGTTGTTATTATTTCAAATACCATTAAGCTTACGGTACATGCAAGAAGAAAAGAAATTTCAATTATGAAATATGTAGGGGCAACCAATAACTTTATTCGAGGACCTTTTATGGTAGAGGGAATTTTAATAGGAGTGATGGCAGCATTAATTGCAATTTTAGTGGTTGGACTTATGTATAATAGTATTATTTCCAATATAGGACAATCTGAAATTGTAAAAGAATTAGAAATTACATTTGTTACTTTTTCTGATATGTTCCGATTACTAATTATGGTAAATCTTATTTTAGGAATTGGAATTGGTGTTATTGGAAGTAGTATATCGATGAGAAAATACTTGGAAGTATAAGGAGGGACTAAAGTGAAGAGAAAAATTATTTTAATTGTTATGATTATTGTAATATGTGTTAGCATAAACTTACAAATTTTTGCTACATCTAAGTCAGATTTAGAAAATCAAAAAAATAATGTAGCTAATAATATAAAAGATGCTCAAAATGAATTACAAGGTGTAAAAACGGAAAAAAGTAAAGAGCTAGAAGAAATAGAAGAATTAAGCGAGCAAATAGCTGAGAGTCAAGATGAATTAGATAAATTAAACGCAGAAGTAAAAGAGCTAGAAGATTCTATTAAACAATTAGAAACTGAATTAGCAGATGCCCAAGAAAGGCAAAATGCACAACAACAAGCTTTAGAAGATAGAGTTGTTGCACAATATACGTCTGGTACAATTTCTTATTGGGATATTTTATTAAACCCAGAAAGTCCATTAAAATTTATTTCAAACTTATTTATGCTTGAGAAAATTGTAAATTACGATAATGAGCTAATTGCATCAATTGAACAAGAAAAGCAAACAATTCAAGTGAAAAAAGAAGAATTGGATGAAAAAAAGGCAAAAGTAAAAACAGCAAAAGCAAATGCAGAAAAAGAAAATGTAAAATTAAAGAATAAAAAGATGACAAAAAACACTAAAGTGGCAAAATTATCTGATGATGAAAAGGCATTACAACAAAAAATTGATGAATATCAAAGAGAAATGGATCGAGTAGAAGCAGAAATTGAAAGAATAGCAGCTGCAGCATCTGGGAATGGTGGAACCATTCATAATGGAGAATTATTATGGCCATGTCCAAATTATACAAGAATTTCATCATACTTTGGAAATAGAGAATCACCTGGTGGTGGAGTAGGTTCGAGAAATCATAAAGGAATCGATTTAGCAGCACCTGGTGGTGCAAGTATATTAGCAGCAGAAAGTGGAACGGTTATTACAGTTTCAAACACATGTAAGCATAATTATCCAAAAACAGCAGCAACAAAATGTAGCTGTGGTGGTGGATTTGGAAATTATGTCATGGTTAGCCATGGAAGAGGACTTGTTACAATATATGCACATTGCTCTGCTATTTATGTATCACAAGGACAAACAGTAACAAGAGGACAAAAAATAGCAGGTGTTGGTACAACAGGGTATTCTACAGGAAATCATTTACACTTTGGAACATTATTAAATGGAACCTATGTAAATCCATTACCATATATTCAATAAAACGAAAAGAAATTAGAACTTGAAATGAAATAACGTTCTAATTTCTTCTTGTTTTAAAATGTAAGAGGAAACAAAAGACTTCATAAAAAAGTCTAAGATTATTTTGTGAAAATTTTATGAAATTATACTATAAATTAAATTTTATAGTATAATAATTAAAAATAGTTAAAATTTAGGAGGAAAAGGATGAATTCAGAAAAAAGACAAAGCATTTATAAAATTATCATGTTAATTGTGATTGTAGCAGTTATTACATTTCTTGTAACTACCTTATTTATGTATCAATATATGGGAGGAAATGTAAAATATGTCCCTATTGCTTCAAATGATAAAGGGATTTCTAGTACACTTGCAAGTTTCAGAAAAATTATTGACCAAAAGTTTCTAGGAGAGATTGATGAAGAAAAAGTGTTACAAGAAACAATAAGAGGTTATATAAAAGGGCTTGATGACCCATATACAGAATATATGACCAAAGAAGAAATGGAAGAATTTACACAAGATGTGAAAGGGAATTTTACAGGAATTGGAATCTATTTAACAAAAGATATTGAAAGAAATGCAGTGATTGTTATTTCACCAATTAAGGATACTCCAGCACATAAAGCTGGAATTTTACCAGGAGATATTATTACAAAAGTAGATGGGGTTTCTTATACAGGAGAACAATTAAATGAAGCATCTAATAAAATAAAAGGTGAAATTGGAAGTAAGGTTACACTTGAAGTTGTAAGAGATAATAAAACATTAACCTTTGAAATTACAAGAGAACATATTAAAATTAATCATGTAGAGGCAAAGGTGTTACCAAATAATATTGGTTATATTGAATTTAATTCATTTGATGAAGGGTGTAGTAAAGAGTTTAAAGAAAAATTAGATGGATTAAAAAATCAAAATATTACCTCTCTTATTATTGACATTCGTAATAATGGAGGAGGTCTTGTAGATGAAGCATTAGATATTGCAGATTATATCATAGAAAAAGATAAGACATTGTTAATTACAGTAGATAAAAAACAAAATGAAGAAATCACAAAGGCAGAACAAGAACCAGAAATTGATGTGCCAATTGTACTATTAATTAACGAGAATTCTGCAAGTGCATCTGAAATATTAGCAGGAGCTTTAAAAGATAATGGAAAAGCCACAATTGTAGGAGAAAAAAGCTATGGAAAAGGTGTCATACAAGAATTATTAACACTAACTAATGGAAGTGGACTAAAAATTACAACAAATGAATATTTTACACCAAATAGAAATAAAATTAATGAAGTAGGAATTACACCAGATGTGGAAGTTGTATTATCGGAAGAATTGAAACAACAATTAGTATTAGAAGAAAAGGATGATACACAACTACAAAAAGCAATTGAGATTTTAAAACAAAAATAAAATCATATATTTGTTTATAACAAATAGTAAAAATGGGTCGATATGGGCGTCGACCCATTTGATAAAATACGTCAATATATTTGAAAAGTAATTTTTTTTAAAAATATTATAAAAAAATTAAAAATAGTATTGACAAGGTTATAAAAATTTAGTATACTAAGCAATGTCGAAAAGAACAAGGTCGCTTAGCTCAGCTGGGAGAGCATCTGCCTTACAAGCAGGGGGTCATAGGTTCGAGCCCTATAGCGACCACCATTTTTTTACGGCCTGGTAGTTCAGTTGGTTAGAACGCTAGCCTGTCACGCTAGAGGTCGACGGTTCGAGCCCGTTCCAGGTCGCCATTTTTTTATATAAGCCTCGATAGCTCAGTTGGTAGAGCAAGGGACTGAAAATCCCTGTGTCACTGGTTCGATTCCCGTTCGAGGCACCAAGACGAGTTTTTGTCGAACTCTCTATAATGCTTGATATAACTTAATTTCAAGATTATAAGAATTTGACAACACAAAAACTTTAAACCGTTTCAAAAAAAGAAGCGGTCTTTTTTTGACCAAAAGTCTTGAAAGAAGGAGGTTTTTGTGGTATTATGTTACATATAATTAAACAAGAAATCAATATGAGTAAAGAATTACTCTCTAAAATCGAATGGGCGTGCCGTTTAAAATTTAAAGGAAAGGAACAGCCACAGATAATAAATGGTTGTCTAAGAATTATTGAACATACCAATTTAGCGTATGTAGAGCCCCATAGAGTAATTATTAAAGATAGCTTGTACCTATTCTTTAATGAACACGATTATTTCTATGTAAATGATTTAAGTACAAAATATCCGTTATCCAAATTACAAGAACATATCAGCGGAAATACATAACATAGAACGGCAAAGCATTTTAGAGTTTTTAAAAAATTATACTATATTGGTTTATTTGTGTTATTTATAAGGAAATTAAAGAGATAGTAATAATAAATATAAAAACTCTATAAGTGCTAATAGCTAAAACTATGCTATGTGGCACTTTTTTGTTGCCTTTCTATTCATAAAATTTGGAAGGAGGATATGTAAAAATGAATGAAGAAAGGAAAGTAGCAGGAATTTATATTCGTGTTAGTACAGAAGATCAAGTTAGAGAAGGATTTAGTTTAGGAGAACAGGAGGAAAAGCTAAAACAACTTTGTAAATATAAAGATTATAAAATCTATAAAGTTTACAAAGATGCAGGAATTAGTGCAAAAAATATGTCTGGTAGACCAGCTTTTCAGCAAATGCTAGAAGATATGCGAGCAGGTAAAATCAATTATATTGTAGCCTATAAATTAGATAGAGTTACAAGGTCTGTAAGAGATTTAGAAGTTCTAATTTCAGAACTAGAAGAACATCATTGCTATTTGGTATGCGATAGAGATGATGTAAATACATCTTCAGCTAATGGAAGATTCTTTGTAAGAATGCTAACAGTTCTATCTCAGCTAGAAATTGAAATAGTATCAGAAAGAACAAAATTTGGTTTAACGGGTGCAATAAAGTCAGGTCATATACCAGGTACTTGCCCACTAGGTTACAAAAGAGATACAACAAAGAAAATGGTAATTGATGAAACTACAAAAGATGTTGTTATTAGAATATTTAATCTATATTTACAAGGAAAAAGTTATCAAACAATAGCAAATATTCTAAATGAAGAAAAGGTTTTACAACCTAAAAAATGGGACGATTCTACCATAGAAAAAATACTCAATAACAAAATCTATGTAGGGGATTATGAAAGATTTAAAAGAGTAGCAAAAGAACAAGGAAAAGAGCCTGTAATATATACTAATGTAGTAGAACCAATTATAACAAGAGCGATGTTTGAGGATATTCAGTTACAAAAAGAGAAAAATCAAAGAGCATATTGTAGAGATAGAGTTTATATCTTTATGCAAAAAATGAAATGCCATAAATGTGGAAAAATAATGGGCAGTAAAGGAACAGGTGGTAAAAAGAAGAAATATATGTATTATCATTGTTCAGATTGTAAAATCTATCTTCGTGAAGATTTAATAGAAGAACAAGTTATGCCAATGATAATGGATTTAATAGAATATGATATGACAGTAAAAAAATACTTTTATCCTGTTTTAGCAGATAAAAAAGAGAAAAACACAGATAAACTTGATAAGGAAATAAACACATTAAGAAATCAAAAGAGCAGAATAAAAGAGGCATATTTAAAAGAAATTGTTGATGTAGAAGAATTTTCAAAAGAATATAAAGCAATTGATGAAAAATTAGAGTTATTAGAACAAAAACGAATTGAAACAATAGACCTAAATAAACAAAGTTTTAGCCCACAACACTTAATGGCAGATAGAGATGTAGAAAAAGAAAAGTTAATACGTTCTAATAAATTCTACGATATGCTAATGGCAGAATGGAGAAACAAGGATAAAGAAGAAAAGCAAGAATTTATTTCAAAGTTTTTAGAAAGCATTACAGTTGAAAAAGATAGCAAAGGTAATTATAAGTTAGTTAATTTGAAATTAAGAAAAACATTTATTAACCAGGTATACAAGTTAATGCAAAATGGAATGTTTGATATGACTATTGCAGATGAAAAAGATAAAGAAGTTAGAACAACAGTTATGATGGACAAGCAAGAACTAGAAGAATATATTAAAAGATTAAATGACTATTACGAAGTGTCTTATTATGAAATAGCAAGATTAGATGAACAAAAGAAAGACTACCAGAAAAAATATCTTACAATAGATGAAACAAATGATAACGGAGAAAAGCTTTTTAAATTAGTTGAATTAGTAACAGATGATAAAAAGTATCCACAGAAAAAAGTAAATAGAATTGTTGGAGCTATTAGAGTAAAGGAACGAGAAAAAGTTAGTTAGAAAAATTTTTATAAATGGAGGAATTGAAAATGGAAAATAAAGAATTAAAAGAAAACAAAGTACAAAATAAGTATGGAATTGAATACACAAAGCAAGGAGATTACTATATGCCCAATTTAGTTTTGGAGAAAGAAGAAAAAATTATATTAAACAAATATGGAAAAATGAGATTAAAATTTTTAAAAGAAAATAAGAAAGCCGAATATACAATCATGTTTGTGAATGGAACTTTGAATAAACATTTAAAAGAGACTCAAGAAACAGCAGAAAAGAGAATTGACATTATAATCGAACAACTAAAACAGCAAAATAATCTAACAGAAGAAATGAAAAATACAGACCAACTTTATTGGGTTAGTATGATGAATAATTTAAAAAATGTGGCAGAAGAAATTATATTAAATGAACTAATATATGTATAAGAAATTACTGGTAGGAGCAAACAGACAAATGTATTGCCAAATTTAATGTCTATAAGTGTAGCGAGCATAGGTTTTGTATTGCCACAAAACCGACAGCTTACGCTGAAAAGGGAAAAATCTTCCCCTATAACCCCTACCTTATGAAACGAAAAAATAGAAAAATAGATTTAAAATTAGATAAGAAATTAAAAATTTTTAAGAATGATTTTATAAAAAATAGAACGAAAATTTATGAAAAAGGAAGTGAAAAATTATGAGAAATAGAACAATAGGAATTAATGTTAGAGTAAGTGAAAGTGAAAAGAAAAAACTACAAAGGAATGCTAAAAAGAGCAACTTAAATTTGTCATCTTATTTGAGAAAATCTGGATTACAAAAGGAGATTTGTTCAATACCAGATGAAGAACTTCGTAAAGTTTATAATGGAATTGTTGAACTAAAAAATGAATTTCCTTATATGAGTGATGAAGAAATAAAAGATAAAATAACAAAAATGCAAAGTGATTTTTTAGATATTTACAATTATAAAAAAGATGGTGATGTGGGTGGCAACAACAAAAATATGGGCAATTAAAGATAGTATATCACGTGTAATAAGCTATGCAAAAAATCCAGAAAAGACAATGTTTGCTGATTTAAAACAAGTATTAAAATATGCAGAAAATGATGAGAAAACTATTGATAAAAATGAAAAAACTATGTATGTAACAGGCGTAAATTGTAAAGCAGAAACAGCTTATGAAGAAATGACGACAGTACAAAATAGATTTGATAAAACCACAGGAAATGTTGCATATCACGCATACCAAAGTTTTAAAACAGGAGAAGTATCACCAGAATTAGCACATAAAATTGGAGTAGAACTTGCAGAAAAAATGTGGAGTGAATATCAAGTAGTAGTTGCAACACATTTTAATACTGGCACGTATCATAATCATTTTGTAGTAAATTCGGTTAATATGTTTACAGGCAAAAAGTTTAATTGTAACAAAGGAGCATATTATCATTTCAGAGAGTTATCAGATGAATTATGTAAAGGATATGGATTAACAGTTATTGAAAAGTCAGCAGGAAAAACACAAAGAAGTATATATTTTGCAGAAAAACGAGGAGAGCCAACAAAGTATAATGTAATAAGACAAGCTATTGATGAAGCAATAGAGATGTGTATAAACTATGGACAGTTTAAAAAGATAATGCTAAAAAAAGGCTATATTATAAATGATGATTATAATAAGAAATATCCTACAATTCGTTCAATAAACGATAAAAAAGCAGTAAGAATGTATCATTTAGGACAACAATATTTGCCAAAGAACATTGCTAACAAAGTTGAACACAACCCTTATTATTATCAAAATAGATATATAGAATTTATACACCCTAAAAAGAAAAAACAAAAATATAAAGTTTATAAATATAAAGGTAAATTCAAAGATATTAGCAAAATTAGTGGAATTGATGTGCTATTTCTACTGCTATTTCACTTATTAGGATTACTACCAAAACGAGAAAACTATCAGCCACTATCTCCAGAAATGAAGCAAGAAGTAAGAAAAATGGAACGATATTCTAACGAGATTAGACTTATTATAAGCGAAAAATTAAAAACAACAGAAGATGTAAAAAATTATATTTCACGAACTGAAAAAGATATTGAAGATGTTACTAATTTAAGGCAAAAATACAGAAATAAGTTAAGAAATTGCACAGATGATAAATTAATAGAAGAATACAAAGAAAAGCGAAATGAATGCACTACAATTCTAAATAAGTATAGAAAAAATCTAAAAACAGCAAATTATATATTAGAAGATACACCAAAGATTAAAGAAGTAATAAAAATTGAAATGCAAATGAAAAATGGACAAGAAGATATTACTAAAACAAAGAGAAAAGATAGAAACGCAAGATAGAAAAATAAAGGTTGTTATAATAAAGATAACAGCCTTTAACTATTTATATGGAAATATCAATAAAAAGCTATGAAAATATTGTAAATTGTGATATAAATATATAAAAAGATTTAAAGGTTAGGAAGTAATTATGGAATATATAGATATATTTGATGAGAATAATAATCCAACAGGAGAAATAAAAGAAAAAGCACAAGCACACGAAGATGGTAATTTTCATAGAACAGCACATATTTGGATTATGAATGATAAAAAAGAACTATTATTGCAAAAGAGAAGTGCAACAAAGAAATCTCATCCTAATTGTTGGGATATTTCTGGTGCAGGACACATTAGAGCAGGAGAAAGTGTAATAGATGGAGCAATTAGAGAATTAAAGGAAGAATTAGGAGTTGAAGTAGAAGAAAAAGATTTACAATATATTGCAACAATTAAAAGCACAAAAAATCCTAAAAATATGGAATTTGGTTATGTGTATCTATTGAAATGTAACAAAAAGATTGAAGATTATATTTTTGAAGATAATGAAGTATCAGAAGTAAAGTATGTATATTATGAGGAATTAGAAAAGATGGTTGAAAAAAGAGTAGAAGGATTGCTTATACATGAAGAAGAATATAAAAAATTATTTGAATTTATTAGAGAAAATTATTAGGAGGATAGAATGTTAGCAAATAAATTAAAAATTGGAGATACAATAGGAGTCATTGCACCAGATAAAGCATTAAAAAGTAAAGATATAAAACCTTTAGAAAATGCAACTAAATATTTTGAAAGTTTAGGGTTAAAAGTAAAATATGGAAAATGTTTATTTTCAGAAGATAATTATTGTGCAGGAACACCAGAGGAAAGAGCAAAAGACTTAAATGATATGTTCAGTGATAAAGAAATCAAGGCAATATTTACTGTAAAAGGTGGAGATATGGTAAATGGAATATTACCATACATAGATTTTAAAAATATAAAAAGCAATCCTAAAATCTTTTTAGGTATGAGCGATATTACAGTATTACTTTGTGCAATAAATAAAATGACTGAACTTATAACTTTTCACTGTCAAGATTATGTCTGGTTTGGAAAAGATGAAGTTACAGACTATGATAAAAATGAAATTATTGATAAACTATTTAATGGTAATAAAACAATTATTCCTTATGAAGAAAGACAATTTATTGATTTTAAAAGTGAAGAAATCATTGGCAAAATATATGGAACTAATGTAAGATGCTTATTGAAATTAGTAGGAACACCATATATGCCAGATTTAGAAAATGCAGTACTATTTTTAGAGGGGTTTCATTCAGATATTATACAATGGAACTCAATGTTAGAACAATATAATCAAATGAATGCTTTTAACAAAGCAATAGTTTTTGGTTATATATATCAATTACAAAATATAGAGGAAAATAAATATAGTATTGTAGATGAACTAAGAAAAATAAACTCAAATGTTCCAGTGGTAAAAACTAATGATTTTGGACACATACACGGAAATAGTATTATTCCTATTGGTGCAGAAGTAACAATAAATGCAAATGATAAGAATATTGTTGTTAGTGATTATTTAAAATAAAAAGGAGACGATAAAAATGAAAGTAATAAAATATAATGATGCTTTAAAAGGCAAAAATAGTGAGAAGTGTAAAACTTTAGAATATTCATTTAAGGATAAAGATATAGATTTAGGTATAGCAACAATTAGTGGAAGATATCCTGATGAAGGATATGGGGTAAATCTTATAAGTAAAGAACTAATATATGTTATTGAAGGAAGTGGAACGCTAAATTTTGAAAATGAAAAGATTGAATTTTCAGAAGGAGATTCTATTTTAATAGAACCAAATGAAAAGTATTATTATGATACTAAATATTGTAAAATATCTATGTCTTGTTCTCCTGCGTGGTCAATAGAACAACATAAATTAGTAAAATAATGAAAGGAAATCATAGAAAAATGAATATTATAGATATTTATAATAAATATCATTTACCAGAAAACCTACAAATGCACATGTTAAGAGTTGCTGCATGTAGTAATTTAATAATAGATAACTGGAATGGGCAAAAAATAGATAAAGAATCAATTATTAGAGTAAGTCTATTGCATGACATGGGGAATATGGTAAAAATACCAGAAGGTTTTTCAAAAGATGAAGAATTTATAAAAGTAAGAAAAAAATATTTTGATAAATATGGAACTAATGACCACCAAATTAATTTAGAAATTGGAAAACAAGAGGGCTTAACTGAAAAAGAGATTATTATATTAGATGGAAAAAGGTCAAGAAAAAATGAAGAAACTTTAAAATCAAATTCTTATGAAAGAAAGATATGTGCTTATTGCGACCAAAGAGTAGCACCAGATGGAGTGGTAGGAATAAAGGAAAGATTAGAAGATGCAAAAGTTAGATATAAAGACAAGCCATTATCTGTATGGTCTAATGAAGAAAAAGCAAACCATTTAATAGAATGTTCTTTAGGAATAGAAAAACAAATAATGGAGTATTGTAATATAAAACCAGAAGATATAAATGATAATAGTATTGAAATATATATAGAACAATTAAAAAAGTATGAAATATAGGAGAGATTTATGAGAAAAATAACAGTTGAAATGGCGTGTTCTATCAATGGACTAATTGCTACTGAAGATGGAAATGAAGATTTCTTATCTTATAGAGGTTGGGAGATAATGTTAGAATTTTTAAAAGAATATGATGTACTAATATGGGGCAGAAAAACTTGGGAAAACATATTGTCATGGGGAGAGGACTATATAAATGACTTAAAAAACATAAATATAATTATTTTAAGTGAAACAAGTAGTAAACAAAATGAATTTTCAAATGTTACATATTGCAATTCAATAGAGAATTGTTTAAAAGTATGTGAAAGTTTAAAATATGAAAAATTGTTTATTTCTGGTGGTGCAACTATAAATAATGCTTTTATGGAAAAAGGAATAGTAGATAATATTATTTTAAATTATAATCCGTGTATTAAATAAGGGAATACCACTATTCAAAGGTAATTATTTTGAAAATAAATTAAAACTTGAAAAAATTGTAAAAGAACAAGAAGATATAGTACAAGTTCATTATAACATTATGAAATAGAAAATATTAGAACAGAGAAAGGAGATGTTGATAGATGAAAGAACTAGATAATAAAGAAAATTATAATAAAACTTTTGAAGATATAAAACATATTGATGAAAATGAAATTGAATTTTGGTATGCTAGAGAATTACAATCAGTTTTAAATTATAAAGAATGGCGAAAATTTGAAAATGTAATAAACAAAGCAAAAGAATCTTGTAAAAATAGTGATATTAGTGTTTTTGACCATTTTGTCGACGTCGACAAAATGGTGCAAATAGGTTCAGGAGCAGAAAGAAAACAAAAAGATTATAAATTAACACGTTATGCTTGTTACTTAATAGCACAAAATGGAGATACAAGAAAAAAAGTTATTGCTCTTGCACAAACATATTTTGCAATTCAAACTAGAAAACAAGAAATTAGCGAAAAAGAATATAGTTCATTAACAGAAGATGAAAAGAGATTTTATCAAAGAAATTTGACTAAAAAAGGAAATTACTCACTTAATCAAACTGCTAAAAATGCAGGAGTTAAGAATTTTGATAAATTTCATAATGCAGGATATAAAGGATTATATAATGGAGAAACAGCTGATGACATTGCTAAAAGAAAAGGATTAAGATATAGAGAAGATATTTTAGACAATATGGGAAGTGAAGAGCTGGCAGCTAATTTATTTCGCATTACACAAACAGAATCAAGATTAAAAAGAGATAAAGTTGATACCGAAAAGAAAGCTTGTGATACTCATAATAAAATTGGAAAAATAGTTAGAAAAGCAATTAAACAAGCAGGACGGAACTATGCCAGAAGAATTGCCTACACCAAAAAAGAGTTTAAAACAATTAGAAAAAGAAAATAAGAAAAGCTTGAAGAAAAAAGAAAATTGAATAGAGTTTTATTAGCGTGATAAAATTGATTATAATTTTACGAATTATTAGTATTTGTAATATTAATAATTTGTGATAAAATATGTAACAGTATATTCAATATAAGATTAATATAATAAATAAAGGGTAAAAGGATGATAAATAGAAAAACTAAAAAGAAATTACGAAGGAAGAATTATTTAAAGCATAAATTAGAAAAAGTAATGAGGCAAAGGCATAGATATAATAAAAAGAAAAAGTGTAAAAGTAAAGCAATTAACTTTTTACCGAAAATAGTTCAATCTAAAAGAAATAATAAAATAGTAGAACTGTTAAAAAAAGAAAAATTTATTAAAAAAGTTAGAAGAAAAAGTAAAGAGGATAGAGTTATAATAGATATACCACAAGTTTTTAGTTTTATAAAAAATCCAGAAGAAACAATTTTAACTTTAAAAAAGATTTTTTATTGTGGAAATAATAAGAAAATTAAAAAAATTTATTTTAATTATGATAATTGCAAAGAATTAGGTTTATGTGCATCACTAATTACAGATTTAATTGTTGTTGAATTATCAAAAACAAGAAAAATAGGATTAAGTGGAACAGCACCTCAAGATAGATTAGCAAGAAAGATGTTTAATATAACAGGATTACCAAAACATTTAGGAATTAGAAATATATCTACAAAAGATACAGAAACATTAGAAACTTTATCTAATTTAGAATTATCTGATATGTGCGAAAAACTAGTAGAATATTATAATAACTGTTTACACACACAAGGGTATGCATTATCAGATGATGGAAAAAATAAGTTTGGAAAAATGTTTGGAGAGGTATTTGATAATGCAATAAAGTATAGTGGAAATTTAGGTTCTTGGCATGCACTAGGTTATTTTGATAGACCAGAAGAAGATAAAAATTATGGTAAATGTAGATTAGTATTAATGAATTTTGGTAATAGTATATATGAGGGGTTAAAAGCAGAAGATACTACTAAATATACAAAAAAACAGTTAGAGCGACATACAAAAAAACATCATAGCTTTTTTGGTATAAATTTTAATGAAGAAGTATTATGGACATTATATGCTTTACAAAAGAATGTAAGTAAACAAAGAATAGATAAACAAGATACAAAAGGAAAAGGGACAATTGATTTGATTGAGAGTTTTATGGCAATAGGAGCTGAAATAAATGAAGAAAAACCTATAATGTCTATAACATCAGGGGGATGTCATATTTTATTTGATGGAACATATACTTTAAAAGAGATAGAATATAAAGATGGAAGAAAAGTGCCAATTATTGCATTTAATGATAAAAATAGTTTAAACCATAAACCAGACTCAAATTATGTATATGCTATAAAAAATAAATTTATAGGAACTGTAATATCAATGGAATTTTATTTAGACAGACAATATATAACTGAAATGTTGAAAAAAGGAGATTAAAATGGAGATTTATAAAATAGATTTGAAAGATTATATTGAAAGCAAAAAAGTGCTTGCAGGAAGAACTAATGGTGAAGATATTAGGAAAAAAATTAATTTGGAGAAAATAGAAAATGAAAATGAAAAAATAGAAATAATAATTCCTAACGATGTTTTTTCATTTAATTCTTCTTATTTTTTAGGTATGTTTGGAGAAAGTGTAAAAAAATTAGGTAAAGAAAAGTTTGAAGAAAAGTATCAATTTAATACTAAAAATGAATCAATAAGAATGAACATTAAAGATGGTATAGATGAAGCATTAAATAATGTAGATGTGTTTGGAGGGTAGATATGAATAAAAACAATAAAATTTTACCACCAATAATTGCCTGTATTCTAAGTATAGTAATAGGACAAGTTGTTCTGTGGATAATAAATCGTACAGAACTTGATATAATATCAAATATGTTAGAAGTTTTAATTGCTGTATTAAATTTTATATTTGTTATATATATATTTAAAAATGATCAAAAATATAGAGAAGAAGAAAGACAATTAAATAAAAGTCAAAAAGAGAAAGAATATTCTTTATATTGGTATCAAACATTTATATTACCTGATAGTATAAAATATATAAAAGAATTTAAAAATGATTTATTTGTTTTAGTAGACAATAATTTAAAGTCAGGAAATACTGTTGATAGCGATAAATATGCAGAATATACTAAGTTACATATAAGTTGTAAGAATAATGTTACTGAAATTCTAAAAGTAATATCTCCTAAAACAGAACAAGCTATAAGAACTAGTTTTTCGAATTTTCAAGATGAATTTAGCAAACTCGTTTATGAAACAGGAACAGTAGAAGATATTAAAAAATCAATTATAGAAAATGAAACAAAATTACTAGAAATATTATATAAATATGAAATATTTTAATAGTTTCTATTGATAAATATAAAAAATTATGTTAAATTAAAAACATAGTAATAGACAAAAAAACACCAATATGGGTACACATATCTTTGAAACTATTGCTATAACTAATTTTGAAACGGATAATAGAGTGCTTTTGTGCAAGGTATTTTTCGCATACGTCCTTTGCTAAGGCACCAACGACATATCTGTTCGAACTAAATTGAGTAGATAGATACAAAAATCAATCAGAAAAATAAAATCTGGTTGATTTTTTTTGCTCAAAAATATCATCTCTTTTCAGCAGGTATGAATTGCCTCGTAGAGACCCTATGTTATGTGTCGTTGGTCATAACATATAGGGGAGAATGATTTAGTTAAGTACGCTAATTCTTTTCGTCTAAATCTTTTAGCTTTAGTAACAATTATTTTAGTATAAGTTTCTACTCTAGTTACTGAATAATTTATTTTGTTCTTGTTCAATATATTGCCTTTATGTAGGAAAATGTTACATAACTTTCTTTGAAAGTATGTAACCCATTATGACACTTTCAAAACTTCGTTTTGGAAAGGTGCCGTGGGCTACTAGCGGAGGGCTCATAAATTATCTAATCTAACGATAGATAAATTTATGTTTGGCTTCGCCAAAGCAAAAGAATATATAGCACAATTTTTGAAAAAAGTTAAATTTTATTTGGCAGAAATGTTGAGAAAATAGTCCTTTTATGGTATAAATATGTCCATATGATAAAGAAAAAGTTATAAAAGATAATATTAACAAGAAAACCAGGTGATTATAATAAAAAGGTTAAATATATTTATAGATGAAAGTGGAGATTTTGGATTTGTAAAAGGAAGTTCAGATTTATATGCTGTTTCATTTACATTACACGAAAGCTCTAATTCAATAGAAAATGAACTAAAATATCTAAACAGAAAATAATTATAATGGAATGATACATTTAGCATATTTAGTAGCTAAAAGAGGGGATTATTCACATTTTGATTTAGAAAAAAGAAAAAGCATATTTTGGGCTATATTCTATTTTTCAAATAGAGTGAAAGTTAAAATAAGAACTGTAATAATAGATAAAAAGTATATAAATAAGAAAATGCAACTTAACATGGCATTAGCAAGAGAGAGTGGCAACAATACTTGATACATTATTTGCTACTAATCCAAAAGTTGAAAGAAGAATAGAGTTTGACCATACTAAGAAACGATTATTTCAAGTTTCAGATATGTTAACAGTTATAGATAAATTAGATTATAAGAGAAAAAATAATATTTCTTTTACAAAGGCTGAAAAATATTTTTTCAATGGTAAAGATTTTAGACATATTATAAATCTGCTGAAAAATAAAAGAATATAATATTAAAAGAATGGGAATAAAAATGAAAAGATTATTTAGAGTAAGTTTTGACATATTAATAACATCAATAGTTCCAATAGTATCATGGTTTTTGCTAGGAATTATATTAGATAGTCATTTGATTAATGTATTTTCTTTAACATATCCTTTACAATGCTTAATGGGAATGATTATAGCAATATTTGGAGTAGGTGCTAATATTTGCGTTTATAAAGATGAAAATAAGCATGCTGCTGACAATGGCATTTTTTATGGAACTATTTTAAGCATATTAATATTCAGTTTTATAATTTTTAATAGTAATAAGTATATAGATTTTATGAATATGGATAATACCATATATAAAACATTTTGTGTATATTCTATATTTCAGATTTTTTGTCATACCATATTGCAACTTATAATAACAAAATTATATTACAAAGAAGAAAATAAAAAAGCAAATAAAATTTCTATAATATTTAATGGTATTAATTTTATAGCTTTAATAAGTACTGCAATTATTACAAGAAACCAATTAATTACATCATTAATAACTGGAGCTATAATATTTATTATGGATATTGTTTTGTATATAAAGAATATAGAAAAAGTTGATTTTAAACTTAATATTAAAAATTGTTTTAAATACAATTCAGTATCATTTAGTGTAAGTCTTATGTTTTTTATAATGTACTTGTTTGGATTTAGTAATGCTTTTGAATATGGAGAAAAATATATGATAGCTATTACGTTTGCAACATTAGTAACAGATATGCAATGGGATATTACAGATGCAGTAAAAACAGTAGCAAAAGTAGATATTGCAAAGAAAAAATTTGATTATAATGAACATTTTAGAAATGCATTAAAATTATATTCTTTGCTGATTTTATCAGTTATATTAATGTCTTTGGTTGCATATCCATTTTATAAGCCTGACTTAAAAATAGCAAGTATATTTATTTCCTTACATATATTAGATTTTATGTTAGGACCATTTATAGAAATAAAGATTTGTTTTTTACAATTAGAGGATTCAGCATTTAAGATGACATTAAATATGATAATTGCTTATATAATAAGAACAAGTATATCATTTGCACCAACACCATTTTGTACAATTATAGGACAAATGTATTCAACTACATATGAATTAATTTGCACAAAGGTAAATTTTAGGAAATATGAAAATAAAAGTAATATGATACAAAAAGATTTAGAAAAAATAGAGTTATAGGAAATAATTATCCCCCAGTATAACTGGGGGATTTTCATATCGGCCTATAAGGCCTTGATACAAGCTGACGCTGAAGCGTCGCCAGTTAAACGGCTTTTGCGTTTGATTACGCACTACCCTTTAAAAGGGTCTATATATTCTTTTATTGTTATTTGATCTGTTGTCATATCTTCTTGTAATTGATTCTTTACATACATTTCTACTGCTTTTTTATTGTTTCCTACTGTACTTACATAATAGCCTCGACACCAAAATACTCTATTTCCATATTTGTACTTTAAATTTCCATGTCGCTCAAATATTATCAGCGTACTCTTGCCCTTTAAATATCCCATAAAACTTGAAACACTTATCTTTGCTGGGATACTTACATACATGTGGATATGGTCTGGGCAAGCCTCCGCTTCTATTATTTCTACTCCTTTTCTTCTGCACAACTCTCTCAATATTGCACCTATTTCTTGTTTTAATTTTCCGTATATTTCTTTTCTTCTGAATTTTGGTGCAAACACTATATGGTACTTGCATTCCCATGTAGTATGTGCTAAACTTTCTGTGTATGGACTTTTCATACGTCCCACTCCTCTCATATTTAATATTTTTAGCCGTTCAACTTTAAATATTATATCATGTTTGAGTGGGAATTTTTGTTACTCTGTTCATAACTATAAGTTTCTTGTACCCCCAGCATAGCTGGGGGTTTCTTTTTAAATTAATTAAAAGCCATTCGGTTGAATGGCTTTTGCTAATTCTTTGAATTAGCTCGGGTCAGGTCCTAGTCTAGTAAACTATTTCAGACCTAGTAGAATATCTATCTATAATATATAGTATTCCTTAATTTATTTAATTATATACTAAAAACTTCAAAAAGTATAGCATTTTTTGAAAAAATTTTGTAAAAATTGAAAAGCTAATAAGTTATCTTTAACATAACTAAATTCTCCTAAAATTTAATCTCACTACTTTTAGAACTATAATTTTATATCTACTAAAGCTGTCTATAAATACAATTTTTTTTAAAGTGTACTTAACTTATTCTTACTGGATTAGGACTTACGGCAAAGCCAAAGTCCTGTGCTACGAAGAAAGTTCAAAGGAGAAAAAGGCTAATGTTTGTAATGGCTAAACTTATGAAAATGGAAACAACACAACAGAATAAGGTTGAAATGTATTTGTTTAACAATATAAATTGATTAATTACAGTTATAGAATAGATAAGTTGAAAAAGAATCAAAAAAATGTAAAAATAAATTTATGAAAAATATGATATACTTTTAGTAAATTGATTGATAGTTGTATCAATCGTTATGAGAGCCGAAAAAGTTGTAGATAACTACGCCAACGGCACCAAAGGATAACAACTTATGAACTTATAATGTTTGTAAGTTGGTTTTTGTATATAAACGATTGTTAAAATGATTGAATTTTGTTATAATTTTAAAATAAAAAATATAACTTGGGAACAAGCTGTTGAACAAGATTGGAGAAAAACAAAAGCTTGGAAAAGTGGTTGGATTTATCAAATAGAAGAATAATTAATATAAAACAATATTTAAATAATAAAAGAGTAAAATAATACAGAAAACAAAAAAAGGCTGAGAAATCAGTCTTCTTTTGTATCTCTTATGTACATTCGGCCCAGCAATCAACAAAAGGAAAAAAACTGCGGTATGATACTTATAAGAGGTAATATAAAAATTTATCAATCTCATTATAACATATATTTACATAAAAGTAAACACAGGTTCACTTCCTTCTTACTTTACAATTTTATGTAAATGTGATATACTGAAAGAGTAAAACAAATATTATCTTGCCAATGGAGGTTAATAATGAAAGACAGAATGAGTAAAGAACAGTGGATTACACAAGTATCCAGACTAATTGCGGATACATTAGTAACAGAAATCGAGTTTAACCAAAAAAAACGGAAGGAGAACTTAAAGAGCATTAAATTGGAAGTTTTTTCTGAACCTATGGAAGATCCAATGCTTTTGTTTAAACCAACTAACTTTGAAAAAACAGAAGTTACATTTATGGTCGGCTATAAATATCATAACGACCAGATTAATGTTTGGATTTACGAAAAAAACATGGCAGAAGGCAGCAAACGCAATCACCAATTGAGGGTGGCTATGAGTGAAGTAGAGAACTACAGGCCGATTATTGGAGCTTTTCTGGAAAATACAATTAAATAGTTTTTTTACGCTTTTTCTAAGGCAAGGGAGAAAGTGAGAAGGAGAGGATACCATAAAGGTATCTTTTCCTTTTTTATTTATTACGAAAAATAAAAAACTTTCCAATAAATTCTTGCTATTTTATGAATAGTATTGTATGATATTAGAAGTAAAAAAGAACCTAAAAATCGATAGAATATTAGAAAGGGGCAATAAACGAAGATGAAAAAAATAGTAATTGCTTTATTTATCATGCTAAGTGTGTTTTCAGTAGGGGCTGTTAATGCTAGTAGTAACAACTTAATAGGAGATTCAACAGCAGGACAAATTATTCAAATTAAAGACAAACAATTAAATGAGTTAAAAGATTATACAGAGACATATGGCTCAGAAACTTACGGGTTTACAGCGTATTTGTTAAATAAAGTTCGTATTTACAGTATACCACTTTGCTTTGTGGGAATAGCAGTAGGAGCTATATGGCAATATGTAATTGGTATTCGTAAATTAGATGTTCATGATAGAGGTCTATTCTTAATCGTTGGTTTTGTTACAGTATTTGTAATTTGCCAAGTGTTACCATTGGTATTTGCTATTGTAGTAAAAGGATTTAGAAATTAATTAATTTGGGGGAATCACGAATGAAAGTATTATTTGCAGTTAGTAATGAAAATATATCAGACTCGATTGTAAAAAAATATCAAAAAGATTATAAGGAAATTATTTCTTATAAAAATGTTTATTACTTTAATGCAATTCAAAAAGAGATACAAAGAGATAAAACTTATGATAGAATTGTTATAAGTGAAGATTTGGAACCATTTGCAAACAATGATTATGAAGCGATTGATCGCTTTATATTTGATAAATTAGATAGTATTAGTGATGAGGCAACAGATAATAAGGGAGAAGATACACCAATTATTCTAATCTGCTCTGATAGACGTGCAAAATCGGAACAATTATTAGTAAGATTATTTGGAATTGGAGTCTATAGTGCATTATTAGGACAAGATAGAAGCATAGAAGAAGTGTGTAAATTAATTCGCAAACCACGTACCAAGAAAGAAGCTAAAATTTATTATAAAATCGAATCTGAAGATGTTAATTATCAATCTGAATCTGAAGATACGGTTAGTGAAGTTGAAATACAAAATATTCGTGCGCACTATCGTAAACTAGGAAAAAATGAAGAAGCATATGTAGACAGTTTCAATAATATTTCTTCTCAATATACAGATGCACAATTAAAGGTAATTGTTAAATTCTTACCACTAAATGTAAAAGCGGTATTAGAGAGAGACTCTAAAAAGTATCAACAAATTATGGCGTTTTCAGGTCAATTACCAAGAACAACAATGCAAAAGACACCAGAAAAGAAAGAAGATGCATTAAAAATTGATTTTATTGAAAATCAATTAAACAAGCAAAAAATAACAAAACCTGTTATTGTGCCATCAGCGGTTGATACTAATAATGTAAAAAAACTAAGTACTAAACCAATTGAACGCACTGAGAATAAGACAGAAGAATTTCAAGAGGTACAACCACTAAAACAAAAAGAGGAAATAGAGCCAGTTAATATATTTGAACTAGATGAAACAGAAATAGAAGAAACAAAACCAGTAGTAGAACCTGTAAAACGAGGTAGAGGTAGACCTAAAAAAGTTCTTTCAGAAGAAGAACAAGAAAAACAACAAGCTAAAGTACAAATGCCAAAACGAGGCAGAGGTAGACCTAAAAAGAATATAGAACCAGAAGAAAATATCCCAAAAGAAGAAGTTAATTTGTTTGGATTAGATGAAGAAGTAGAAGAAATAGACCAAGTACCTAGTGTTTTACCAGGGGTTGATGACATAGAAGAAACTGCTGTTGTATTAGAAGATAAAAAAGCAGATTATCAATCAATACAATCAGAAGAAAAGATAGTAGAGCCAATTGTTAATCATAATTACCAACCAGTGAATGATACAGCACAAACGAATTCATATCAACATGATATTGCAAAACAAAATGTGCAAAATATTAATATTAGTAATTTATTAACACAAGATAAGAAAATTGTTTCTTTTGTTGGAACCAGTAAAAATGGAACCTCCTTCTTGGTAAACAATTTGGCAGAATTATTTTCATCTATGGGAATTAATACAGCAATATTAGATATGACGAAAAATAAGAATTCTTATTTTATTTATACAAAGAATGAAGAAGAATTAAGAAAAGTAGCGTTTAATTGTATGGAGAATCTTGCAAACGGTGTACCTGCAGGAATTAAAGTAAATAATTATTTAACGGTATATACTTCACTTCCATCAGAACAAGAAATGATAGGAAATGAAGAGGCAATTTTATCAACACTTGTTAAAAATTATTCTTTAATACTAATTGATTCAGACTTTGATACACCATTTACGTATTTCGACCAAGCACAAGAAATTTATTTAGTACAAAGTATGGATATTTTAACAATTCAACCTTTGACCGCTTTTTTAAGAGATTTAAAAGCAAAGAATATTTTGGCACAAGAAAAGCTAAAAATTGTTGTAAATAAAATAACAAGAATTAGAGGGCTAAATTCAAAAGTAATTGTTGGAGGAATGGCATTTTATAATGACCCATCAATGTCTTTTATGACAGAATTGTTTAATAAAGATACAATTAAATATACGAACATTCCATTTAATGAGGACGTATATGCAAAATACTTGGAAGGATTAGTAAATTGTAAAATATCAATAAATGGATATGATAAAAACTTTATGATGGCATTAAGGGAATTAGGAAATATGGTATATCCTTTATTAAATAACAAATATAAGCCAATGGGAAATTATGGTAGCAAACCAACATTCTCATCAAAAATGAATACTACATTACAACAAATGAAAAAGAATTATTAGAAAAAACTATAATGAGGTGAAAGAAAAGTGGCATATTTACTAATACTACTTGTAGTAATTATCTTAGCACTAATGATATATAATGTTGCAATTTATAAACGTGTTCGTAACTTTGATAATATTAATCAAAAGATTACAGGTCTAAATGTATTACAAGACTTTATGAATACTATTGGTGGGTATTCTAGTGTAACAGAAAAAATTGAAAAAATTAATGAAATTGTTGTGGAAAAGTATAGTATTAAATATTCAACTATTGTTATGTTTGATGGTGCAGAATATGTAATTAAAGCATCTAATGTGCGAGAACAACATTGGGAAGCTCTAAGAAATCTTCATAATCAAGATATTTTTAAAGATAGTATCCAAACAGCTACTCCTAAATATGTTACAGTAAACCATGAAGGGGAAAGATTGCCATATCAAACAATGGAATTTGGTAGAGCAAAGTCAGCAATGTTTTTTCCACTATATATCGATAATATTTATATAGGGTATTGGATTATTGAAAGTGGAGAGCCTCATGCATTTGATAAAATTGATACAACAATTTTAGAAGTAGTAAAAGAGAATATTATTTCTGTTTATAAAACAGTATCATACCAAAATACAGTTGAAAATATTGCAAGAAAAGATCAATTTTCGGAATTAAATTCGGCGGAATATATCTATGGACAAGGAAAGAAAACAATTGATAAATATGATACTTCTACTGTTTGTATGTTCAAAATTATCAACTTAGAAGAGATTAATAAAAAGTATAGTAGGGAAACAGGAAATGCTATTATTACAGAAGTTAGCTCTTATATAAGAGAAAGTATTTCATCAGAGTATATTTTTGTAAGATATATGGGACCTAAATTTGCAATTGTTTTTTCAGGAATTGATTTACAAAGTGTTGTAGAATTTGTTCAAGATTTAAAAAATAATATTGAAGATATTGAAATTGAAGAAGTTGTTTCAAATGGTGATCAGAAACAAGAAGAACCAAAATATGTTGGTGCAAAATTAAACTTTGTTTTAACAACTTATTACAAAGGAACTGCAATTGAAAATGTAACAAAAAAACTAGAAGAATACTTAGACCATGCAGATAAAAATGAAAGCGATATTAATAATATATAGGAGGTAAGAATTATGGATATGGATAAAACTATGAGTTTTACAGTAGAAAAAGATAAAAATGTAAGAGCAAGAGAGATTTTAAAGACAGTATACCAAGCATTATTAGAGAAAGGATATAATCCAATTAATCAAATCGTTGGATATATTTTATCAGGTGACCCAACTTATATTACATCTCATAAAGATGCAAGAAATTTGATTCGTTTATTAGAAAGAGATGAATTATTAGAGAAAATGGTAAAAAATTATATAGGATTAGACGAATAATATGCGAGTATTAGGAATTGATTATGGAGATGCAAGAGTAGGAATTGCAGTGTCAGATGCTCTTCGGAATTACGGCACAAGGATTAGAAACGATTCACCATAATGGAAATGATAAAATTGTATTGAAACGATTAGAAGAGATTATAAAGCAATATGAAATTGATACAATTACAATTGGAATGCCATATCATATGGATGGAAGTAGTTCTGAAAGAGTAGAAGTTACCCAAAAGTTTATTCATAAATTAAATTGTAAATTTAATGGAATAAAAGTAATTGGAATTGATGAGAGATTAACCACAGTTGCTGCGCATAAAACCATGAATTTTTTAGATATTGATAAGCACAAGAAACGAAATATTGTAGATACCATTTCTGCAGTTTACATACTTGAAATGTATTTAAACAAAAAGAAAAACGAAGAGGATAAATCTTTTTAAATGGTATATCCTAAGAAAAGATGTCAATACTAAAATTTAAAATGTTATCAATGTTGTAGAAATACACTTATTATAAATTTGAAAGGAGAAAAAAAGATGGATGAAAATAATATTCCAGAAGAAGAATTAGATAACATCATTGTTTTAAATGATGAAAATGGAGAGGAAGTTCAATTTGAATTTTTAGATTTAGTAGAATTAGATGGAGAAGAATACGTTGTATTATTACCAGCTGATGAAGCAGAAAATGAAGACGAAGCAGGAGAAGTTGTTATCTTAAAAGTAGAAGATACTGATTCTGAAGAAGAAGAATCTTATGTTAGTGTTGATGATGAAGAAGTGCTAAATAAAGTATTCGAAATGTTCAAAGAAAAATTTAAAGATGAATTTAATTTTATTGAGGAAGAATAAAAAATATAATCAAAAGGCATTATTGGTATTAACTGATGATGTCTTTTAATATACATAAAATGGTTGCACAATTGCATAAAATATGGTAGAATTAAAAAGTAAACGTAAATAAGCAATGAGCAAATAGGAGGAAAGAAAATGAATGAAACAACAATCATTAAAATTGCTTTATGGGGGTATTTTTTTATCTTTTCAACTTTAGTTTCAAAAATTCGGAATAACAAGGTCAGAATTGCTATGGAGATTCTAACCAAAATTCCAGGGTTGATTATGGCTGTTGTATTTAAATGCAAAATTCTTGCCTTTATTTTTGCAATTAATTTGTTTGGAAGTGTGTACGAGGTTATTTTAGTTATTGTAGAGGCTAAAATTGAAATGAAGTACAAAAAGAACGAACAAATGCAAGAAGCAGAAAGAAGGAAAAAACAAGATGAAGGAGATGGAGTCGTATATACCTTGAAAGAAAACGAGTTTAAAGTAATTGACTAGGCTGTTATAGCCAGTCAATTACTTTTTTTCTAGATTTGACAAGTCATGAAAATAGAGGTAAGATAGTAACGTTATAAAAATTAGGGGGAGAAAATTATGATACTAGAAATTATCTGGATTGTACTGGGATTTATATTGTTAATAAAAGGTGCAGATTTTTTAGTAGATGGAGCATCAACTGTTGCAAAAAAATTTCATATACCAGAAATTATTATAGGACTTACGATTGTATCTATTGGAACGTCTATGCCAGAATTGTTTGTTAGTATTACTTCAGCAATCGAAGGATATCCAGATATGGCAGTTGGAAATGTGATTGGAAGTAATTTGTGTAATTTGTTATTGATTTTAGGACTGTCTGCTATCATTCAATCGATTGAATTTAAAAGAGAGACAAGACTAATTGAGATTCCTATGACACTTGCTATTACTTTTATATTGTTTATAATTTGCAATATAGGAACTAATATTACTAAAATTGAGGGAATGATATTAATTTTATTATTTGTATTGTTCATTGGTTATACGATTTATATGGGGAAAAAAGGTGAAAAATTTGAGAAAAAAGATACAATTATTGAAGTACAAATACAAGAAAATAATTCAATAATAAAATCAATTTTATGGATTATTTTAGGAATAGTTGCATTAAAAATTGGTGGCGATTTAACGGTAAATCACGCAGTTACCATTGCACAAGCAATTGGTATTAGTGAAAAAGTAATTAGTTTAACAATTATTGCAATTGGGACAAGTTTGCCAGAACTTGTAACATCAGTAACAGCAGCATTTAAAGGAAATAGTGATATTGCTATACGGAAATATTTTAGGTTCGAATATTTTTAATATTTTACTCATTTTAGGAGTATCAGCAATCATTACACCAATTACTTATGCTACAAGTTATAACAATCAAATACTAGTATTAATTGTTGGAACGGTATTACTAGCACTATTTCCATTTATAGGAGCTAAAAATAAGATGACAAAATCAAACGGAATTGCATATTTAATCATATATGTCATTTATATGGTAGGATTATTTATAAGATAACGATAACCAAAATAAAATTTATATCATAAGATAGAGTAGAGTTTTCTACTCTATTTTTGTTGTGAAGAAAAATTAAACATAGGGGCATTGTTTGTGGGAATACCCATAAGACAGACAACACTGTGCCCTTGATTAAGAGGAGGGAGTAATGAAAAAGAAGTTTTTTAAGGTAGTATTCTTATTATGGCTATTTTTATTATCTTCTTTTGCTATGTATTATCCTGTATTTGCTTTATCACCTGCAAGTGATACCATTTACCAAGGAATTGATGTAAGTGCTTATCAGGGAAGAATTAATTATTATGAGGTAAAAAATGCAGGAATTGATATTGTGTACATAAAAGCAAGTGAAGGAGAACATCTAGAAGATCCAGAATTTCGAAACAATTACGAAGGAGCCAAACAAAATGGATTAAACATAGGGTTTTATCACTTTGTTCGAGCAAGAAGTGAGGAACAAGCAATAAAAGAAGCGGAGTTCTTTAGTAGAGTAATTTCGGGAACACAGCCTAATTGCAAACTTGCCATGGATTTTGAAGTATTTGGAAATTTAACAGATAGTGAAATTAATAACATATCTAGAGTGTTTCTAGAAAAAACGCAAGAGTTAACAGGAAAGGAAATGGTAATTTATTCAAATACTTATGATGCAAGGACTATTTTTTCCTATGAACTTGCAACTAAATATCCATTATGGGTTGCTCAGTATGGAGTTAGTACACCAAGTGATAATGGCAAATGGTCAAATTGGGTTGGATTTCAATACTGGGATAGAGGTAGGATTTCAGGTATTAATGGAAATGTTGATTTGGACCGATTTACGAAAGAAATTTTTTTAAGTAATAGTGGAGAAGTTCCAACGCCAATTAATCCATCTCCAGAAGAAATTAAAAATATTGTTTATTATACGGTAAAAAGAGGAGATACCTTATCTAAAATTGCAGCTTTATATGGAACAACAGTAGAAGAAATTGTAAGATTAAATAATATCCAAAATCCAAATTTAATTTATGTAGGAGAAGTATTACAAATTACAACATCTGGTGAGCCAAGTGGTGAACCTACATCTACAACAACTACAAATTATACAGTAAAAAGAGGAGACAATTTGTGGAAAATTGCAAGAAGATATGGAACAACGATTGATAGCATTGTTAGTTTAAACAATATCCAAAACCCAAACTTAATTTATCCACGGAGAAGTATTACGAATTAGAAGAGATGTAAGACCAAATGATACACACACAACAGGGGGAACTTATTATATGGTAGGAAGAGGAGATAACTTGACTTATATTGCAAATCGCTACCACACAACAGTTGCAAATATTGTAAGATTAAACAATATTCGAAATCCAAATTTAATCTTTCCACGGTCAAATTCTTCGTATTAGCAACAGCTAGGTTTCTATAATCTAAAGAATTTACTGGTTTAATGGTACTAATTGCATTAGTGTATTATCAACAAAATCCACAAGATGTTTTAACTTAAGGGAGGGAAGAGTTTTATAACTGACCGCACAGTACAATAGTAAAATTTATTTTTCTAGTGTATGATAATAACAGATTATCATAAAAGGAGATAAAAATTATGAATCAAAAAAGAGTATTGTACCAAGCTAAAGAATATAGAGACATAAGAGAACTAATAAAAGATGCGGTTAAAACGTATCCTAATAATATTGCGTTTATTATAAAAGAAAAAAAGGAAGAAGTAACATATAAGAATATTACCTATAAAATGTTACAAGAAGATATTAATAAATTAGGGACAGCATTAATTGATTTAGGGTTAGAGGGCAAAAGAATTGCTATTATTTCCAATAACCGTTATGAATGGTGTTTAGCATATCTTGCTACACTTTGCGGAGTGGGAATTGTAGTACCACTTGATAAATCTTTGCCAGAAGGGGAAATTGAAAGCTTAATTAAAAGAAGTTATGCAAATGCTGTTATTTTTGAAGATAAATATAGTGATATTATGGAAGAAATAAAAAAGAACAGTAAAAATGATGTAGAGCACTATATTTGTATGGATAAAGAAAATCAATATGGTGTTATGTCTTTACAAGATTTATTAGATAGAGGAGAAGAATTATTACAAAATAACGATGCTCGTTTTGAAAATGCAACTATTAATCCAGAAATTATGAATATTATTTTGTTTACTTCTGGAACAACATCGGCATCAAAAGCGGTTATGTTATCACAAAAAAATATTGTGTCTAACATACATTCTCTAAATTCAATTATAAAAATATATGATACGGATAGAAATTTAGCGTTTTTACCATTGCACCATACGTTTGGCTCTACTGGACTATTATTCTTTATTAGTAATGGTGTAAGCAATGTATTTTGTGATGGATTAAAGTATATTCAAAAGAATTTACAAGAATACCATGTTACCGTTTTTGTAACAGTGCCTTTATTATTAGAGGCAATGAATAAAAAGATATTAAAAGAGATTGAGAAACAAGGAAAAACAAAATTAATTAAAGTAGCAACAAAAGTAAGTAACTTCTTATTAAAATTTGGAATTGATATTAGGAGAAAACTATTTAAAGATATTATTAACAACTTGGGTGGACTTAGAATGGTAGTAAGTGGAGCAGCAGCAATTGATAAAGCCGTTGTAGAAAATTTCACAAACTTTGGAATTAAAACGGTTCAAGGGTATGGGTTAACAGAAACCGCCCCTGTTATTACAGCAGAAAATGATGAAAATATTCGCTTTGGTTCTGTTGGATTTCCACTAAAGAATGAAGAAATTAAAATTTTTGAACCAAATGAACAAGGAATTGGGGAAATTATAGCAAAAGGACCAAATGTGATGCTTGGTTATTTTGAAAATGAAGAGGCAACCAATGAAGTATTAGTAGATGGATGGTTCCATACAGGTGATTTAGGTTATATTGATAAAGATGGATTTTTATTTATTACTGGACGTAAAAAGAATGTCATTGTTATGAAAAATGGAAAAAATATTTATCCAGAAGAATTAGAAGTATTAATTTCAAAACTTCCATATGTAGCAGAAAATATAGTATTTGGAATTCCAACGAAAGATAACGACTTGGATTTAGCAGCTAAAATTGTATATAATAAGGAATATGTAGAAGATACATTTGGAAAAATTTCAAAAGAAGAATTAAAAGAAAAAATTTGGCAAGATATTAAACAAATCAACAAAACAATGCCACCATATAAGTACATAAGAGAAATCATGCTAACTGATGAACCAATGATAAAAACAACAACACAAAAAGTAAAAAGATTTGAAGAGATTAAGAAAATTTTACAAGAAAAATAAAAGTAAGAACCCTTAACATAGTTTAAGGGTTCTTTTAAAAATGATAATCAATGTTAAATTCTTTATGGTTTAGATAATTTAATATACCAGCATCTTTCGTAAAGTTAAATTTCATTTTATAGCTACATAGTTTTTGAGTTTTTACTCCATATAATTTATTAATGTCATTTTTTCCGTATTTTCCGTCACCGATAATTGGATAACCAATGTGTGCTAAATGAGCTCGAATTTGGTGAGTTCTACCCGTGTGCAAAGTAACATCTAACATACAAGAGTTATCTTCAAATTCCTTTATTATCTCATAACCTGTAATTATTTTTCTGTACCCAGCTTGTTGTTTATCTAAAATATAAACAAGGGATTTTTTTGCGTCTTTAAAAAGATATGCTGTTAAGGTTTGCTTTTTTATAGATGGAATTCCATAAACATGACAGGCATAATGCTTTGAAATTTCTGCATTTTTAAACTTATCTAATAAAATTTCTAATGCTTCTTCAGTTTTTGCAAATAAAACAAGTCCAGTGGTATTACGGTCTAATCGATGGCAAGGGAAAACTGGTTGATTAAGTTGCTTAGAAAGATTAGATGTTAAACTATTTTCACCAGTTACTTCAATACCAGATGGTTTATCTATTACCAAAATAAAGTCATCTTCATATACAATATTACAATCTTTTTTACCATACAATAAAGAATCTACAATATAAATATCAACAATATCCCCGATATGAAGTTCTATATCTCCATTAACACGTTTTCCATTTACTTTAATATCTTTTTTGCGTAAAGTCTTATAAATTGTATTAATAGAAAGTGCTGGAAATTCACTTTGTAACACATTATTTAATTTCTTATTATTATATTTTTCATCAATCATTAAAGTTTTCATATAAACATTATATATAATCAGGAAGAATTTTACAAGAAAATTAAGAAATTGTTAAAAAAGTAGTGCAATTTTTAAAAGATATATGATAGAATAGGAAACGAAAAAATATAATTTAGGGAGAGTGTATTTTAAGTGGAAGACATGAAGTATAAAAGAGTACTATTAAAACTAAGTGGAGAAGCATTAGCAGGAGACAGAAAAACAGGAATTGATGCAGATACAGTAGGAAATATTTGTGACCAAGTAAAAAAATTAACCGAAATGGGAGTAGAAGTTGCAATTGTTGTTGGTGGTGGAAACTTTTGGAGAGGAAAATATGGACATCAAATGGAAAGAACAACATCAGACTATATGGGAATGCTTGCAACAACGATGAATGCATTAGCACTTCAAGATGCATTAGAAGCAAGAGAGTTAAAAACAAGAGTACAAACAGCAATTGAAATGAGACAAATTGCAGAGCCATACATTCGTAGAAAAGCTGTAAAACATTTAGAAAGAGGAAGAGTTGTTATATTTGCTTGTGGAACAGGAAACCCATATTTCTCAACCGATACAGGAGCAGCACTTCGTGCAGCAGAAATTAATGCAGAAGTTATTTTACTTGCTAAAACAATTGATGGTGTATATTCTGCAGACCCAAAAGTAGACCCTACAGCTATTAAATATGATGAAATTTCTTATACTGATATTTTAACAAAAGATTTAAAAGTAATGGATTCAACAGCAACAGCACTTTGTAGAGATAATCAAATTCCATTAATGGTATTTGGAATTGATAAACCAGAAAATATGATTAAGATTGTAAAAGGCGAAAAAATTGGAACAATCGTAAAATAATGAAAAGTGAATGATGATTTTAGGGACGGGGGGGAAAATCATCATTCATAAAAAGGTGATTTTTACCCCCGTCCCTAAAATCATCAAAAAGGAGAGAAATGATTATGGATTATAAGTTTATGGAAGAAAAAATGGAGAAATCAATTAATGTATATGCAGAAAATTTAGCGACAGTAAGAGCAGGAAGAGCAAACCCTGCTATTCTAAATAAAGTAAAAGTAGATTATTATGGAGTGGAAACACCAATTAGCCAAGTGGCTGGAATCTCTGTTCCAGAAGCAAGACTAATTGTCATTCAACCATGGGATGCAAGTATTTTAAAAGAAATTGAAAGAGCAATTTTAGCATCTGATATAGGAATTAATCCAAATAATGATGGAAAAGTAATTCGTTTATCTTTCCCAGAATTAAATGAACAAAGAAGAAAAGAATTAGTAAAAGATATTAAAAAAATGGCAGAAGAAGCAAAAGTTGCGATTCGTTCGATTCGTAGAGATGGAATTGATGAATTTAAAAAACAACAAAAAGAATCTCTTATTACAGAAGATGATTTAAGAAATGCTGAAGAAGATATTCAAAAAATAACCGATAAAAAAATAGAAGAAATTGATTCTATTACAGCAAATAAAGAAAAAGAAATTATGAGTGTATAGGAGATAATTATGACAATACAAGAAATTGACCAAGAGAGATTACCAAGTCATATTGCTATTATTATGGATGGAAATCGTACTTGGGCAAGAAAACGAGGGTTAGACCCAAAGCTTGGACATAAAGAAGGAGCTAAAGTATTAGAAAACATGGTAAGATATGCCAATAAAATTGGAATTAAACATCTTACTGTATATGCTTTTTCTACTGAAAATTGGAATCGTACCAAAGAGGAAGTAGGGGCATTAATGCTTTTGCTACAAACTTATTTAGATGATTTTTCAAAACGTGCAGATACTGAAAATATTCGAGTAAAAATGTTAGGCGATAAATCTGCTTTATCAAAAGGCCTACAAAAAAGTATTAATAATGCCATTGAAAGAACAAAAAATAATACAGGAGTTACTTTTAATGTTGCTTTAAATTATGGTGGAAGAGCAGAAATCATAAAAGCAGTAAAAGAAATTGCAGAAGAAGCAAAAAATGGTAACATACAAATAGAAGATATTTCAGAAGAGATGATAACAAATCACCTTTATACCAAAGGTCAACCAGATCCAGATTTGGTAATTCGAACAAGTGGACAAATTCGAACAAGTGGATTTTTACCATGGCAAACGATTTATTCTGAGTTCTTATTTATGGAAAAAAATTGGCCAGATTTTACACAAGAAGATTTGCTATTTGCGATAAAGGAATATCAAAATAGAACAATTAAAAAAGGAAAATAAAGAAAGGGTAAGATACATATGGATATAAAAAGATGGGTTTCTGCACTTGTTGGTATGCCACTTGTGGTTATAATTTTGGTTTTAGGTAATACTTATGTAGTAGATATTACATTTGCAATTGTGGCAGGATTAAGTTTACATGAATATTTTAATGCATTCAAAGGAAAAGCAAATCCCGTTATTTGGATGGGATATATTGCCTCTGCATTGATTGCCTTAATTCATGTTATTCCAGTACAACATGCTATTACGATTGTTAGTGTGTTAATGCCAGTGGGAATTACCATATTATTCTTACAAGTTATTTTAAGTAACATGAAAACCAATATAAACGATATTGCGATTACCTTTTTTGGAATTTGCTATATTTCATTATTCTTAATGTTTGTACCATTAATTCATGCTATGGAATATGGAAAATTTTTAGTATGGTTTGTATTGGCTGCTGCATGGGGAACCGATATATTTGCTTATTTAATTGGAAAAGGATTTGGTAAACACAAATTCAGCAAAATTAGTCCAAATAAAACGATTGAAGGATGTATTGGAGGAATATGTGGTGCTATTCTTTTTGGAGTAGGATTGGCATTCTTCTTTAACATGGTATTTCACATGAATGTCTCATACATAACAATATTATTAGTTGAAATTGTACTAAGTGTTGTTGGACAGATTGGAGATTTTGCAGCATCTAGCATTAAAAGACATGTAGGAATAAAAGATTTTAGCAACTTAATTCCAGGGCATGGCGGAATGCTTGATAGACTAGATAGTGTGATTTTTATTGCACCATTTGCATATATGCTTTTAAGATTATTATAGGAGGAAACGATTTGATAAGTTTTTTAGTAATAGCTATAAAAGTAATCTTTTTATTAGGATTTCTTATCTTTATTCATGAAGGAGGACATTTTCTAGTTGCAAAACTTTGTAAGGTAACGGTAAATGAGTTTGCTATTGGATTTGGACCTACGATATGGAGAAGTAAAAATACAAAAACAAAATATGCATTAAGACTAATACCACTAGGTGGTTTTGTTAGCATGGAAGGTGAAGAAGAACGTTCAGATGTTGAAGGTTCTTTTAGTAAAACGAGTATTCCAAGAAGAATTGCGATTGTACTTGCTGGAGGAATAGTAAATATCATATTTGGATTATTGGTATATTTTTGTTTGGTTTCTACAGTGGGTGGAAATGTATCACAAAAAATTGAAATGGTAGAACCAAATTATGCTGCAGAACAAGCGGGTATTCTTGCGGGAGATGAAATCATTCGAATTAATGGAAAAAGAATTCATCAAAAACAAGATGTCACCGATATTATGCAAGCATCAGAGGGAAAAGAAGTTGTAATACAGGTAAAAAGAAATGGAGAATTGCTAGAATATCATGTACAACCAAAAACAGTAGAAGGAAAAGATACTGGTATTTATTTGGGGGTAGAAGGAGAAAATCTAACAACTGAAATTGTTGCATTATATCCGAATAGTCCAGCAGAAAAAAGTGGAATTGAAGTAGGAGATGTGATTCTACAAGTAAATGGAAAAGAGGTAGGAGAAAATCCATATCAAGTTGTAACATTCATTAATGAGGCAGAAACAAATGAGATTTTATTTACGATTAAACGAAAAGAAGAAATAAAAGAAATTAAAGTAGAAGCAAATGTATCATATACCTATTTATTAGGAATTAATTTTGAACAAGCAGAAGATAATTTTATAAATAATATCTATTATGGATTCTGGAACACGGTCGATTTTTCAACATCCATTATCGAAAATCTAAAAATGTTATTTACAGGAAAAGTATCGACCAATCAATTAACAGGACCAATTGGAATTTCTACTATGGTTGCAAAAACACAAGGAATAGAAGATTTTATTTACCTACTTGCACTTATTTCGTTATCTCTTGGTGTTACAAATTTACTACCATTCCCACCACTAGATGGAGGAAAAGTAGTTATCTACCTAATAGAAGCAGTTCGTAGAAAACCAATGAAAGAAAAAACAGAAATCAATATTCAAATGATAGGATTTGCTATTTTAATTGGATTAACGATTTTTGTAACTTATAATGATATATTAAGAATATTTTAAAAGGAAAAGGGTCGATAAAAATCGACTCTTTTTTTGCTAAGAAAGGGAGTGAAGGAAAATCATAAATGTACGAGAATTAAAATTAAAGAAGATATTTAATTTAAAAGAGTATCTAGAAGAAAAAGCAAGAAGAGACAGGGAATACAATAAATATGTTGAAGAAGCTATATAAAATTGAAAATCATGTAGTGCATATTGTTAATATTATCTCAACAAAATCCAATTATTACAATCAACTAATTAAATACATAAATTTAAAATTACAACCTAAATAAAATCCAAAACAAATTTTAAAAATTAAATATTTGCTGTTCCATATTTTTCTTTGATATGATACAATAGTCCTTAAGTTTAAGGGAGGCATTATAAATGGCAGAAAATATGAAAACAGTAGGAGAAATTTTTAGCGATTATCAAACGGAATCTAATTTAAAACAAGCGAATATTAAAGAAATCAATTTGTTTAAAAAAAGTAATAAACTTGAAATTGATTTGTTTTCGCATGCCTATCTTATGCCAAATGATTTATTAACATTTGAAAAATATTTAAAAGAACGTTTTAACATTGAAAATATAGAAATTGAAGTACAATACGATGAAAGTGTTGCTATACCAGAAATTAGTAAAGAATGGAAGCAGATTGTAAAATATGTAGCCCATAAATATCCGTTTACTGAATTTTTGTTACATAATAGTAAAATAGATATAAAAGGCAATTTGATACAAGTTTTACTAGCAGTAAAAGGTGCTGATTTTTTGACAGCAAGAGGATTTGATAAAGCTTTAGAAAAAACATTGAAAAGTTTATATGCAAAATCATATAAGGTAACCTACGTAGAAGAATTACAAGAAGAAGAAATGCAAAAAATACAGCAAAAATGTGAATTAACTCAGAAATACGAAATTGAAAAAGCAATTAGTGAAGCTATTCTGGAGGAAGAAGCAGAAGAAGTATTGGAAGAAAAGGCAATGGAAGAAATAACAACCCAAGAAGAGCCATTACCAATACAAGAAGAGCCAGAAGAAAAGACACCATTAATTTTAGGAAGAAATGCCAACATAAAAGATACACTTGTGAAAGTGAATGATATCTCAATTGATAGTGGAAAAGTTGCCATAGAAGGTGAAATACTAAACATCGATTCAAGGCAATTAAAGAGTGGTAAATTTTTAGTAATGTTTGATGTATATGATGGAACAAGTACAATCACCTGCAAAGCTTTTGTAGAAGAAGAAAAAACACCAAAAGTAATGGCAAGATTAAAGGAAGTGAGTGCAGTTAGACTTTCTGGAACAGCTCAATTTGACCCATTTGCAAAAGAAATTGGAATGATTGCAAATGTTATTGTAGAAGCACCAGGCAAGAAAAAACAAGAAAGACAAGACCATGCTGAAGTAAAAAGAGTCGAACTACATATGCATACACAAATGAGCCAAATGGATGGAATGACATCTGCAGCAGACCTAATTAAAAGAGCAATGAAATGGGGATGGAAATCGATTGCCATTACTGACCATGGAGTAGTACAAGCTTTCCCAGAAGCATATAAACTACTAGGTAGAGATAACAAAGATATGAAAGTAATTTATGGAGTAGAAGCTTATCTTGTTCCAGATAAAACACCAAGTGTATCGTTTCCAAAAAAGCAAAGTATTGATACCGAATATTGTGTATTAGATATTGAAACAACGGGGTTATCGTTTCGTACCAATAAAATTACAGAATTAGGAGCAGTTATATACAAAAATGGCGAAGTAGTAGAAGAATTTGAACACTTTGTAAATCCAGAAATGCCAATTCCAGAAGAAGTAGTAGAAGTTACTCACATTACAGATGATATGGTAAAAGATGCTCCAACCATTGAAGAAATCTTACCAAAATTTTTAGAATTTATTGGAGACAGGGTAATTGTAGCTCACAATGCGGATTTTGATGTGGGATTTATTAAATATTATGCCGAAAAGTTAGGATATAAATTAGAAAATACATATATTGATACCCTTCGTTTAGCAAAAGACTTATTTCCAGATTATAAAAAATATAAACTAGGTATTATTGCTGATAAATTAGGGATACAAGTTGATGTTGCACATCGTGCCTTAGATGATGTTATTACCCTAGTAAAAGTATTTAAAGTTATGTTAGATATGCTAAAAGAAAAGGGTGCAAAAATAGTAGATGATATTGATAAATTAGAAGAAGGACAAGCAGATTTTAAAAAACTACCTAGTTATCATGCTATTATTTTGGCAACCAACTATGTAGGACTTAAAAATTTATATAAGCTAATTTCACTTTCACATTTGCACTATTTTTATAAGAAACCAAGAATTTTAAAATCCATTTATAAGCAATATTCAGAAGGACTTATTATAGGAAGTGCTTGTGAGGCAGGAGAATTGTACCGTGCTATTGTTGCCGGAAAATCTGATGAAGAAGTGGAAGCTATTGCAAAAGATTATGATTATTTAGAAATCCAACCAAATGGGAACAATATGTTTATGGTCCGAAATGGAACGGTTCCAGATGAAAAAGCACTAGAAGATATCAATAAAAAGATTGTGGCTTTAGGAGAAAAATTAGGAAAATTAGTAGTTGCTACTTGTGATGTTCATTTTATGGATCCACAAGATGAAATTTATAGAAGAATTTTAATGGCAGGGCAAGGGTATGATGATGCAGACGAACAAGCACCATTATACTTAAGAACTACCAATGAAATGATAGAAGAATTTAAATATTTAGGGTTAGATAAAGCATATGAAGTTGTTGTAACCAATACCAATAAAATTGCAGATTTATGTGAAAATATTAGTCCGATTTCACCAGAAAAATGCCCACCATATATTGAAGGATGTGAACAACAAATTGAAGATATTGCTATGACAAAAGCAAAAGAACTATATGGTGACCCATTACCTGACCTTGTAAAAGAACGTTTAGACAAAGAGTTACAATCCATTATTAAAAATGGGTTCTCAGTTATGTACATTATTGCACAAAAACTAGTATGGAAATCGAATGAAGATGGTTATATTGTAGGTTCCAGAGGGTCTGTAGGTTCTTCTTTTGTGGCAAACATGACAGGAATTACCGAAGTAAATTCACTACCACCACATTATAGATGTCCAAATTGTAAGTATTCGGATTTTACCGACTATGGGTATAAAAATGGGTTTGACTTACCAGATAAAGAATGCCCAAAATGTGGACATAAACTAGATAAAGATGGTATGGATATTCCATTTGAAACATTCTTGGGATTTAATGGAGATAAAGAACCAGATATTGACTTAAACTTTTCTGGAGATTACCAAGCAAAAGCTCATAAATATACAGAAGTTATTTTCGGAAAAGGAACTACCTTTAAAGCAGGAACCGTTGGTACAGTTGCTGATAAAACAGCTTATGGCTATGTTAAAAAGTATTATGAAGAACGACAAGTACCAGTAAATAGTGCAGAAGTGCTTCGTATTTCAAAAGGATGTACCGGAATTAAAAGAACTACAGGACAGCATCCAGGAGGGATTATTGTTGTACCAAAAGGAAGAGAAATTTACGAATTTTGCCCAGTACAACACCCAGCAGATGACCCAAAATCTGATATTGTTACAACACACTTTGATTATCATTCGATTGACCAAAATTTATTAAAACTAGATATACTAGGACACGACGATCCGACGGTTATTCGTATGTTGCAAGATATTACTGGAATTGACCCAACGAAAATACCATTAGATGATAAAGAGACCATGTCAATTTTTTCTTCAACAGATGCATTGGGCGTAACGCCAGAACAAATTCATTCAGAAGTAGGAAGCTTTGGTGTTCCAGAGTTTGGAACTAAATTTGTTCGTGGTATGTTACTAGATACAAAACCAAAAACCTTTGATGAATTAATTCGTATTTCTGGATTATCCCATGGTACCGATGTATGGCTTGGAAATGCACAAAGTTTAATTCAGGAAGGAACTGTAACCTTAAATGAAGCTATATGTTGCCGTGATGATATTATGATTTACCTTATGAAAAAAGGATTAGAACCGAATCCAGCATTTAAAATTATGGAGACAGTGCGTAAAGGAAAAGCATTAAAAGACCCAGAAAAATGGGCAGGATATGTCAAAATGATGAAAGAACATAATGTACCAGATTGGTATATCAAATCTTGTGAAAAGATTAAATACATGTTCCCAAAAGCCCATGCAGCAGCATATGTAACAAATGCTTTTCGTATTGCATGGTTTAAAGTACATAAACCACTTGCCTATTATGCAGCTTATTTTTCAATTCGTGCAAAAGCATTTGATAGTGATGTAATGTGTCATGGAAAAGAAAAAGTAAAAAACAAGATGAAAGAGATTGAAATGATGGGAAATGTGGCAACTCAAAAGGATAAGGATATGTTTGACGATTTGGAAATTGTGTGGGAAATGTATGAAAGAGGATTTGAATTTTTGCCAATTGACCTTTATAATTCTCATTCAAAGAATTTCTTAATCCAAGACGAAAAAATAAGACCACCACTAAGTAGTATACCAGGACTTGGAGGAGTTGCAGCAGATAGCATTATCGAGGCAAGAAAAGACGGAAAATTCATGTCCATCGATGACTTAAAAATTCGTTCCAAAGCAGGAAAAGCGGTAATTGAGATGCTTGCAAATGCAGGATGTTTAGATGGTATGAGTCAATCGAACCAAATGAGTTTATTTGGGTAAAAAACATATAAAAAGGAGAGAAATTAGTATGCAAGAATTTAGTAATACAATTCAAACAATATTAACATGGCAAAATATAATAATTTATTTACTACTTATAAATTTAATTGGGTTTTTTGTGATGTGGTTAGATAAGAGGAAAGCGCAACATGCTAAATGGAGAATTAAAGAAAGCACGTTACTACTTGTGGCAACACTTGGAGGGGGAATTGGTACAATTGCAGGTATGTATACCTTCAGACATAAAACACAAAAAGCAAAATTTGTATTTGGGTTTCCAGCTATTATTATAATCCAAATCTTAATTGCAATTATGATTATATTTAAAATATAAACAAAGAAAGATAGAAGCAGATTCCATTTGTTATAGGAGATGTCGTTCGAAGAACGACTAGGGTTTCTGAAAGGAGGTTATAATAGACATAACCTCCTTTTACTTTATAGCAAAAAGGAACAGATGTATTGTACACATAATTACTATAATAAAACAAAAATAAAAAAAGAAACATAATTCGGAATAATAAATGTGAATAAAGTGTGTCCAAAAAGTGGCGAAAAATAGTTATTCACAGAGTTATCCACATTATCCACATGTAATGAAATGAAGAAAAAAACATAAAACGGTAAACAAAACAGGAAACATAATATTTATAAAAATGAAACAAAACTGAAATACTATAAACATATAATTGAAATAATTATGTAATATTTGATGCGATTTTTGCAACAAATAGCAGAAAAATAACAAAAAATGACGAAAATCAGTAAAAACAAATGACAAACATATGACAAAACAAAGACAAACTGAATATAATATAACGTAAAATATGTATACAAATTAATAAAGAAGAGGGATTATAATGAAAATAAAACAAATGACCAAACAAGTGAAAAATATTTTTACCAATCATTTCTTTCGATGTGAAGAGCAAATAACTTATATAGAAGCACGTAAAATGATAAAAGAAAATTCACTTGCCATATTATTGGATGTACGTAGTAAACAAGAATATAATGAATATCATTTAGAGGGGGCTGTTTGTATTCCAACATATGAGTTAGAACATGAAATTTCCAAAATGACGATTAATAAAGAGCAAATTATTATTTGCTATTGTCAAAGTGGTGCAAGAAGTAAAAAAGCAGTTAATCTTTTAAGAAAAATGGGGTATGAAAACCTTTTTGAAATTAAAGGCGGAATTGACAATTTATAAATTTTTAAAAATGACTTGTAAATATTTTGATTATTGGTATAATAATACTGTTAGAAATCAAAAGGAGATGTGAAATCATGGTAAAAAAAGTAGCAATTTTAACAAATGGTGGAGATGCCCCAGGGCTAAATGCTGTTATTCGTGCCATTGTAAAAACAGCAGAAACAAATGGTGTTGAATGTTATGGTTATATTGAAGGGTATAAGGGATTATTAAACAACAACTATGTAAAATTAGACTCAACAAAAAATGCATCTGGACTTCTTCATCGTGGAGGAACCATTATTGGAACTTCAAATAGCACCAATGTATTTAATTTAAAAGTAGAGGAAAACGGACAAACTGTCTATAAAGACATGTCAGACCAATGTGTTAAAAATATTAAAGATGCAGGGTTTGATTGCATCTTTACTTTAGGTGGAGATGGAACACAAAAATCAGCAAGAGATTTTTCTTTAAAAGGAGTTAATGTAATAGGTGTTCCAAAAACAATTGATAATGATGTAGCAAGTACAGATATTACCTTCGGGTATAATACAGCAGTATCAGTTGCAACAGAAGCATTAGACCGTTTACACACAACAGCAGAGTCACACCATAGAATTATGGTATTAGAAGTAATGGGAAGATATGCAGGTTGGATTGCCTTAGAATCTGCCATTGCAGGTGGAGCAGACGCATGTTTAATTCCAGAAATTCCATATGATATTCATAAGGTGGCTGAAAAAGTAAATGAAAGAAGAGCACAAGGAAAGGACTTTAGTATTATTGTTGTTTCAGAAGGGGCAAAACCAATCGATGGAGAAATCGTAGTAAAGAAAAAATTAGATGACGGAAAAGGACTTGACAATATTCGTTTAGGTGGAATTGGTGAAAAAGTAGCAAATGACCTAGAAGAGTTAACAGGATTAACAGCAAGAAATACAGTGTTAGGATATGTACAAAGAGGTGGAACACCAACTTCATATGACCGTGTATTATCTAGTAAATATGGGGTAAAAGCAATGAGACTTGCTATGAGAGGAACCTTTAATGTACTAGTGAATTATCGTAATGGAAAAATGGGACATGTATCGTTAGAAGAAGTTGTTGGAAATAACAAAGAAATAGGTGCTGCATCTGGTAATACAAAAGAAAGTAATATTCGTAAAATTGAAAAAGATGATGATTTAATTAAAACAGCAAAAAGTTTGGGTATTTCATTAGGTAAATAAAAGCTTTAAAAAGAGAATAAATCGTTATAAGGAACATATAAATAAAAAGAAAAGGGGAAAAAATATGGAAGAAAAAAGAAATGAAGAACAAAATATGAATACAGAAGAGTTGAAAAAGGAGACAGTAGATACTGTTAATCAAGTAAAAGAGACAATTAAAAATGTTGATATTAAAAATGATGCAAAAGAGGCAACAGGCTTTGCAAGTTCAATGTTTAAAAATCCATTTGGAACGATAAAACAAATTGTAAATGATAATTCAAACAAACAATTTAAAACAGCTGTTATTTTTATGATACTATGGATGGCAATTATTTTTGTAAGTCGATTATTTACAGGATATAGTGTATCAAGTAGATTTACTTTTAACTTTGCATTAAATCAAATGTTAGGAATTGTAAAAGGAATGATTGCACCTGTATTAGGTGTTGCGATTCTTTCTGCTATTATTTATATAATGAACAAAGAAAATAAAAAATCAATGATTACAAATATAACAGCAATTGTAACAGCAAAAATTCCAGTTATTATTTCTTCAGCAGTTAGTTTGTTAACAATTATTGATTCAAAAGTATCCACAATTACAGGACCATTTTCATCACTTTGCCTTGCTGTTAGTACAGTATTAGTATACTTTGCAGCAAAAACAATTTGTGGAGAAGAAGACGAAGGAAAATTCTTTAAAAAGTTTGTTGTAATTGAAGCAATTTATTATGTGTGCTATGTGGTTGTTTCTTTACTTGGAATTTATATTAGATAAAGATGGTTCTTCATAAAAATAAATACTTAGTTGATTTGCACTACTAAGGTGAAATAAATTAATTTTAATAAAAAAGCATAAAAACCTTTTGTTTTTATGCTTTTTTTGGTATAATGTAGAACATAATTTGAGAATAAGGAACTGGTGAATTAAATGAAGGATTTTAAAGAACAAATTGCAACGTGTTTTGCGAAAGTAATTGAGATAGGTCAAGATGAATTAAAACATATGATTGAAATACCAAAAGATGAAAAAATGGGAGATTATGCACTTCCTTGTTTTCGCTTTGCAAAGATGTTCGGAAAAGCTCCAGGACTAATTGCACAAGATTTAAAAGAAAAGATAGATTTTACCAATACGGATATTGAGAAGATAGAAATAGCAGGTGCTTATTTAAATATTACTATCAAACAACAAGCGTTAGCAGAAGACGTGCTAAAAGAAATTAGTGCTCAAAATGAAAATTATGGAAAACAACAAATTGGAAAGGAAAAAAATGTTATTGTAGAGTATTCTTCTCCAAACATTGCAAAACCATTTCATATTGGACATTTAAGAACCACTCTAATTGGTAGAGCTTTATATAATATTTATCAAACGCTTGGGTATAACACCATTGGAATTAATCATTTGGGGGATTATGGAACACAGTTTGGAAAAATGATAGAAGGATATAAAAGATGGGGACAAGAATACAACCTAGAAGAAAATCCAATTGAACAACTAATGAAAATTTATGTAAGAATTAATGAACTTTGCAAAGAAGATGAAAGTGTTCTAGAACTATCTAGAGAAAACTTCAAGAAGCTAGAAGAAGGAGACGAATATTGTACAGGACTTTGGCAAAAATTTCGTGACCTTAGTTTAAAAGAGTTTTATCGTATTTATGACTTACTAGATATTCATTTTGATTCTTTAAGTGGAGAAGCGTTTTATTCAGATAAAATGGAAGAAGTAGTTAAAATATTAGATGAAAAAGGAAAACTAGTAGAATCGGAAGGAGCTAAAATAGTAGATTTAGAATACGCAGGAATAAACACACCATGTATCATACAAAAAGCAGATGGGTCATCAATATATGCAACAAGAGATTTAGCAGCCATTCTTTACCGAGCAAGAACGTATGATTTTGATAAATGCTTATATGTAGTAGCTTATGAACAAAACTTACACTTTAAACAAATATTTGAAGTAGCCAAACTATTGGGAATACCAGAGAAATGCCAAAAAGGATTAGAACATATTTCTTATGGAATGGTGCACCTAAAAACGGGAAAAATGTCAACACGTGAAGGAAATGTTATAAAAGTAGAAGAATTATTACAAGAAGCGATTAGCCGTGTAAGAGCAATTATAAAGGAAAAAAATCCAGAACTAACCGAAGAAGAAAAAGATGATATTGCAAAAAAAGTAGGAATTGGAGCAATTATCTATAATGACCTTGCAGGAAGCAGAATTAAAGATGAGATTTTTGATTGGGATACCATTCTTAACTTTAATGGAGAAACAGGACCATACATTCAGTATACATATGTACGTACTAATAGTGTACTAAAAAAAGTAAACAATGTTCCAGGACTTTCAAATGTAAATACCAAGTTTTTATTAGATGAACAATCGTACAAAGTGTTAAAATTATTATACTCTTACCCAGAAGTAATTCGAAACGCAGCCGATAAAAACGAACCATCTATCATATCAAGATTTTTGATAGACCTTTCAAAAGCTTATAGTAGCTTCTATAATGAAAATAAAATTATGGTAGACGAAAAAGATGTCCAAGATGCAAGAATATATTTAACTTACATGGTAAATCTAGTACTAAAAAATGGAGCAAGCTTATTGGGAATTAACATGCCAGAAAAAATGTAAGGAGGTTTTTATGGAACCATTATGTATGAAACCAATTTATAAAGACTATATATGGGGTGGAACAAGACTAAAAGAGATTTTTGAAAAAGATACTCCTTTTGAAATGACAGCAGAAAGTTGGGAGATATCAACAAATGATGCAGGATTAAGTACTGTAAAGAATTTGAACGATATAACACTAAAAGAATTGTTTGAAGACAGGGCAAAACGAGAAGAGGTATTTGGAACAAAAACAAAGAATATGGATAAATTTCCGTTACTAATTAAATTTATTGATGCAAAAGATAATCTATCCGTTCAAGTTCATCCAGATGATGAATATGCTTCTCAATTTGAACAAGATACTGGAAAAACCGAAATGTGGTATGTGATGGATTGCGATGAAGAGGCAAGTATTGTTTGCGGAATGAAAGAGACAGTAAAACAAGAAGAAATTGCAGATATCATTCAAAAAGGAAACATACGTGACAATTTAAAACAAGTGCCAATTCATAAAGGAGATGTTATTTACATTCCATCTGGAACAGTACATGCTATTTTAAAAGGAACGTTAATTTGCGAAATACAACAAAACAGTAATTTGACATATCGAGTATACGATTGGGACAGAATTGGAAAAGATGGAAAACCAAGAGAGCTACATATTCAAAAAGCCATTGATGTGATAAAACAAGATGCAAAACATAGCATAACATCAACGAATGGTCAGAAAGAAGCTTGCAACAATGTAATTAATTGTGATTATTTCAAAGTGGACTCTGTAAAAATTAAATCTAGCTATCAGTCTATTTCTAACGAAGAATCTTTTGAAGCATATATGGTAGTAGAAGGAAATGGGGTTATCAAAACCAATAGCAAGGAATATGAAATAAAATTAGGGGATAGTTTTATTGTTCCAGCGAATTTAGGAGAATACGAAATAAAAGGGGAATTAAAATTACTAAAAGCATATTTATAAAAGTGCAAACAAGTAATATAATATAGTGTTTTCAAAATTAGGTCTTCCAAGTTAACGGGGATTCTCCGCCTCAAAGGGCTGTCAGACTGTAATTTTTCAACAAATATGTTACATACTTGTTAGTTATGAAACAGGAGATGAAGTAAAATGAACGAAACAAAGAAAAAATCAGGATTAAGAACGTTTGGAAAAGTGATATTAGTCTTAGTGCTAATCCTTATCATTTTATTAGGAATTGGTGCAGGGGTTGGTGTTTGGTATGTACACGATAAATTAGGACGATTAAACTATGTTGATATAGATGAAAGCGAAATCGAAGTAAACACAGGAATTGATAAGGATTTAAAAGGATATCGTACCATTGCTATTTTTGGAGTTGATAGTAGAAACAACGAATTAGTAAAAGGAACCAGAAGTGATTGTATTATTCTTGCAACGATTAATGAAAACACCAAGGAAGTCAATCTAACATCCGTATACCGAGACACTTACTTAGAAATAACAGGAAGAGATTTAGATAAAATTACTCATGCTTATGCCTATGGTGGAGCAACATTAGCAATGAGCACTTTGAATACCAATTTAGACTTAAACATAAAAGAGTTTGTAACTGTAAATTTTGAATCGGTTGTGGATATTGTAAATGCAGTAGGTGGTGTTAATATCAATATTACAAGTGCTGAACTACAATATATTAATGGTTATATTGATGAAATTAACCGAGTAACAGGAAACAATGCAAGTCATATATCCAAAGTAGGAAATCAAAACTTAAATGGAGTGCAAGCACTAGCTTATGGAAGAATTCGTTACACAGCAGGAGGAGATTATAAACGTACCGAAAGAATGAGAGATATTATGATGGCAGTTGTAAACAAAGCAAAAAGAATGAGTGTATCACAATTAAATGCACTTGCCGATAAACTCCTTCCAGTAGTATATACTAATATAAATGCAAATGAAATTATTTCTCTAATCCCACAACTTGCAACCTATAAAATAACAGACTCAACCCGGATGGCCATATAATACAAAAGGTGCAACTATTAAAGGAGTATGGTATGGTCCACCAATTACACTAGAATCTAATGTAAAAGAATTACACGAAAAAGTATATGGACAAACTAATTATGAACCAAGTGAGAAGGTAAAAGAAATAAGCAATAAGATTGTAAAGAAAACAGGGTATAGTAAATAAATGGAGATAAACGGAAAAGGAAATAATAAAAAAGCGACAGAATAAATTGAATTCTGTCGCTTTTCAGACTGTTGACAAAGTATAAAAAATTAGTCAACAGTCTTTTCTTTTTAGAAAAAATATAGTAAAATAAAAATATATCCTGAAATCAACCAAAAAGGATATAAAAAAAATGTAGATTTTCTTTGAAATATCTGCATTTTTTCTTTGTTTATGATATAATTAAGTGGGTTGATTTCAGGAGGTAAAGAGATATGATAAGTGTAAAGAAGAATATTCAAAATGAATTGATATTGTATACATTAGAAGATTTAGTGCCAGAAGATAGCTTGTATAGAAAGATAGATAAATATATTGACTTTAATTTCATATATGATGAAGTAAAAGATTTGTACTCTCAAGATAATGGTCGACCAAGTATAGATCCTGTTGTATTGTTTAAACTAGTTTTCATTCAAGCGTTGGACGGTTTGAAATCAATGAGAAAAACGTGTGAAAAAATAAAAGTAGATGTTGAATATAGATGGTTTTTAAAAGTACCATTTGGAAAGGACACACCACACTATTCAACGTTTAGTAAGAATTATGAAAGAAGATTTAAAGATAGTGATGTATTTGAGAAAATATTTATCAATATAGTAGAACAAGCAATTAAATTTAACTTGGTAAAAGGAGACACATTTTTTACTGATTCTACACATAAAAAAGCAAATGCGAACAAAAACAAATTTAGAGATGAACTGCAACATTCAGTCAAAAAGCGTAGAAAGTGGTTAGAAGAAGAGATTAACGAAGAGAGAAGAAAGCAAGGGAAAAAAGAATTTGAATATAAAGAAGAAATTGAAGAGAAAGAAGTTAAAGTCAGTACTACTGATGAAGAAAGTGGATATTATCATAGAGACCATAAGGAAAAGGGATTTATGTATTTAGATCATAGAACAGTTGATGAAAAATGTAATATCATTGTTGATTGCTTTATCACAAAAGGGAATGTACACGATTCTTCTCCATTCATTGATAGAGCTGAATATATAAAAAGCACATTTGGATTTCAAGCTACAAGATGGGCATTAGACTCTGGTTATGATACATTAGATATAAAGAAATATTTACATGATAATGATATATTTGGAGTCATTGGATATAGGAGATATCCAAAAGGAGATACAAAGATTAACAAAAGTAGGTTTAGATATAACAAGGAATCAGACTGTTATGTTTGTCCAGAGACAGGAGTAATATTATCATATACTGGAAGAATAGATAGACAAGGATATAAAATGTATTCAGATAAAGAAAACTGTATGGAGTGTACAGATATAAGAAGATGTTGTGAGAAGCAAGGATACAGAGTAATAAGAAGACATATAAAAGAAGAATTAAACGAAGAATTTAGGAATAACCGAATATCACCAGAAGGCAAAGATTTGTATAAAATGAGGAAAGAGAAAATAGAGAGAAGTTTTGCAGATAGCAAGCAAAATCATGGATATAGATATGCTATGTATAAAGGCATAAAGAAAAATCAAAATTATACATGGCTGATTTGTGCTGCACAGAATATGAAAAATATAGTTACTAAGGTAACAAAACAGAGGAAATTATCAGGCGATACTCCTCCTAGTAGTGGAAAATTTATCAAAAATTCAAGAATTTATTTAACTATAACATTTTTAATACTTTTACATGAAAAGCGACAGAATAAATTGAATTCTGTCGCTTTTTTGTATATAATAATGTCAAAATAGATAGGAGAAAAATATGGGATTTAAAAACGATAAATTACAAAGAAAAAAATATGCAGATATTTTAACTGAAATTATTGATAAACCAGAAAAATATAAAAGAAATTCAGATAGCGATTCTTTTACAATGGCAATCGATTCTAGTTGGGGAACAGGAAAAACAGAATTTTTAAAGATGTGGGAAGAGGAACTAAAAGAACAAAAAAGTGAAGAAGGAAAAGAAAAATATATTGTTATTTCTTATAATGCATGGGAAAATGACTTTTCAGAAAATCCATTAGAAACAGTAATTTATTCCATATTAACCAATCCGGTATTTGACGTAGTAAATGATAAAGAAAATGGTAAAGAAGGGATAAAGTCTGCATTCGAAACAATTATTAAATTTAGTAAAAAAGTTCTTCCAGGTGGAGAAATACTACAAACAGGAATACAAGGAATTCAAGAAATAGGAAAAATTATGGACCAAGAAACCTGTATGGATGAAATGATAAGGGAATATATCGATTATAAAGAAATGCTAACTAAAGTAAAGAAGCTACTTGAAAAAATCACAGAACAAACAAAAATTATTGTCATGGTAGATGAACTAGATCGATGTAAACCTCTTTTTGCTATAAAATTACTAGAAGCAATTAAGCACATTTTCAACGTAAAAAACATGAACTTTGTATTTGCACTTGATATGACACAGCTAAGTTATTCTGTTAAAAAAGTATATGGAACAGAAATTGATGCAGCAGGTTATATTTGCCGTTTTTTTGACTACATCACAAAAATGCCAAAACCAAATTTGGAAAGTTATATTAGCTATATTATGGATAAAAGACCTCCGATTCGTAAAGAAGTAGAAGTTTCTAGCTCGGATCCAAATTATCGCTTTACAATAGGAGATATTAAATGGGATTTGAAAGATGTTTTAATCAATTTTTCACAAGTTTACAATTTATCATTAAGAGATGTTAATACCATTTATAATAACTTCTTGGTATTAGAAGAAAGAGAATTAAAAGAAATAGAAACAATAGAGGGATATGCTTTACATCTATATTTTCTTCTGTTAAAATATAAAAATTTAGAAGTATTTAATCAAATTTTTATAACAAATGATGTTATAGAAGGAAAAGAACCGGATATCGAAAAACTTGATCATTGTAGTTGGATAAAAAAAGAAACCATTTATGAAATTAGTAGAAATCAAAAAATAGGAGATATGCATTTTAAAGATGAAGAAAATACGAGATATAGGATTAGAGCAGTAAATAAAAATACAACATCATACAAAGTTAATTATGGACCATCAAGAGTACAATCCTATGTTAAAAAATTTGATACCCATACAGCACTATCTTTCTGTTTTTTCTATCCAGACCTAATAAACTATAACGAAATAAAAGAAAAAACATTAGCACAACACATTCACGAAAAGCTTGAATTATTTGATTTTGAATGGGATAAACATCAAGAAAAAATTATGTTACATAATAATATTTAATTGTTACAAAACTATGACATTTATGCCAAAAAACTTGAATAAACTCTAAGGTTGTAGTATTATAAGAAAGAAGATAGAAAAAACTTGAAATTATGAAGAAAAATTGTTATAATGGATAAGATGGGAGATTACAAATGAACATAAAAAGAATTCTATCTGTTATATGTGTATTACTATGGATGAGCATCATCTTTTCTTTTTCAAATGAACAAGGTGAAAGTTCTGGAAATACAAGTAGAAAAGTATCGGAAGTGATTGTTAATATCATCGATATTCAAAGCAAATATACACAAATAGAAAAAGAAACATTAATCAAACAAATAGAACCACTTATTCGAAAGCTAGCACATTATACCATTTATACAGTAGGAGGAATATTAATTACAAACTGTATATATCAGTTTTGTAAGAAAGAAAACGTACTAATTGGGACAAGCATAGCAATAGGTGTAACATATGCCATAAGTGATGAACTTCATCAACTTATGATAGCTGGTAGAAATGGAAATATAAAAGATGTACTAATAGACTCATTAGGAATTGCAACCGGAATCGTGTTCTTTTTACTAGTAAGACAGATATATCAAAAGATACTAGTAGAAAGGAAAATAAAAGGGGGAGAATGAATTGATTGTAGAACAATCTAATTTATCAACAATTGATAACGAAATCATTCAAAATGACATTGGTAATAAATTAACTAAAATAAAACCAAGAGATGTAATTAGTATAGGAATAAAAAGAGGTATTGATTTAGCAGCAGGAATTTTAGGATGTATGCTACTAATTCCAATAACTCTTTTTGTCGTGTTTGCCAATGCAATTAACAAAGACAATGGACCAATTTTCTTTACACAAGAACGTATTGGAAAAAATGGAAAAATATTTAAAATGTATAAGTTTAGAACAATGGTAGTTGGAGCAGAAGATATCTTAAAAAAACATATTGAAGAACAAACTGATATTGGTAAAGAATACATAGAACATAAAAAAATAAAAAATGATCCTAGAATCACAAAAATAGGAAAATTCTTAAGAGCAACAAGTATAGATGAATTTCCACAGTTTATCAATGTGATAAAAGGACAAATGAGTTTAGTTGGACCAAGACCATACTTACCAAGAGAAAAAGAAGATATGGGAGAATACTATGATTACATAATCAAAATGAAACCAGGAGTAACAGGGCCTTGGCAAGTAGCAGGAAGAAACAATCTAGAGTTTGCCGATAGACTAGAACTTGATAGAGAATATTGCGATAGAAGAGGAAATAAAAGGGATTTAAACATTGTGTTTAAAACAATTGCAAAAGTAGTGAAGAAAGAAGGGGCAATTTAAATAGATATTAAATATTTTGTATTGCATAAAGAAGGAAGAGGTTATGAAGAAAGATAAAAAAGAATTAGTTTCAATTATTACGCCAGTATATCAATGCGAAAACCTAATTGAAGAAACAATAAATTGTGTATTAGAGCAAACGTATACCAACTGGGAAATGTTATTGGTAGATGATTGCACACCAGATAATTCGGCAGATATAGTAAAAAGATATGTTAAAATGGATGAACGAATAAAATATTTTAAGTTGGATGAAAATAGTGGTGCTGCAATAGCAAGAAATAAAGCGTTGCAAGAATCCAAAGGAAGATTTATTACATATTTGGATGCAGATGATTTATGGAAAAAAGATAAATTAGAAAAGCAAGTTAAATTTATGTTGAATAATAATTATGCTTTTACCTGTACTGATTATGAAAAGATAGATGAAGAAGGAAATACTCTAAACAAGATAGTAAAAATACCTAAAAAAGTAACTTACAACTTATTTTTAAGAAATACTATTATTCAGACAGTGGGAGTAATGGTAGATACAAAACTAACTGGAAAAGAGTTATTAATGATGCCTAACATTAGAAGAAGACAAGATGCAGCTACTTGGTGTCAATTATTAAAAAATAGCTTTAACTGTTATGAAGTACCAGAAAATTTGTCGTATTATAGAGTAGTAAGCAATTCATTATCAAGTAATAAATTTAAAGCTGTAAAAGGAACTTGGTATTTATATAGAAAGATAGAAAAATTATCTTTGTTAAAATCGTGTTATTGTTTTATAGGGTATTCATTTAATGCGGTGAGAAAAAGAATATATATAAAGAAGAAGTAGGTGTAGTAAATATGAAAAAGATACTTTATATAGCAACTACAGCAGACAGTCGAAATAGATTAGATGGAGAAACAATAAAAAGTAAATTATTAAAAAAATACTTAGAAGAGATTAAAGATGTAAAAGTTATTTCTGTAGATACAGATGATTGGAAAAAACACATATTGAAATTGGTTTTTTTGATAATAATAAATTTTTTGAGATGTGATAAAATAGTAATTTCATCTGCTGACAAAGGCTCTCATATTGTTTTAAAATTTTTTGAAAAAATTAGAACCAGAAAAGACATATACTATTTTGTTATTGGCGGTTCATTATATAGAAATATTATTGAAAATAATTGGAAAACCAGTACATATTCTAATATAAAACAAATTTATGTTGAGTCGAACATATTGAAAAATGACTTAAAAAGCATCAATATAAATAACATTGAAACATTTAATAATTTTAGAAGAGTAGAAAAATTTAAAAATAACTATAAAAAAACAGATATAGTAAAATTTGTTTATTATGGAAGAGTTATAAAAGAAAAGGGGATTGAAGAAGCGATAAAGCTTATAAAAAGATTAAATGAAGGTAATATTAATTGCACATTGAATATATACGGACAATGTGAAACAGAATATTTGCATAAGATAAGTAATATGTTTTCAAACAAAATTAAATATCATGGAGAAATTAAACCAAACAATAGTAGAGAATATGAAATATTATCCCAGTATGACATATTTATTTTTCCGACAGAATATCAAGGGGAATGCTTGCCAGGTGCATTAATAGATGCATATATTTCTGGGTTGGCAGTAATAGCTTCTGGATGGAAATATGCACAAGAATATATATGTAATAACGAAAACGGAATTATATTTGAGTATAAAAATTATGAAGATATGTATATAAAAACGAAAAGTTTGATAGAAAATAATAAAATAGCTGAATTTAAGAAAAAGTCTTTGCTGTTATCTAAACAATATTTAATGGAAGAGGTTTTAAAAGATTTCGCTAACAAGATAATTTCAGAGTAGTATTTATGATTATGTAGAAGATTAATATAAAAGGAAGAGAAAAAGATGAAAATAGCAGTAGCAGGAACAGGATATGTGGGCTTATCTATGGCGGTATTATTGAGTCAAAATAATGAAGTAGTAGCATTGGATATAGTGCCAGAAAAAGTAGAAATGATAAATAATAGAATATCACCTATTAAAGATAAAGAAATTGAGGAGTTTTTTAAGGATAAGAAATTAAATTTAAGAGCAACTTTAGATTATAAAGAAGCTTTTGAGGATGCAGAATTTATTGTTATAAGTACACCAACTAATTATGATGATGTACAAAATCATTTTGATACTTCAAGTGTAGAAGATATAATACAAAAAGTAACTAGTTTGCATATAGATGCTACTATGATTGTAAAATCAACGATTCCAGTTGGATTTATTAAGAATATGAAAGAAAAATATAATATAGATAATATTCTATTTTCGCCAGAGTTTTTAAGAGAAGGAAGAGCTTTATATGATAACCTATATCCATCAAGAATCATAGTAGGTGAAAAGAGTCAGAGAGCAGAGAAATTTGCTAACTTACTGATAGAGGGGGCAATTAAAGAGAATATTGTTGTAAAATATATGAATAGTACAGAAGCAGAAGCAGTAAAACTCTTTGCTAATACATATTTAGCTCTTCGTATTTCATATTTTAATGAATTAGATACATATGCTGAAATAAATAAATTAAATACGAAGGATATTATTGAAGGAGTTGGGTTAGACCCTAGAATAGGAACTCACTACAATAATCCATCATTTGGGTATGGGGGCTATTGTTTACCAAAAGATACAAAGCAACTTTTAGCTAATTATTGTCAAATTCCCCAAAACTTAATTGAAGCAATTGTAAAATCAAATGATACAAGAAAAGATCATATCGTAAGTATGATTATGCAAAAAAATCCAAAAACAGTTGGGGTTTATCGCTTAACGATGAAAAAAGATTCTGATAATTTTAGAGCAAGTGCTATTCAAGGTATTATTGAACGATTAAAATCGGAAAATATTGAAATTATCATTTATGAGCCAACATTACATGAGGAGAAATATAAAGAGTGTCAAGTGATAAGTGATTTTAACTATTTTACAGAAAAATCAGATATTATTTTAGCCAATAGATTTGAAGAATCTTTAAGAAGTGTAAGTCAAAAAGTTTATACAAGAGATTTGTATAGTAGAGATGATTAAAGGAGAAGTAAATGAAGAAACTATTAATATATTTTCCAAAAGAAAAATTATTACCTAAAGGTGGGCCAGCAGGCTATTTGTACAATTTAAAAAAAGGATTGGATGGTATTGAATTTTCTGATATACAAATTTCATTTTATAATAATTTAAAAAAACAACTAGAAGACAATAAAGTACTAAGGGATAGAATTCCAAAAAGAATAAAGGATATTCGAAGACTTATAAAATTTTCAAGGTATTTAAAGAAAAAATACAGTATTGATGAGACATTGTTTAAATATGATATGATACATTTTCATAGCACAGAAGATATGTATTTAAATAGGAAGTTTTTAGAGAACTATCAAGGAAAAGTTATACTAACTTCCCACACACCTTGTGCACCTTATAAAGAGATTATAGGAAGATTAAATCCAATTGATTATAAATTACATAAAAAAAGAATCAATAAACTGATTGAAATGGATATATACGCTTTTAAAAGAGCTGATTATATTATTTTTCCTTGCAAAGAGGCTGAAGAGCCTTATTATCATACTTTTGAAAATTACGATAATATTCGAGATGATTTAAAATATAGATATTTATTGACAGGAAATATAGAAGCAAAAACTAATGTAAATAGAAAGCAGATACGAGAAAAATATGGAATACCAGAAGATGCCTTTTTAATTACTTATGTTGGAAGGCATAATGAAATAAAAGGATATAACAATTTAAAAAAGATTGGAAAGGATATAGTAGAAGAATATTCAAATGTATATTTTCTAATTGCAGGGAAAGAAGAGCCAATTACTGGGTTAAAACATAAGAGATGGATAGAAGCGGGGTGGACAAATGATCCGCATTCTATAGTTTCAGCATCAGATATGTTTATCTTACCAAACCAAGAAACATATTTTGATTTAGTATTACTAGAAGTATTGTCTTTGGGAATACCAGTTCTTTTAAGTAATACAGGAGGAAATAAGTACTTTAAAAAATTTAATTCAGATTCTTTGATGATATATGATAATTTAGAACAAGCAAAAGAGCTTATAGAAAATTTTATGAAAAAAGATTCAAAAGAAAGAAAAGAACTGGGGTTAGTCAATAAACAAATTTTTGATAATAATTTTACAACAAGTATATTTGCAAAAGAATATATTAAAATTATTAGAACATTGATGTAAGAGAGGATATTTATGAAACAATTGATTTTGGCATTTAGCCATTTTGATACTGGAGGCTTACAAACATTAATGGTTCGAATGGCACAATGGGGAATTAAGAATAATATTAATTGTTTACTTATTTTCGAGACTTGTGATGACAATATGATTGAATTATGCAAAAAAGCAAATATTGCTTTTTTGCAATCATTCGATCCTAAAATAATAAAAACTAAAATAGAAGAAATATTAGAAGAATGTAATGATGTAACAATCATTACATTTGAATTACCAGAATTTCTGTTTTTTGAAAAAATCAGATTAAAATATTTTAGAAAAAATCCTTTAAGACATTTAATTTATAATGTTAGTGTCAACGGAATGATATATGGTAAAAATTTTAAAGGCTTTTGCGGAAAGGTAATTTACCAATATTATAGAAAAATTGTAAAAAAGTATTTTGATAATAATCAAGTTATTTTTATGGATGATGAAACATGTGCTTCAGCCTTAAATTATTATAAAATTGATTGTGATGATTACAAAAAATATGTATATTTGTTGCCGATGTTTATTTCTAATGAACCAGATTATAAAGTCAATCTTGTGCAAGAAAAAATAATTTTAACTGTTACAAGAGCTAAGTTTCCTTATAAAGGTTATGTAATAGGATTAATAGATGATTTTTGTAAAATTTTTCAAGAAAATTCTAATATAAGGTTAAAAATCATATCATTTGGAGAAGACTATGAACAAATAGTAAAAAAAATTGGTAATTGTACAAAAGAAATAAGACAAAACATTGAGCTCGTAAATGGTATGTCTTTGACAGAAATTAGAGAAGAATTAAAAAAAGCATATTGCTATATAGGAATGGGAACGACAATATTAGATGCCGCTGATGAAGGAATTCCAGCTCTTGTAACTTGGCATTCAACAATGGAAAATATTTGTTCAGGTTTTTTTCATGATAATCCAAGAGTGGTTGCAAGATTTGGACAAGGAGTTTCTGGCGAATTATTATTAAAAGAAGTTATTTCGTTATCAAAGAAAAAATATATCGAAGTAAGGAAGAGAACATATGTTGAATATAGAAAACATTATGATATTAACGTAATCGTTCCACAAATTTTAAATAGGAAAGTAAGTCAGGATAAAGTCATTTTGAATTCTATGGAATTGCTTTGCCATACAATTATATTTAAAATAAGACAGTTACGTAGAAAGGCACTAAAGTTAAAGTAAACAATAAAAGGAGAATAATAATGCAATTATATGAAAAAATAACAGATAAGGATTTATTGCTTGATTTTTTATTTGCACTTGAAGCGTTTTTTTCCATAAATCCTTATCTATTATGGGAAACATATGAATATTATAAATATTTTGATATTTTAAAGATGGTTGTGGAAATTTCAATTATTCTATTAATTATATCAAAGGTGAAAATGAAAATTGATTCAAAATCAATACTTATGGCAATGTCTTTTAGTGTTGTTTATTTTTACTATATATGTAATACATATAATCATCAGATTAGTATTGGGCTTGGAACAATAATGAAACTAATTATGTTATGTTTGTTTTTTACATTGACGGACGAAAATAAGAAAAAAACATTTAAGATATTTTTAAGTGTTTTTGCAATAAGTTTAGTGCCAGGAATTATTTACTCCATATTAAATATGCTTAAAATAGAAATGAGATGTGATTATATTCAAACAACGCAAGCTATTAAGAAATTTATTGAACAACATTATAAGCATTATTTTGGATGTGTTTTTAGAGAAAGTATTTATTACTCGCCAACAATAAAACAATTATGTGGTATGTATGATGAACCTGGTATGGTGGGGACAATATCGGCTTTATTATTGTGTGCATCTAACTTTAATTTTAAAAAACATAAAGCATTAATTGTGATACTAATTGGTGGAGTTATGTCGATGTCTTTAACATTTTTTATGCTTTGTACAATTTACTTTTGCTACTATATTCATCGTTGTTTTATTACAAAACAAACAAAAGAATTTAAAAAAATTGCTTTTGTGGTAATACTTGCTATTATATTGTTATTTTTGCTAAAAGATAATCAGGTTTTTCAAGAAAAAGTAGTGAGAAGATTTTCATTATCATATTTAATGGATAATAATAGAGTAAGTGATGAATTTAGCATAGAATTTAATAGATTTTTAAAGAGTGGGAATCTGCTTTGGGGATTGGGTAATAATAATCCTATATTTGATAAAGTAGATGCAGCTAGTTATAAAGTACTAATATACAACATAGGAATTTTAGGTTTCTTATTATTGGTTGGATGGTTTTTATATTGGGGAATAAAAAAATCACAAAAAAATAGAGCGTGTATGTTTTTTATAGTTATCTTTTTAATATCAATATATCAAAGACCATGGATTTTATATATGTATTTTGTTTTGATTTATTTTGGAGGAATTGAAATGATTAAAGAAAAAACTGAAAAGGAAGAGGTTGAAAAAGATGGAAATAAAGAAATATGCATTTGATGTGCATGGAGATAACAGAGGACAATTAATAGCAATAGAACAGCTAAAAGATATTCCTTTTGAAATAAAAAGAATGTATTATATCTACGATACAACAGAGGGAACTAGAAGAGGATATCATGCACATAAATATTTGGAACAGATTTTGATATGTGTAAAAGGAAGTTGTAAAATATTATTGGATAATGGGTTTGAAAAAGAAACAATATTATTAGATAAACCAACAGAAGGACTATATATAACCAATAATATTTGGAGGGAAATGTTTGATTTTTCTCCAGATGCAGTTTTAGTAGTTTTAGCATCTGAATTATATAATGAAAGTGATTATATAAGGGATTACAATGAATTTTTAGATTTTGTAAAATAATGGAGGAATTAAAATGGAAGTACCTTTTGTGAGCTTTTTACCACTAGAAAAAGAATTAGATAGTGAATTGCGTAGTGCATTTGAAAGAGTATATAATAGAAGTTGGTATATTGAAGGAGAAGAAGATAAAAATTTTGAAACAAATTTTGCAACATACTGTGATGTTGATTATTGTGTTGGAACAGGAAATGGATTGGATGCCTTGATATTAGCATTAAAAGCTTTTTCTATTAAAGAAGGAGATGAAGTAATAGTGCCATCCAATACTTATATTGCGACAGCTCTAGCTGTAACATATGTAGGGGCAAAAGTAGTATTTGTTGAACCTAATATTAATACATTTAATATAGATTCACAAAAAATAGAAGATAAAATCACTTCAAAAACAAAGGCGATTATGCCAGTGCACCTTTATGGACAACCTTGTGATATGGATTCGATATGTAAAATTGCTCAAAAATATAATTTAATTATTATAGAAGATTGCGCCCAAGCACATGGAGCTAAATATAAAGGAAGAAAAGTAGGAACATTTGGTGAAGCTGCAGGATTTAGTTTTTATCCGGGGAAAAATTTAGGTGCATTAGGAGATGCAGGAGCAGTTGTGACCAATAGAGAAGAAATTGCCAATAAAGTTAGAGCATTTGGTAATTATGGTTCTGATTACAAATATCATCATATATACAAAGGAAACAATTCTAGATTAGATGAATTACAAGCAGCTTTTTTATCTGCTAAGCTTCCATATTTAGATAAAATGAATGAAGAACGTAGAAAAGTTGCTAAGATTTATTTAGAGGGGATTGTAAATCCAAAAGTAATATTGCCACAAGTAATAGATGGTGTTGAACCCGTTTGGCATGTATTTTCTATAAGATGTACAGAACGTGACAGACTGGAAAAGTATTTGAATGATAGAGGAATAAAAACTAATAAGCATTATCCAATTCCAATGCATTTACAAAAATGCTATGAAGATTTAGGAATCAACAAAGGCGATTTGCCAGTGGCAGAAGAAATAAGCGAAACACAATTAAGTTTACCGATTTTTTATGGAATAACAAAAGGACAACTTGAATATGTAATTGATTGTATTAATGAATTTAATTAAAAGGGGAAATAAAATGTTTGATTATTTAATTGTTGGAGCTGGATTGTATGGAGCTGTTTTTGCACAACAAGCAGTTAAAAGAAACAAAAGAGTTCTTGTAATTGACAAAAGAAACCATATTGGAGGTAATATTTATACAGAAAACATAGAAGGTATAAATGTTCATAAATATGGTGCTCATATATTCCATACAAGTCACAAAGAAGTATGGAACTATATTAATAAATTTGTAGAATTTAATAGATATATTAATTCTCCAGTAGCAATATATAAAGATGAATTGTATAATATGCCATTTAATATGAATACATTTAACAAATTATGGGGAGTGGTAACTCCAAAAGAAGCTAAAGATAAAATAGAAAAAGAAAAGGAAGAAGCAGGAATAACTACTCCTAAGAACTTAGAAGAACAAGCAATAAGTTTGGTGGGAAAAACAATTTATGAAAAGCTAGTAAAAGGATATACAGAAAAACAATGGGGAATGAAAGCAACAGAATTACCAAGTTTTATCATAAAAAGATTACCAGTTCGTTTTATATATGATAATAATTACTTTAATGATAGATATCAAGGGATACCAATTGGAGGCTATACAAAAATAATAGAAAAAATGCTTGATGGTGTAGAAGTAAAATTGAACTGTGATTTTTTTAAACACAGAGAAGAATTATACAACATTGCAAAAAAAATTATTTTTACAGGACCTATAGACCAATATTATAATTATTGTTTTGGAGAGCTTCAATATAGGAGTGTACGCTTTGAAACGGAAATATTAGAGATGGAAAATTATCAAGGTAATGCAGTTGTGAATTATACAGAATATGAAATACCATATACGAGAATAATTGAGCATAAACACTTTGAATTTGGTAATCAACCCAAGACTGTTATTTCAAAAGAGTATTCCGATACATGGACAAGAGGAAAGGAACCATATTACCCAATTAATAATGAGAGAAATAATTCTCTGTATGCTAAATATAAAGAATTAGCTAATAAGGATGAAAAGATAATATTTGGAGGAAGATTGGGACAATATAAATATTATGATATGGATATAACAATTAAAGAAGCGTTAGATATGAGCAAAAAGGAGTTAGAAAGCTAGATTCAACTTTTGAGAGGAGAGTTATGAATAAATTAAAGCTATTTATAGAAAACTTTTTGGTATATGGATTAGGTGGAATCATTAGTAAGATAATTCCGTTAATTATGTTACCAATAATTACTAGATTGATGCCAGATTCTAGTTATTTCGGAATTAGCGATATGTCTAATACGATAATATCGTTTGCTAGTGCATTAGCTATTATAGGAATGTATGATGCAATGTATAGAATTTTTTTTGAAAGAGAAGATGAAGAATATAAAAAAGATGTATGTTCAACGACATTAGTATTTACGATAGCATCATCTGTTATTGTTTTTTTTATACTTTTGATTTTTAAAAATCAAATGGCAAATATATTTTTTAGTAGTAAAGGATATGCTAGTATTATGTACATAACAGCAATTGCAACTTTAGTTACAGCTACTAATAATATTATTTCAGCACCAACTAGAATGCAAAATAAAAAAGTAGTTTATCTATTAGTCAATGCAATAAGTTCAATATTATCTTATTCAATTGCAATTCCACTGTTACTAAAAGGATATTATGCAATTGCACTACCATTGGCTAGTGCAATATCTGGAATTATTATAGAAATAACTTTTGCAATACTAAACAAACAGTGGTTTTCTATAAAAAGGTTCGACTATAAATTATTAAAGCAAATGTTAATCATTGCAATACCATTATTCCCTAATTTTTTGATATATTGGATATTTAATTCATCTGATAAAGTGATGATTACTAATATGTTAGGTATAGCAGAGACAGGAATATATTCTGCTGGATCAAAATTAGGACATATAAGTCAATTAATATATACAGCTTTTGCTGGAGGGTGGCAATATTTTGCATTTTCAACAATGAAAGAGAAGAAACAAGTGGAATCAAATTCATTGATATTTGAATATTTAGGTATTATATCTTATATAGCTACAATGTTTATGTGTGTATTTAGTAAGACAATTTTTAATATGCTATTTACAGAAGAATATTGGAGAGGTTATATAATTACACCTTATCTATTCATGGCACCTTTATTGCAAATGCTATTTCAAGTGGCTTGTAATCAGTTTTTAGTAATAAAAAAGACTTGGCCCAATTTGTTAATATTATCGACAGGAGCCATTATAAACATTATAATTAATTTAAACTTAATACCAGTACTAGGAATAGAAGGTGCAGCAATTGCTACCTTAATAGGATATATTATTTCTGATGTTATTTGCGTGATTGTTTTGATAAAAATGAAACTTATGGTAATTTCTAAAAGATTTTTAATTGTTACATTAATAACGATTTTATTTTTAATTGTTTGGAGAATCGTATTAATTAATTCAACAATTATAAATGCTATGGTGGTCTTGATGATTACTATATTTTTTGGGGCTCTACATAAAAATGAAATTTTCACATTAGTGAAAGCTTTAAAAAAAGGAAAAAAGGAGATTGCAAATGAATGAAATATATTGTAATTTGAGAAAATTAGAAAAAAAAGATGCACCATTAATGTTAGAATGGATGAAAGATAATGAGGTTACACAAAATTTAAAAACGGATTTTTCTTCGAAAACGTTAAAGGATTGTCAGAGATATATAGAAAATAGTTTGATAGATGTGAATAATATTAATTTAGCTATTGTAAATGAAAAAAATGAGTATTATGGAACTGTGAGTTTGAAAAATATTGATTATGTGAAGCAATCAGCAGAATTCGCTATTACAATTCGTAAAATTGCGATGGGAAAAGGATATTCTAAATATGCAATGAAAGAAATTATAAAAAAAGGATTTAAAGAACTTAAATTAAAATATATCTATTGGTATGTCGATATAAATAACGAAAGAGCCATAAAATTTTATAATAAAAACGGCTATAATAGCGTCTCTATTAAACAAATAGCAAAGATATGCCCTGCATGTAGTCAATATGTAGATTCTGATTATATATGGTATTTGGAATCACTTTAAAACAAATACTATATTATATATAAGAATAGGGTGAAAATATTAAACTGCTTGAATAAATCTATAACATATGATAAACTATGAAAAATGAATTAACATGGAAATTAATGAGGAATATGTCAATATAGTAAGAGGAGATGTGAAATAATGAAGAAACGCAAAGGAATTATTTTAGCGGGGGGAAAAGGAACAAGGTTATATCCAATGACAAAAGTAATATCAAAACAGTTATTACCATTATATGATAAACCAATGATTTATTATCCACTATCAACGTTATTGTTAGCAGGGATTAAAGAGATTTTAATTATATCAACTCCAGAGGCAATTGGAATGTACCAAGAGCTATTAGGAGATGGTAGTAAAATAGGAATTTCATTATCCTATAAAATACAAGAAGAAGCAAAGGGATTAGCAGAAGCATTTATCCTAGGAGAAGAATTTATTGGAGAAGATAATGTATGCTTAATTTTAGGCGATAATGTATTTTATGGACAAAGTTTAACGAAAATGTTACAAAATGCAAATAAAAATGAGGAAGGAGCTACTATTTTTGGATATCCTGTAAAAGATCCTTCTGCGTTTGGCGTAGTTGAATTTGACGAAAACAACAAAGTTATTTCGATTGAAGAAAAACCTAAAGAACCAAAATCAAAATATGCAGTTCCTGGTTTGTATTTCTATAATAACGACGTTATTGAAATAGCAAAATCAATAAAACCTTCTGCAAGAGGAGAGTTAGAAATAACAGCAATTAATAATGTTTATTTAGAACAAGGCAAATTAGATGTAGAACTTTTTGGAAGAGGAATGGCTTGGTTTGATACAGGTACTCCAAGAGGAATGCTAGATGCTGCAGAATATATTGAAGCAATTCAAACAAGGCAAGGATTTTATATTTCCTGCATAGAAGAAATTGCATATAACAGACGACTTATTGATAAAGAAGAATTAGTTAAACTGGGTAAAGAATTAGAAAAGACAGACTACGGAAAATACATATTATCTTTAGCAGAATAGTACATATAAATGAGGAGAAGAAATAGAATGAGTAAAAATATTTTAGTAACAGGTGCAGCAGGATTTATAGGAGCAAACTTTGCAGAATTTTTTGTAAATAAACATCCAGAATATAATGTAATCGTATTAGACAAATTAACATATGCTGGTAACATGGACAACTTAAAAAAGGTAATGGATAAAATAACCTTTGTACAAGGGGATATTTGTGATTATCCATTTGTAAAAGAGTTATTTGAAAAATATGAGATTGATGGCGTAATTCATTTTGCTGCAGAATCTCATGTAGATAACAGTATTAAAAATCCATTTATCTTTACACACACGAATGTAATCGGAACACATACTTTATTAGAAGTAGCAAAACAAATTTGGGGAGAAGGAAGTAAAAATAAATTTGTACATATTTCAACAGATGAAGTATATGGAACATTAGGAGAAGAAGGTTATTTTACAGAAACTACACCAATTAGCCCAAACAGTCCATATTCTGCATCAAAGGCAAGCTCTGATTTAATTGCAAGAGCCTATTTTGAAACATTTAAAATGAATGTAACAATCACAAATTGTTCTAACAATTACGGACCATACCAACACAATGAAAAATTAATTCCACATATGATTAAGCTAGCAATGAACAATGAAAAATTACCTGTTTATGGTAATGGTAAAAACATTCGTGATTGGTTATATGTAGAAGACCATTGTGAAGCAATTGATTTAGTATTCCATAATGGAAGAGCAGGGGAAAGATATAATATTGGTGGACACAATGAAAAAAGAAACATTGAAATTGTTAAATTAATCTTAAAACACTTGAATAAATCGGAAGATATGATAGAATTTGTAGAAGATAGAAAAGGACATGATTATCGTTATGCAATAGATCCATCAAAGATCAAGAAAGAATTAGGATGGGAGCCTAAAACAAAATTTGAGGATGGAATTATTAAAACAATCGACTGGTATTTAGTAAATCCAGATTGGTTAAAATAAAATATTTGGGGGATACAAAAGTGGAAGAAATTGATTTAAAACAAATGGTAAAAACAGCTTATAAAAATAGAAAGATTTTAGTATATATTCTAGTTGCAACAATTTTACTAGGAATCGTATATACTTTTGTGGTAGTAAGACCAGAATATACATCTTCTTCAAAAATTATTATAGCAAGTAATGATGCATCGATTAAAGAGTTTGTAAAGAGTGAAAGAACAATGCAAAAAGTAGTAGGGGAACTAAACAACAATAAAGTAACTTTAGGTTCCATGAGAGAAAATACTACAGTAGCTTTTGATAATGCAAGTAAAGTGATTAGTATATCATCTACTACAAGAAATAAAGCATTATCAAACCAAATTGTTCAAAAATATAGTGAAGTGTTAAAAACGGAATTAGAAGAAGTATATAATGTTAAAAATTATACAGTTATACAAGAATCAAGAGAAGCATCAAGCGCATCCAATATTAATCATAAAAAAGACCTTATAGTAGCAGTGGTATTGGGAGTTGCAGTAGCAGGATTATATGTTATCATTGTTTACTTTATGAATAATAGAATGAACACAATGGTAATTGAAGAAAATACAGAAATTAAAGTACTTGGTAAATTCAAAAAAGAAAAGAAAAATAAAAAGGTAATCGATTATTTTATGCACGATACATCTAATTTAAACACACTAAATAAAATGGCAATTACCATCCAAAAAGCAAATAAGAACCAAAAAGTTAAATCAGTTTTAGTTAGTGGAACTGGAATTGGAGCAGGAAGTACCTATGTTACAACAAACCTTGCAAATACCTATGCAAAATTAGGATATCGTGTTTTGGTAATTGATGCAAATAAAAACGGAATACAACACAAAATATTTAACCGAAACTTAAATAAAGGCTTTTCAGATTTGATGTTAAGAATGCAGAATCCAAGTGCAGAACATATCAATATGGATGAATATATGGCAAAAACACCAATTGCAGGAATTAGTGTTATGGCATATGGTGAAGAAAAGTTAAGCGAAAAAGTATTAATTTCAGAAAGAAGTATGCAAATCTTCCATCAAATTGCAAACCGATTTGACATTGTTATTATTGATGCGCCAAGTATAAAGAAAGATATTACAACTCTTATTTTAGCAACATTTGCGGATTTCTTTGTTTTAGTGGCAGAAACAGAAAAAACAAAACTAGAGGATATTAAAGAAGCACAAGAAAGTCTAAAAAATATTGATTTAAAAGTAAATGGTATTATTTTAAATAAAATGGACACTTAGGAGAATACAATGGAAGAAGTTTCAAAAAGAGGAAAACGATACAAAGAAAAGAAAAAAATGAATCCATGGTTAAAATGGATTCTTATTATAATCGCAATTATAATAATTGCGATTATTGTCGTTGCTGGAAAAATAATAGGTGATAAACTTGGGAAAATTAATTTTAAACACTTAGATGAAAAAAATCTTGGTATTAATGAGGACTTGGCAAGCGAAGTAGAAGGGGTAACAAAGAAAGAATATGAGCAAGTAATTAATATATTGCTTCTTGGGTCTGATTCGAAAGATATGTCTGATCAATATGCTGGAAATAGTGATGCAATGATAATTGTATCTATTAACCCTAAATATAAAAGTATTAAATTAATTAGTATTCCACGTGATACAGCAGCAAATATTGAAGGATTTGACCATCGTTATAAGATTAATGCGGCATTTGCAACTGGAAAAGAACAATTAGCGATTAAAACGATTAATGAGAACTTTGGATTAGATTTAAAAGAATATGTGACAATTAATATTTCTTCTATGTATGATATTATTAATGAACTTGGTGGAGTAGACTTAGAAATTACGAAAGAAGAAATGAAATGGATTAATGAATATGTAGATATGTTTTATAAATTTTCTGGAAAACCAACAAAAAAAGTAACTTCTTATGGAAAAGTAACTCTTACTGGAGAACAAGCAGCAGCACATGTAAAAGAAAGGATGGCAGGGTTTAAGCAAGAAGAAGAACAACATGGGGATTATGGAAGAACGGTAAGACAAAGAGAAGTATTTATTTCTATGCTAAACAAAATTATGTCTAAAGATATAGGAGAAATTTCTAGAATTATTGACTTAGTTTTAGAACAAGTAACAACAAATATAAATGTAGCAAAATATACTACAATGCTTCCAGAATTTATTGCAAACAAAGATGCATATTTAAATAATATTACTTCTGTAATGGTACCAAAGTTGGAATATAGTAAGGAAATTATGGAACGTGGAGCATATATTTATGTAACAGATGTAGAAAAAGCAAAAAAGGATTTTATAAAATATATGTATCAAATGTAATAAGAAGACAAACTATCGTTATTGATTTTTACAAATTTAGATTTTCTATCAGAAAAATATAGATTTTATGGATAAGCTAAAATGTGATGTTTTAGCTTATTTTGATTTTAATAAATTTTTTCTTCTAAGACTTCAATATGTAAATCATGTTTATCAAGTTTTGAATTAATTGCATTTAAAGTTTCTTTCATTTCTTCGTGCTGTTCTATTGCGATAGAAGCATGTTCTAGAGCTATTTGAGCTTTATCACCAATAAAATATTCTATTCTAGCAACAGTATTTCCTAATGAATTTAATTGATTTTTGATTTCTTCAAAATTATTATCGTGTTGTTTGAGATGCCTATCAATTTCTACAAAATGTGCATCGCTTTGTTTAAGATGTCTATCAATTTGTTCAAAGTGCTTCTCATTTTTAGCTTGATATTGCTTTAGAGTATCTAAAATTAATTGAGTATTTGCATCATTCATATATAATCCTCCTTTCGATAGTTTGTCTAATTATGTAATAATTAGTATAGCATTGAGAGGCAAAGTATACAATACAAAAATTAGAAAACTTTTCGACAAATTTTGCAAATTATTCTTATAGTAGAGTAAAGGCCCCTTTACCCAAGGGGGCTGTCAGCGAAAGCTGACTGGGGGGTCTTAAAAAAATTTTCTAAATATATTGCAAACTAATCTAATTATCGATATAATAGACCTATCGTTAGAAAAGTAAGAAAATTATAGCATATATAGTAAAATAGATAAATACAAATAAGAGAGCCTAAAGCAATAGAAATAGGGCATTACAAGAAAGGAACGAACATATATGAGAAAATATTTTGGAACAGATGGCATTAGAAGAATTGCCAACACAGAACTTACGCCAGAGCTAGTATATAAAGTAGCAAAAGCAGGTGCGTATGTATTATCAAAACATACCGACCATGCACCAACGATTTTAATTGGAAGAGATACTCGTATTTCTGGTACATTAATTGAAAGTGCAATGACAGCGGGATTTTTAAGCTATGGTGCAAATGTAAAATTATTAGGTGTTATTCCAACACCTGCAGTAGCTTATTTAACAAGAAAACTAAATGCAGATGCAAGTGTTGTTATTTCTGCATCACACAATACATTTGAATTTAATGGAGTAAAGTATTTTAGCAACAAAGGTATGAAAATTGATGATTCTATTGAAGAAGAAATAGAAGAGATAATGGATTCTGATAAAATTAACGAACTAAATGCACCACATAATAAGATTGGTGTTTCTGAAATTCGTTTTGATTTAATTGATGAGTATGCCAATTTCTTTATGGAGACATTTAAAAGTACTTTTGATAAATTTGATAAAGAAAGCTTTAAAGTTGTTATTGATACTGCCAATGGTGCAACTCACCAAGTAGCAGAAAAAGTATTTTCTGGATTGGGAATTAATTATACGATTTTAAACAATACACCAGATGGTATTAATATTAATGATAAATGTGGTTCTACTCATTTAGAAATGATAAAACAATATGTAAGAGAACATAACATGAACTTAGGAATTGCTTATGATGGTGATGGAGACCGTTGCTTATTAATTGATGAACAAGGAAATGAAATTGATGGAGATAAAGTACTTGCTGTTTGTTCTAACTATATGAAAGAAAAAGCTACTTTAAACAAAGATACAGTTGTTGCAACGGTTATGAGTAATTTGGGATTAAAGAAATACTGTGAAGGAAACAACTTAACTTGTAAACAAACTAAAGTAGGAGACCGTTATGTATTAGAAGAAATGCTAAAAAACGGTTATAACCTAGGTGGAGAGCAATCTGGACACGTTATTTTCTTAGATTATAATCCTACAGGAGATGGCATTTTAACTTCTCTTATGATGGTACAAATTTTATTAGAAAAAGGTGTTTTAGCATCTGAACTTTGTAGTATAATTAACATATATCCACAAGTGCTAATTAATGCAAAAGTAGCATCAGAGAAAAAATACGATTACGAAAAAGATGAAACGATTAAACAAAAAATAGAAGAACTAGAAAATGAATTTGCAGGGAATGGTAGGGTTTTAATAAGACCTTCAGGAACAGAACCTTTGGTAAGGGTTATGATTGAAGGGGAAGATAAAGAATATATTAAAACAAAAGCAGAAGGCTTAGCTAAACTAATTGAAGAAAAACTAAAGTAAAAAATAAAAAGGAGGAACAAAAGATGTTTTTAATTAATGTTGCAAACCCATGGGTGTTATTATTAATATTATTTATTATGATTTGCCTAATCTATATTGGAAAGGAAGCTAAAAATGCATATGTACCAATGATGGCACTTGTTGCATTTTTAATATTACTTGTGATGCATGGAATTCAATTTTTAATCTTGCCAATACAGTATGAAAATATGATACCACAAATTTCTAGTTGTCTACTAGTAGATTTTCTTATGATATTTATTGCATACGCATCGTATTTATGGATTGATGATATTGAAGCAAAAGCAAAAAAGAAGAAAAGTCTTGATAATAGCCTAGAATGGTTTTGGAAAAACGTATAACATGAGAGGAAGCGAACTTTTATGGAAAAATATTATATAACGACACCAATTTATTATCCAAGTGGAAAATTTCATATAGGAACTGCTTATACAACAGTAGTAGCAGATACCGTCAAAAGATATAAAACGTTAAAAGGGTATGATACATACCTTCTTACTGGTATGGACGAGCATGGTCAAAAGATTCAAACAGTTGCTGAGAAAAACAATATGACACCACAAGAACATGTAGACCATATGGCAGATATGGCAAAAGAATTATGGGCTAAAATGGATATTCATTACGACGATTTCATTCGCACAACACAAGAAAGACATGAAAAAGTAGTACAAGAAATATTTGAAAAGTTTTTAGCAAATGGTGATATTTATAAAGGAACTTATGAAGGCATGTACTGTGTACCATGTGAAACGTATTTTACCAAAACACAGTTAGTAGATGGGAAATGTCCAGATTGTGGTAGAGAAGTTACTTTAATGAAAGAAGAAGCATATTTCTTTAACATGAAAAAATATGCGGATAGACTCATAAAACTATATGAAGAAAGCGATTTTATTACACCGGAATTTCGTAAAACAGAAATGCTAAATAACTTTATTAAACCAGGCTTAGAGGATTTATGTGTAAGTCGTACTAATTTTGATTGGGGAATTAAAGTTACAAGTGATCCACGCCATGTAGTATATGTATGGTTAGATGCGTTAACAAACTACATTACAGCATTAGGATACTTATCTGAAGATGATACAAAATTTAAAAAATACTGGCCAGCTGATTTACAAATTGTTGGAAAAGATATTGCAAGATTTCATTTAATTTATTGGCCAATTTTCTTAATGGCACTAGATTTACCACTTCCAAAGAAAATCTTAGTCCATAACTGGATTATGATGAAAGATGGTAAAATGAGTAAATCCAAAGGAAATGTGGTTTATCCAGAATTATTAATGGAACGTTATGGTTTAGATGCATTAAGATATTTCTTACTTCGTGAAATGCCAGTTGTACAAGATGGTGTATTTTCACCAGAAAGTTTTGTAGAACGTTTTAATTTTGATTTATGTAATGATTTAGGAAATTTATTAAACCGTACAGTATCTATGGTAAATAAATATTTTGAAGGAACGGTTCCAACCTATGTTGGTCATGAAAATGTAGTAGATGAAGAATTAGAAGAATATACGAAAAATCAAATTCAATTAGTAGAAAAACATTTAGAAAAATTTGAATTTGCTACTTCGCTACAAGAGTTATGGAACATCATTGCAAGAACCAATAAATATATTGATGAAACAGCACCATGGACACTTGCAAAAGAAGAAGAAACTAAAAAACTTGCTTCTTGTATGAACCATTTAATTGAGAATTTAAGAAAAATAGGAATTATGCTATTACCATTTATGGAAGAAACAGCAAAAAGTATTTTGAAACAAATTGGTTTGCAAGATGCAAACAATTCATGGGAAAGCATTTATGAATTAGATAATATTCCTGAAAGCACAAAGGTAATTGAAAAAGGGGAACCTTTATTTATGAGATTAAATGTAGAAGAAGAAGTCGATTATATTAAAAACGGAATGAAACAATAGAAATAGAAAGGTAGGAACGAATATGGGAAAATTATTTGTAATAGAAGGAACCGATGGAAGTGGAAAAGAGACACAATTTAGAAAATTGCAAGAAAGATTAAAAGAAGAAAATTTAGAATTTCGTGTTGTTAATTTTCCAAACTATGATAATCCATCATCATCTTTAGTAAAAATGTATCTATCTGGAGAATTTGGAGAAAACGCAAAAGATGTTAGTCCATATATCGCTTCTACTTTTTATGCAGCAGACCGTTATGCGACCTTTAAACGCTATTATGAAGATTATTATAATAATGGAGGTATCATTTTAGCAGACCGTTATACAACTGCCAACATGGTACACCAAGCAGGAAAAATTAAAGACAAAGAAGAGAGAAAGAAATTTTTAGATTGGTTATGGGATTTTGAATTTAATTTATATGGTTTACCAGTACCAACCAAAACCTTTTTCTTAAGCATGCCACCAGAATATGCTTTAAGTTTAATTGAACATCGTGATAACAAATTTACTCATACTGCTAAAAAAGATATTCATGAAAGAGACAAAAGTCATATTGTAGATAGCTACAATACAGCATGTGAATTAGTAAATGATTATGATTGGTATGAAGTAAAATGTGTAAAAGATGATAATACCTTAAGAACCGTACAAGATATTCATGAAGAAATCTACCAAGAGGTAAAAAAATATTTATAAAATGTAGGGGTTGCATATCATGCAACCCTTTCAAAAAAAGGAGCAAAAAATGAAGAAACGATACGGATTTTTTGGGGGATGTTTTAACCCAGTAACAGGTGCACACCTAAATCTTGCAAATTTAATAGTAAAAAAATATAACCTAGATAAACTAGTATTTGTTCCCATGGGAAATAACTATCAAAAACAAGGTTTAATCGATGAAACACATCGCTACGAAATGCTAAAATGTGCAACCAAACCATATGAAAAACTGGAAGTATCAGATATAGAGCTAAACCTACCACAAGCATTAACCATGTTACAGGCGTTTGAAACAATCCAACAAAAATTTGTAGATGTAGAACCATATTTCATTATTGGAGCAGACAATTTAACCAAATTAATTCACCTACCAGATTTCGAAACGCTAGCCAAGAATTACCAATATATCGTAATAGAACGAGGAATGTGTACAGCAAGAAACAAAATTGCCTCAAATCCAATCCTCACACGTTTAAAAACACATTTTAATCTACTAGAGGAGAACCCCTATGAACAAATAAGCTCCACAAAAGTTCGAAAATTAATAGAAGAAAAACAAGAAAAAGAAATATTAGAAATGATACCAAAAGAGGTATATGAATATATAAAAGAAAAAAAATTATACTTGTAGGGGTCGACACCTTCGTCGACCCATTAAAATTTCCTTGCAGTAATAACCAGATTGTGATAAAATAGGAAAAAAATGTAACAAGAAATAAAGGTGAATATAAATTGAGAAACGAAATTGATGAACAATATAAATATATGGAAAAAATAGCAAAAATAAATGAAGATAAACAGTTAACCTATGCCATTTATACCATGGGATGCCAACTAAATGAAAACGATTCTGAAAAAATATGTGGTATGTTAGAAAACATGGGATATTGCAAAACAGACGAAGTAAGACAAGCTGATTTTGTGGTATTTAATACGTGCTGTGTAAGAGAAAATGCGGAAGACAAGCTGTTTGGTAAAATTGGAGAAATGAAGCGACAAAAAGAAGAAAGAGGTACCATTCTTGCGATTGGTGGATGTATGATGCAAGAAAAACACATTGTAGATAAATTGCATAAAAGTTACCCATTTGTGGACATTATCTTTGGAACTCATACACTACATAAGCTGCCAGAAGATACCTATCACATTCTAGAAAAACGAAATAAAATAGAAGATGTTATTGATATTGATGGAGAAATCTATGAAGGACTTCCGATTAAGAGAAACGATAATAGTAAAGCATCAGTTACGATTATGTATGGTTGCAACAATTTTTGTACGTACTGTATTGTACCATATGTAAGAGGAAGAGAAAGAAGTAGAAAGCCAAGCGATATCTTACAAGAAATTAAAGATTTAGCCAATGAAGGATATAAAGAAATTACGTTACTTGGACAAAACGTAAATTCTTATGATGGTGGAGATGGATACAAATTTTCAAACTTATTATATGATGTCAATAAAATTGAAGGAATTGAAAAAATACGTTTTGTATCACCACATCCAAAAGATTTTAAAGATGATGTAATTAAGGCAATTCATGATTGTGACAAAGTCTCTAAAATTATTCATTTACCGCTTCAATCTGGAAGCACTAAAGTGCTAAAAGAAATGAACCGTAGATATACAAAAGAACAATACTTAGAATTAGTCAATAAAATGAGAAAAAGTATACCAAATGTGGTATTTTCAACGGATATTATTGTAGGATTTCCAGGCGAAACCGAAGAAGATTTTGAAGATACATTAGATGTTGTAAAAAAAGTCAATTTTGAACAAGTATTCATGTTTATTTATTCAAGACGTGTAGGAACAGTAGCAGATAAAATGGAAAATCAAATACCAGAAGAAGTAAAACATGAACGATTTGATAGGCTAAAAGCATTAGTAGAAAGCCAAATTGAAGAAAATAATAAAAAATACATAGGAACCATACAAAAGGTTCTAGTAGAAGGAAAAAGCAAAAATAATGAAAACATGCTAACAGGAAGAACCGATTCAAACAAGGTAGTTATATTTGAAGGAAGCGAAGACCTAATTAACAAAGTAATCGACCTAAAAATTGTATCCGAACATATGTGGTATTTAAAAGGAGAATTGTAGGATACTATGCCAGTAGAGTAAAGGCCTTAAGGGGGCTGGGGGTTCTTAAGAGAAAATATAAAAAAAGGAGTAATAATCATGGCAGAATTTTCACCAATGATGCAACATTATTTGCAAACAAAAGAGGAGTATAAAGATTGTATCTTATTTTATCGCTTAGGCGATTTTTATGAGATGTTTTTTGAAGATGCTATTACAGCGTCACGTGAACTAGAGCTTACCCTAACAGGAAAAGATTGCGGACAAGAAGAACGAGCTCCAATGTGTGGTATTCCGTTTCATGCAGCAGAAATCTATACAGCAAGACTAATTGCAAAAGGATATAAAGTAGCAATATGTGAGCAAGTAGAAGACCCAAAACAAGCAAAAGGAATTGTAAAAAGAGAAGTAATACGTGTTATAACACCAGGAACGGTTATTGAATCCAATTTACTAGAAGAAAAAAAGAATAACTATATTATGAGTGTTTATAAAAAAGGCATTTTCTTTGGTGTATCTGTTTGTGATATTTCAACAGGTGAGTTTTATGCAACAGGAATTGAAGAAGAGAACAATTTTGAACGTTTGTTAGATGAAATTTCACGTTTTACACCAGCAGAAATAATTGTAAATGATTTTCTATATCAAAGTGAACAAGAAATAAGTACAATAAAAGAACGATTTGGTTTATATATTTCTAAGGTAGAAGATGGTACTTTTAGTGAAGATGCAATAGAAATCCAAAACAATTATGAGGTGGTAACAACTTCTGGAAAAACAATAGAAACATTAGAAAATTCATTGGTGGTAGCAAGTATTAATGGATTATTAAATTATTTAACAGCAACCCAAAAAATGAAATTAGACCATATTAATAAAATTGAAATTTACCAAACAACAAAATATATGGCATTAGATATTAATGCAAGAAGAAACCTAGAAATTACAGAAAAAATGAGAGATAAATCCAAAAAGGGAACTTTACTTTGGGTGTTAGATAAAACAAGTACTTCAATGGGAGGACGTTTGCTTAGAAGATGGCTAAATGACCCATTAATTGATGTAGAAGAAATTAAGGCAAGACTAGATGCAGTAGAAGAACTAAAAAATGGTTTAATGTTAAGAGGAGAAATCATCGATTCCTTAAAAAAGGTATATGATATTGAACGTTTAATTGGAAAAATTTCTTATGGAAATGCAAATGGAAGAGATATGATATCCCTAAAAAATTCCATTAAACAATTGCCAAGTATGAAACAAATTTTAGCAAGAGCAAATACACCATTATTAAGAAAATTACAAGAACAATTAGATGAACTAAAAGATGTTTATGAACTAATTGAAAAAGCAATTGTAGAAGAACCACCAGTTTCGGTAAAAGAAGGGGGACTTATAAAAAAAGGCTATAACGAAGAAGTAGATGAATTAAAAACAGCGACAACAGATGGTAAGAACTGGCTAATGAAGTTAGAAGCACGAGAAAAAGAAGAAACAGGAATCAAGAATTTAAAAGTAGGATTTAATAAGGTATTTGGCTATTATATTGAAGTAACGAAATCGAACCTAAACATGGTACCAGACCGTTTTATAAGAAAACAAACTTTGACGAATGGTGAAAGATACATTACAGAAGAACTAAAACAACTAGAAGAAAAAATTCTAGGTTCAGAAGAAAAGTTAATTAACCTAGAATATGACCTATTCTTAAAGGTTCGTGTAGAAATTGCAAAACAAATCCAAAGAATTCAAAAAACAGCATTTGTGGTATCTACACTTGATGTACTATGTTCTTTTGCAACGGTTGCAGAAGATTTAAACTATATAAAACCAGAAGTAGATAATTCTGGAGAAATTGATATAAAAGGCGGAAGACATCCTGTTATTGAAAAAATGTTACCAAGTGGAAGCTTTGTAGAAAACGATACTTATTTAAACAAAGAAGAAGACCGTTTGTCCATTATTACAGGTCCCAATATGGCAGGAAAGTCCACTTACATGAGACAAGTTGCTCTAATTACTTTAATGGCACAAGTGGGAAGTTTTGTACCAGCAACGAGTGCTAAAATTGGAGTCGTTGATAAAATCTTTACAAGAGTTGGTGCATCAGATGATTTAAGTATGGGACAAAGTACCTTTATGGTAGAGATGATGGAAGTAGCAAATATTTTAAAAGAAGCAACCCAAAATAGTCTTGTTATTTTAGATGAAATTGGAAGAGGAACATCAACTTATGATGGATTATCCATTGCATGGGCGGTTGCAGGATATATTGCAGACAAAGAAAAATGTGGAGCAAAAACATTATTTGCAACACATTACCATGAATTAACCGAGCTTGAAAATAAAATAGAAGGTGTAAGAAACTATTCGATTGCGGTAAAGGAAAAGGGAGAAGATATTATTTTCTTACGAAAAATTGTAGCAGGTGGAACAGACGAAAGCTATGGTATTCATGTAGCAAAATTAGCAGGTGTTCCAGCACCTGTTGTAAAACGAGCAAACGAGATTTTAAAAAGCTTAGAAAGGACGAATGCTTTTTCAAAGCAAGAAGAGAAGCAATCGAAAAAACAAACATCAGGACAACTAGATATGTACAATTATAAATTAGCAGAGCTAGCACATGAAATTGATAAAATCAATTTAAATGAGCTAACACCAATTGAAGCACTAAACACATTGGTGAAATTAAAAGAAAGTATTTCATAAAAAGGAGTGTTGTTTTAATGAATAAACAAATAACAGAGGCAATTACGTATATTGGAGTAGATGATAAAACCATTGATTTATTTGAAAGTCAATATGTAGTACCAAATGGAATTTCATATAATTCTTATTTAATCAAAGATGAGAAAAATGTTGTAATGGATACAGTAGATAAACGTGCAACTGATGAATGGTATCAAAATCTACAAAATGCTTTAAATGGAGAAATGATTGATTATTTAGTAATTTCACACTTGGAGCCAGACCATGCTTATAATATTCAAAAGCTTTGTGAAGCATATCCAAATATGAAATTAATTGGAAATCAAAAGATATTTGCTTTTATTCCACAATTTTTCCATATTGAAAATTTGGAAGAACGAAAAATTGTAGTTGGAGAAGGGGATACCATTTCAATTGGAAAGCATATCTTACAATTTATTATGGCACCAATGGTACATTGGCCAGAAGTTATGATGACATATGAAACAACAAATAAAATTCTATTTTCAGCAGATGCATTTGGAAAATTTGGTACATTAGATACCGATGAAGATTGGGATTGTGAAGCAAGAAGATATTACTTTAATATTGTAGGAAAATATGGAGTACAAGTACAAGCAGTACTTAAAAAAGCAGGCACATTGGATATTCAAACAATTTGTCCATTACATGGACCAATCCTAACTGATAATTTAGGACATTATTTAGAAAAATACAACACATGGAGTAGCTATGAGCCAGAAAATAAAGGGGTTACTATTGCATATGCATCTATCCACGGAAACACGAAAGAAGCAGCAGAAGAATTTGCAAAATTATTAAAAGAAGCAGGAGCAGAAAAAGTATCTCTATTTGACCTTGCAAGAGATGATTTAGCAGAAGCAATTGAAGACGCCTTTCGTTATGATAAATTAGTACTTGCAGCAGCATCCTATAATGCAGAAGTATTTCCACCAATGCAAAACTTTTTACATCAACTAAAGGGAAAAAATTATCAAAAACGAAAAATTGCTATTATCGAAAATGGAACATGGGCACCATCTGCAGCAAAGAAAATGCTAGAAGTAGTAGAAACCATGAAAGATGTAACGATATGCGAAAAGATTGTTACCATTCGTTCTAGAATGAATGAACAAACGAAAGAAGAAATGAAAGAGCTTGTAGAAGAATTAATGAAATAGAAGTACAAAACTTGAGGTTTCAAATTGAAACCTCAAGTTTTTAAGTAGAATAAGAAAATTTAGTTGAAAAGATAGTAAAATTATGTTAATATAATAACATGAATTTAGTAGAAAATCCTCTGAGGCTAATACAGCTCAGTTTATAACATATAACAATAGCAAAAATGAAAGGAGGAACAATAATGGCTAGACAATTACATCAGTACGATGGATATGTAGGAACTCCAATTTTTCAAGCAAAGGAAAACCACAGTACATATTATGATGCCCCTGCTGACAGGCAATGTACAGTGCCAATTCGGGATATTGCTGAAGTGAAACAAGAACTGCAACAAAAACATGGAGGAACTTAGAATGAGAGAAGACATAAGGAAGGTAAACAAAGGAAAATCATTTTATGATGTCATGAAACCAAGAAAATATAAGGATAAGATGGAGTATAAGCTTGTCACGGGATTAACAATGCCGATATTTTCAAAGACAAGGAGGAAATGACATGGCAGTATTAATACTTGTATTAGTGTTATTAATGGTAGCATGTGTTGCAGATGTTATGGTAAATAAATTGAATCCAACGCCAAAGATGAAAGGTGAAGGAGAGGAAAGAGCTTTTGCCAGAACAATATGCAAAACCAGAGAGATGTATTCGGTTGTAAAAAAATAGTAATAGCTGATGGTGGTCATAAATGTGACCACCATTTTTAAAAAGAAAAAAATGTGGCTCCAAAATGGAACCACAAAAATTTTACGAAAAAGCACTTGACAACAAAGAACAAACGTTTTATAATGGCAAAGAAATTTATTATTAGGAGAAAGAAATGGAACGATTTAAATTAGTAGTAGCAGTACATTTAATATTAGTAGAGAACGGAAAAATATTGTTGTTAAGAAGATATCATACAGGATATGAAGATGGAAATTATAGTGTGGTTGCAGGACATATTGATGGAAATGAAAGTGTCATAAAAGCAATGCAAAGAGAAGCATTAGAAGAGGCTGGAATTATAATAAAAGAAGAAGACTTAAAAATTGTTCATGTTATGCATAGAAAAGCAAAAGATAGAGAAAGTATGGATTATTTTTTGACTTGTAAAAATTATGAAGGAACAATAACCATTATGGAAAAAGATAAATGTGATGAGTTAGAGTTTTATGATTTAGAAAACTTACCTAGCAATGTAATATCATATGTAAGAAAGGGAATAGAGTATTATCAAAATAATATACCGTTTTCTATATATGGATGGTAAATAAAATCAATGATCTAAAGTTGCAATTTGCAACTTTAAAGATAATAAAATTGATAAATATATTTGACGATGCAAAATATATATTTCTTGAATGAATACAAATAAAAACTAAGGATGTGATAATTATGAAAGAAGAAAATAGTATTACACCAATAAATAGAGAATTAAATGTAGTAACATATGAAATAGAAAATATTAAAAATTTAATTTATACAATTCGAGGAAAGCAAGTAATGCTAGATAGTGATGTAGCAAAACTATATAACTGTGAAACCAAGTATGTAAATCGTGTAGTAAAAAGAAACATTGAAAGATTTCCAGAAGAATTTTGTTTTCAACTAGAACAAAAGGAATTTCAAAACTTGAGGTGCCAATTTGTCACCTCAAGTTTTGAAAAACAAAATTATGGTGGTAGACGATATATGCCATATGTATTCACAGAACAAGGAATAGCAATGCTTTCAGCATTATTAAAAAGTGATATTGCAGTTAATGTTAGTATTCAAATTATGAAAGCATTTATTGAAATGAGAAATTTTTTATTTCACAATGGACAAGTCTTTCAAGAAATAAATATTATTAAAAGTAAATTATTAGAACATAATAAAAAATTTGATGCAGTATTTGATGAATTACAAAAAGATAAAGAAACAGGATTCAAACAAAAGATTTTCTTTAATGGGCAGATTTATGATGCATATAGTTTAATGATAGATATCATAAAAAGTGCTAAAACTAAAATTTTAATGATAGACAATTATATTGATGATAGTATTTTAAAAATGTTATCAAAGAAAAATAAGAACGTAGAAGTGGTTATTTTAACATCACAAAATTGTAATCTTAATAAATTAGACATCAGTAAATTCAATAAACAATATCCAAGTTTAAAAATTTCATATACAAATAAATTTCATGATAGATTTATTGTAATAGATAATAAAGAATTATACCACTCAGGAGCGTCTTTAAAAGATTTAGGAAAGAAATGTTTTGCAATTTCGAAAATAGAAGATGCAGAATATGTAGAGAAAATGAGTAAGTTTAGTTGAAATAGTAGTAAAATTATGTTAATATAGTAACAATATATTTTTTGTTCCTTGATTTGAAAGGAAGGTAACCTATGAACTATTGCAACAGGAGGTATAGAAAATGGGATGGACTCACGATTCTATTAATGGTTTTTACTATGAAGACTGGGAAGGAAAAAGACTATCACCAACAGAATACTACCGAAAGCAGGTGGAAAAAGAAAAGCTTCGGCAAGGTCAGCAGTATATTCTAATAAAAATATGTGAAGGTAAGATAAAAGGCGAGGAGACATATTGCGACTTACATAAGTGGAATTACTATGTTGATCAAGAGAATGCACCAAAAGATGTGGTTATTTTAACTTGAAAAGAGTACATAAAAAATTACTTTGATTAAGAGGTCGCAGTTTGTGACCTCTTTTCTATATAAGTTAAATAAGATATAAAAAATTATTTGACAATGCAAAACACATGTTCTAAAATAGAAACAAATAAAAACTAAGGATGTGATAATTATGAAAGAAGAAAATAGTATTACACCAATAAATAGAGAATTAAATGTAGTAACATATGAAATAGAAAATATTAAAAATTTAATTTATACAGTAAGAGGAAAGCAAGTAATGTTAGATAGTGATGTAGCTATGTTATATCATTATCCAACAAAAAGAATAAATGAAACTGTGAGAAGAAATAAAGAAAGATTTCCTAAAAGTTTTTGTTTCCAATTAACAGACATTGAGACAGAAAACTTGAGGTCGCAAATTGCGACCTCAAGTTTAGAAAAACAAAATTATGGAGGAAGGAGAAGCCTACCATATGTTTTTACTGAACAAGGAATAGCAATGCTTTCAGGATTACTGAAAAATGATATTGCCATACAAGTAAGTATTAATATTATGAATGCTTTTGTTGAGATGAGAAAATTTATTATGAATAATGCTTTTGTGTTTCAAGAGATAAACAGTATGAAAACAAAATTATTAGAACATGATAAGAAATTTGACGTAGTATTTGATGAATTACAAAGAGATAAAAAAGAAGAATTTAAACAAAAGATTTTCTTTAATGGGCAGATTTATGATGCGTATAGTTTAATGATAGACATTATAAAAAGTGCCAAAACTAAAATTTTAATCATAGATAATTATATTGATGATAGTATTTTAAAAATGTTATCAAAGAAAAATGAGAATGTAGAAGTCGTTATTTTAACATCACAAAATTGTAATCTTAATAAATTAGACATCAGTAAATTCAATAAACAATATCCAAGTTTAAAAATTTAATATACAAACAAGTTTCATGATAGATTTATCGTAATTGATAATAAAGAATTATATCACTCAGGAGCGTCTTTAAAAGATTTAGGAAAGAAATGCTTTGCAATTTCAAAGATAGAAGATGCAGAATATGTAGAGAAAATGAGTAAGTTTAGTTGAAACAATAACGAGATTATGTTAATCTAAATCATAGAGGATTAATTTTTAATACAATTCTAAAATCGAATGGAGGATAAATGCATGAGTGCACTGAATGAAAATGCAAAGGCAATATTTAAATTTATCTTAGAACGGTATAGTGAAAAGATGATATTGCCTACAGAAAAGGAGTTGTGCCAAGAATTTGGAACTACAAGGAATTCCATAAGAGAAGTAACAGCTGTAATGAAATTAATAGGTGCTATAACAACAACACAAGGGGGAGGTCACAGACTTACCAACAAAAAGGAGATGGAGGAATTCTACAATCGATATTTAAAGAATTAGAAACAAAAAAAGAAGTCGCGTTTGCGACCTCTTAAGCTTTATATTTCAAGCTTTGGTTGATACCTTTCAAGCCACATGTTTACTTGGCATAGATATGCCATAAGTTGAGGCCCAGTCATTAACTGTCCAAACCAAGGACGAGTAAAAGCATTTCCATCAGTTTCTAAGATTTCTAAGATATAATCTCTGTTCAATAATAAATTAATTGGAGCATCACTTTTTTGCATAATGTTAGATAGCATTTCTTTTACGGCTTTTAAATAGGTTGGATTATGAGTTTTTGGATATGGACTCTTTTTTCTGTTTACAATTTCGTCTGGTAGTAAATCACGTACCACATAACGTAATAATCCTTTTTCTCTGCCATTTAAAGCTTTTATTTCCCAAGGCACATTCCACATGTATTCTACAAGACGATAGTCGCAGAAAGGAACACGGAGTTCTAATCCATTGTACATACTCATTCGATCGGAACGGTCTAACAATGTTTGCATGAACCAGTTTAGAGTTAGATATGATATTTTTCTTTTTTCTGCAGTTTCTTCGGAATCGCAGTCTAATATTTGTACTTTATCTAAGCTTTCATGATAACGAAAATCAATATATTCTTTCAAATTTACTTTCTTACTAATATCTGGATTTAATAAATTCTGTCTTTCATCTAATGCAATTGACCAAGGAAATGTATTACTTTTTAATGCATCTTCACGGAAGAACCAAGGGTATCCTGCAAAGATTTCGTCAGAACATTCGCCTGATACTGCTACAGTAGCACCTTTTCTAATATTTTTACAAAATAGTAGCATAGAAGAATCCACATCTGCCATTCCAGGAAAATCTCTTGCAATCATGGCATCTTCTAAAGCGTTAGCAAGTTCGGGTGTGTCTATTACAATTTTGTGATGATTGGTATCAAAATGTTGTAACATTATATCAATGTAGTAATTATCCGAATTTGGCTGAAAATCACTTTTTTTGAAGTTTTTATCATTATCTACATAATCGACCGAATAAGTATCTAGTTTTGGTAAATTATTTTCTTTGTAGTAGTTACAAATATAAGAAGTAATGATACTAGAATCTAGACCACCAGAAAGCATTGCACAAAGTGGTACATCTGAAACGAGTTGCCTTTTTATAGCATCATCCAATAAAAAATGAACTTTTTCACAGGTATTTTCGAAGTCATCGGTATGAGGTTTGGATTCCAATTTCCAATATTCTTCTTCTCGTAATCCATCTTTATTGTAAATTAAAAAATGAGCAGGTTTTACCTCAAAAATGTTTTTAAATACAGAAGTACCTGGGGTATGAGCAGGACCTATACCAAACAATTCACAAATTCCAGTTTTATCAATTTTGGTTTCGACATAAGGGTGTTCTAACAATGCCTTTACTTCTGAGCCAAAGATAATGGTATCATTCGAAATGGTGTAGTAAAGAGGCTTTATTCCAAAATGGTCTCTTGCAAGCAGAAGCTCTTGTTTTTGCTCATTCCAAATCGCAAAACTAAAAATACCATTTAATGTTTTAATAATATCAGCCCCGCCATTCCATATAAGCCTTTAAAATAACCTCTGTATCGCAATATCCTTTAAATTCATATCCTTTTTCTTTTAGTTCGTTACGAACCTCATTTGCATTATATAATTGACCGTTATATACAATGGTATAAGTATTGTCACCTTGCTTTGCACTCATTGGTTGACCGCCGTGTTTAGGGTCAAGAATGATTAATCGTCTATGTCCAAAATTAACACCTGGTGCCAGGTAAAAGTTTTCTTCATCTGGACCACGCTTTGTCAATTTTTTTGTCATACGTGTTAGAAATTCTCGTCTATCTTGTAAATCGTGCTTTAGATTTACAAATCCAACAAAACCACACATAAATATCCTCCTTATTATTATTTAATCATAATATATGCATGGAAGTGAATTTATGAAACAAATCCACTTCTTTTTCATATGATACATGAGGTGAGAGATATGAAAATATTAAAAGAATTATATGAAGATGCTAAAAATATACAAGAAAAAGACCCAGCGGCAAAAAATATCTTATATGTAATTTTACTTTATCAAGGATTTCATGTTTTGTTATTTTATCGTTTAGGGCATTTTTTCTATCAACATAAATTATTTTTTGTTGCAAGACTTATTTCCCAAATTGCAAGATTTTTAACAGGAATTGAAATTCATCCAGGTGCTAAAATTGGAAGAAGATTATTCATTGACCATGGAATGGGAATTGTAATAGGAGAAACAGCAACAATTGGAAATGATTGTACGATTTACCACGGAGTAACTTTAGGCGGAACAGGGAAAGACAAATATAAAAGGCATCCCGACTTAGGAAACAATGTAATGGTTGGATGTGGAGCAAAAGTGCTTGGACCAATAAAAATAGGGAACAATGTTAAAATTGGTGCAAATGCAGTTGTAACAAAAGAAGTAGAAAATAATGTGACGGTCATAGGAATACCTGCAACAGATAAAAGATTGCAAAATGTTACGTAAAGTGGTAAAATGGAAGTATAAAATGTGCAGGAGGAAAAGAAGATGGCAACAAGAAAGATGACTAAGCAGGAAGAGGAACGGTTAAGGGAGTTAAACAAAAAATGTCAGGAATGCGTGAGGTTGGCACAAGAAAACCATATTAGTATGGATTTAAAAAAATGCATGACATGTGAAATTGGCAATGAAGTACACAAACTTGACCCAGACTCGGTGGATGGCCATAATTCAGGCCGGTATGAGCGGTATTTTACAGCTTAAACAAAACAAAGGCGGGACCCAGTTCCTGCCTTTAAAAATTCATTCAAATATCTTGTATAAAAACAAAATATATGCTAAATTTAATATAAAAGGTGGTGAGAATATGTTAAAACAAATTTCATTAAAAAATTATAAGAATATTGTTGGTACTTTTAAAGAAAGTATTGAAGAAAAAATGCTTAAGAAAAAAATAGGTGATGAATTATATATGCAATATGTTAAAAATGCCATACAAGAAGCAGAAGAGCATCTTGCAAATGGAGGAAAAACATATACATTGGAAGAATGGCAAGAATTAATGAGGGAGAGATATGGAGCAGATATATAAACTTAAAATGTTAAAAGACATAGTATATGATTTTGATAAGATTAAGGAATATATGTCAGAGAATTTGCAAAAGCAATTCATAAAAGAACTTAATACAAAATTTAAAATATTAAGGCAGATGCCAAAACTATATCAAAGATCATACTATGAGAAAAAAACACATACAGATTATCGAAGAATTGTACATAGAAAATACATAATTATCTATAAAATTCATAAAAACCAAATTACAATTTTAAGAATTGTTTCAGAAAAAGAGAACTATTTAAAATCAAGATTTTTTAAATCTTCTTTATAAATCAAAAAAGAAAATTAATTACATAAATTAAAAAATGGGTATTCGGTACTTTATTTGTTGTGCATAAAAATCCAAAAAACTTTTAACAAACACTTGTTTAAACAGAATAAATATAGTATAATAATTCTTGCATGTATTCATAATAAAAAATAGATACATGTTGGGGGTAAAAATGAACGATAAAATAGTAATTAAAGGAGCAAAAGAACATAATTTAAAAAATATAAATTTAGAAATCCCAAGGGATAAACTAGTAGTAGTTACTGGACTTTCTGGTTCGCGGAAAATCTTCTCTTGCTTTTGATACGTTATATGCAGAAGGACAAAGAAGATATGTAGAAAGTTTATCTAGTTATGCAAGACAATTCTTAGGATTAATGGAAAAACCAGATGTAGAACTAATAGAAGGATTATCACCAGCCATTTCAATTGACCAAAAAACAACTTCAAGAAATCCTCGTTCTACAGTAGGAACGGTAACAGAAATATATGATTATATTCGTTTATTATATGCAAGAATTGGTGTACCATATTGTCCAAGTTGTGGTAAAAAAATTGAAAAACAATCAATAGACCAAATTGTAGATAGTATTATGTCATTAGAAGAAGGAACAAAGATACAAGTATTAGCACCAGTAATTCACAATAGAAAAGGTGAATTTACAAAGCTATTAGCAGATTTCGTAAAAGAGGGATTTGTTCGTGCAAGAATAGATGGAGAAACAGTAGAATTAACAGATGATTTAGAGCTAGATAGAAAGAAAAAACACAATGTTGAAATTATTGTAGACCGTTTAGTAATTAAAGAAGATATAAGAAATCGTTTAGCAGAGTCTGTAGAAATTGCAATGAAACATGCAAACCAACTAGTATTAATCGATATTGTTGGACAAGAAGAAAAATTATTTAGTGGTAATTATGCATGTCCTGATTGTGGTATTAGTTTTCCAGAATTATCACCAAGAATGTTTTCGTTTAACAATCCAGTAGGAGCATGTCCAACTTGTACAGGTATTGGATTCTTAATGAAAATGGATGAAGATTTAATCATACCAGATAAAAATAAAACCTTATATGATGGTGTAAAAGCTTTCGGCGCAAGCACTATGAAAAAAGGTGACACTATGGCAAAAATGTATTTTGAAAGTATTGCCAGTCATTATGGAGTTGATATAAAGCAACCAATAAAAAAATTACCAAGAGAGTTCTTAGATAAAATTTTATATGGTACAGGCGATGAAGAAATTGACTTTGAATATACATCAGCAGCAGGAACAAGAAAATTTAAAGCACCATTTGAAGGAGTTATTCCAACATTAGATAGACGTTATAACGAAACAAAATCACAAGGAATGCGTGATTTTTATGAAATGTATATGAGTTATAGTGCATGTCCTACTTGCCATGGTGCAAGGCTTAAAAAGGAAGTTCTTGCAGTAAAAGTAGGAGATAAAAACATAAATGAATTAACCGATATGTCAATTGATAAAATAAAAGAACATTTGAATTCATTAAAATTAACCAAAAAAGAAGCAATGATTGCAGACCAAATAATGAAAGAACTAAACCAAAGGTTACAATTCTTAATGGATGTGGGGCTTGAATATTTAACACTATCAAGAAATGCGGGAAGTTTATCTGGAGGAGAAGCACAACGTATTAGGCTTGCTACTCAGATTGGTTCTGGGCTAACAGGTGTATTATACATTTTAGATGAACCAAGTATAGGTTTACATCAAAGAGATAATGATAAATTGCTTGCAACACTTAAAAAATTAAGAGATTTAGGTAATACGTTAATTGTTGTAGAACATGATGAAGATACCATGTATGCAGCAGACCAAATAATTGATATAGGACCAGGACCTGGTGTTCATGGCGGAAATGTAATTGCACAAGGAACAGCAGAAGAAATTAAACAAATTCCAGAGTCAATTACAGGACAATACTTAAGTGGTAAGAAAAAAATTGTTGTACCGAAAAAAAGAAGAAAATCAAATGGAAAAGCAATACAAGTAATGGGAGCAGAGCAAAACAACTTAAAAAATATTAATGTAAAATTTCCATTGGGAGTATTTACATGTGTAACAGGAGTATCTGGTTCTGGAAAAAGTACACTTGTAAATGAAATTTTATATAAAACCGTTGCAAAAGAAATCTATGGTTCAAATGAAAAACCAGGAAAATGCAAAGAAATAAAAGGCCTTGAAAATATCGATAAAATAATTAACATTGACCAATCACCAATAGGAAGAACACCACGTTCAAATCCAGCAACATATACTGGTGTATTTGATATGATTCGTGATATTTTTGCAACCACAAATGAAGCAAAACTTCGTGGTTATCAAAAAGGAAGATTTAGCTTTAATGTAGCAGGTGGAAGATGTGAAGCTTGTAATGGAGATGGAATTTTAAAAATAGAAATGCACTTCTTACCAGATATTTATGTACCATGTGAAGTTTGTCATGGAAAAAGATATAACAGAGAGACATTAGAGGTTAAGTATAAAGGAAAAAGCATTGCAGATGTATTAGATATGACAGTAGAAGAAGCCCTAAGCTTTTTTGAAAACATACCAAGAATTAAAACAAAAATCCAAACATTATACGATGTAGGACTTGGTTATATAAAACTAGGGCAACCATCTACTACACTTTCAGGAGGAGAAGCACAACGTGTAAAACTTGCAACAGAATTATCAAAGAAACCAACAGGAAAAACATTATATATTTTAGATGAACCAACAACAGGTTTACACATTGCAGATGTTCATAAGTTAGTAAATATTTTACAAAGACTAGTAGATACAGGAAATAGTATTATTGTAATTGAACACAACCTAGATTTAATCAAAACAGCAGATTACATTATAGATTTAGGACCAGAAGGCGGAGACAAAGGTGGACAAATTGTAAGCGTAGGAACGCCAGAACAAGTAGTAAGAAACGAACAAAGCCATACAGGAAGATTTTTAAAGAAATATTTAGAGTAAAATTTTATTAAACTATTGAAAGTTTAATAAAAAATATGTATAATGAATATAATAAGTAGGATAGTTAATCTATCTAGTGGGCTAACACTAAAAATCCGAGATTAAAGTAAGACATAGGGGCTTACAGATTGGCGAGCAATCAACTAACTCGAGATTAAAGTAAGACATAGGGGCTTACAGATTGGCGGACAATCAATTAATTAGCAATAAGGGGGAAATACAAATACTAAGGTATTTGGTTTCCCTCTTAATTTTTTTGTAAAGGAAAGATTATCATGAAATCAAAAAACAAGAAAGATGATTTGAATATAATAAAACAAGCAGCAAATTTATATGAGAAAAATTTGAATAATAAAATGTTACTGTTTGTTTATTTAAACAGAAGAACAAATAAAATTGAATCTTATGAAGTTACATTTAAAGATACATATTTTAAACATCTAACAGGAATAACTACACCTATTAGCAACAGAATGTTTTATAAAAAAGCATTAACAAATACATTGAAAATAGAAGATTTTGATTATAAAGATAATAATACAAATCTTAAATTAGATAATATTATTCGAGGAATGGAAATAAATAAGTATGCAAGAATGATTGGGAGTTTTGAAAATAACAGAAAGTATTTAACATTAGATAAAGTAGCTGGAACACAATATTTGTCAATTGGTTTTGATAATGATGATAATTATAATTATCCAAAAACATTTTTAGTGGGAGATATAAGAAAATTAACAATTGGAAAACCAAATAGAATATTATGTGTGTTATCAAAAAATATAAAAGATATAAAATATGAAAAAGTAGTATATATTGCTAAAAATGTTGACATAGAGAAATTGAAATTTGATGGAGAAATACAAGAAAATTGAAGTAATTGAATAGAAAAAAGTTTGGGTAAAACCTAATATTGCTTGCAAATCAACATAAATTATACTATAATAAAATAGTAATATTTGCCAATACGGTAAAACAAATACAGTACACATAGTTAATAACAACCAAAGAATGGAGGATGTTATGATGGAAGGAAAAGAAACAAGATTATCAATCACAAAGGAACAGGCTGAAGCGTTTGCAAGTTGGAAGAAGGGGTACCGTGAGAGAATTTCTCTTGTTAAAGCGGTTTTACGGCAAGAACTTGGTGTAAAAAAGTGCGAAAATTGTAAGTCGTATACTGCTATGAATAAAATGCTGGCTGAAATAGACAGTTTGGAAATTCTTGAGGGGTCGGCCTGCATTGACGGAATGGATATTGAATCTGACTTTAAGTTCGGATTTGTATTGGCTGACTATAGGAATGGCGTCAGAGAAGCATTCTGGGAGGACAACACTACTGTTGAAGCTACGTTACCGGACATTATACTTGAGCGCCCTATGAAACAGCTCGGAGAAATTTTTTTCGGCAAGTAAGCGTTTTTGCTAAAAGGTAACCCCCGCACGATGTGCGGGGGTTACTCATATACTTATCTACAGTTTTCGTTGTTGTTGTTTTGATTATTTTTGTTTTGGTTTTCATTTCTATTTTGATTGTTTTTGTTATTGTTTTGGTTTTGGTTGTTTTTGTTATTCTTTGCCATAAAAAGCACCTCCATTTATTTAGGTATTTTAAGAAAGCTTAAACATATAAGATGTTTCGATTTTCTTATGAATAGTTTTTACAAAAAACGAAAAAAATATTCAAAAAGAAAGTAAATTGTAATGAAAAAAATTAACATATACTAAAATCTATGATATAATGTGTAGCGAATAAATTTAAAACATAGGAGAAATAAATTATGGAACATATTGTGATTGGAATTGAAGGATTAGTAGGAGCTGGAAAAACTTCTATTTGTAGGGAATTAATAAAAATTTTACCAGATACAATTTTGTTAAATGGCGGAAATTTATATAGAGCAATTGTTTATGTGATGATGAAAAGTGGAGCAAATTTAGAAACGCTAAAATCACAAGCAAATCAAATTGATATTAAAACAATGATGGATTTATTTAAAATTGAATTAAAAGTGGAAGATAATGAAACAAAAATATATATGGATGGTAAGTTAATGGAAGAAGATGAGTTACAATCAAAAGAATCTTCCATTGCAGTATCGGAAGTTGGTGGAAAAGCAAATAATGAAGCATTATTCGTTTTTGCAAGAAATCTGATTGATACTTTAAAAATAGAGCATAATATTATTGTTTCAGGTAGAGCCATTATGCAAATTTATCCTAAAACCGATTATCACTTTTTTGTAACAGCAAGCTTAGAGGAACGTGCCAGAAGAAAAAGCATACAATATAAAGGTGAAGTTGATGTAGAAGAATTAACCGAGCATATTAAGAAACGTGATGAATTACAAAAAAAAGCCGGATTTTATGAGTTAAGCGATAAAACAATTACAATTGATGTAACCGATTGTAAAACTGTAGAAGAATCAACCAATAAAGTATTAGACTATATCAAAATACCACAAGAATTAAAATAAGAGGAGAGGATTTTCTTGAACGAAAAGCTAAAGGAATTTAATACATATTTAAAAAACAGAAGAGTAGCTGTAATAGGACTTGGCGTTAGTAATTTACCACTATTAGAATACTTATATAATTTATCATCTAAAGTAACAGTATTTGATGATAGAACAATGGAACAAATACCAAAAGAAGTAATGAATAAGATTACAACATATGGCTTTGAATTTTCATTTGGAGAAAACAACTTGTCAAAGTTAGTAGGATTTGATTTGATTTTCCGTTCACCAAGTTGCATGCCAACGAAGAAAGAATTGGTAGAAGAAGCCAAAAGAGGTGCCATTGTTACTTCTGAAATTGAAATGTTAATGGAAATGGCACCATGCAAGATAATTGGTGTTACAGGAAGTGATGGAAAAACAACAACAACGAGTTTAATTTATGAAATTGCAAAAAAAGCAGGGTACAATGCTTATCTTGGAGGAAACATTGGATATCCATTATTTACAAAACTGGAACAAATGCAAGAGGATGATATAATTGTATTAGAATTAAGTAGTTTTCAATTAATGAATATGACAGTAAGCCCAGATATATCCGTTATTACAAATGTATCACCAAACCATCTAAATATTCATAAAGACTATGAAGAATATATAGAAGCAAAAAAGAATATCTTTAAAAACCAAAAAGAAGATGGTATTTTAGTATTAAACTACGATAATGAAATTACAAAAGAATGTAAAAAAGAGGCAAATGGAAAAGTTATTTATTTTAGTAGTAAAGAAAAACTAGATAATGGAATTATTGTGGATAATGAAGTGATTAAAGAATGTGAAGACCGTTTGAGAAAGCACATTATTAATACCAAAGAAATTCATTTAAGAGGAATGCATAATTACGAAAATGTATCTGCAGCAATTGCTGCAACAAAGTCATTTGTTGATATGGATACGATTGTAGAAGCTGTTAAGAATTTTAAGGGAGTTTCTCATCGTATAGAATTAATAAGAGAGCTAGATGGTGTAAAGTGGTATAATGATTCTATTGGAACAAGTCCAACAAGAACGATGGCAGGACTAAAATCATTTGAAGAAGAAATTGTATTAATAGCAGGAGGATATGATAAACATTTAGAATACGAACCGCTTGCAAAACCAATTGTCGATAAAGTAAAAGCACTTATTTTAATTGGTCAAACATCTGTAAAAATCCGTGAAGCGGTAGAAAAAGAATTACAAATCCAAGGAAAACAATTGGATATTTATCAATGTAATGAATTTTCTGAAATTGTAGAAGTAGCAAGAAAAGTTGCAAAATCAGGTCAAGTAGTATTATTTTCACCAGCTAGTGCAAGTTTTGATTTGTTCAAAAACTTTGAAGAAAGAGGAAACACATTTAAAAAATTAGTAAATGATTTAACCTAAAAGAAGCAAGAAATTGCTTCTTTTTGTCACTCTTTTTACGTATGTTTCATATTGTAATATATCAAGATAATAGGAGGGATTATATGTATGATGAAACTTCGTATGAAGAATATATGAGAAGTGTGTTAGGATATCGACCAACATATGGAAGTGAGAATCTATATGCACCAGATGATTATTACATAATACAAACAACGACAAGTCCGATAATGCAAGAAGAGCAATGTAATGAAATGTATCCAGAAATTTACCACAAAATATATCCTTTAATTTGTAAAGAATGTAGAGGTATAAATACACAGTTAACAAATGAGCTATTAGAGAAAATGACAGACAATGTTTACCAAGCAATTGAAATTGATTTGAAAATTGAAACAAAAAATGTAAGACAAGAAGATAGACTGGTTCGGCGGAAGAAACAACTTTTTACGTGATTTAATTCGAATTTTAATTTTAAAAGAGTTATTGGGAGGAGGCTCAAGACCAAGACCACCACATCCGCCAAGGCCACCAATGCCAGGACCAGGACCACGTCCACCATTTCCAGGAGGACCAGGAGGAGGGCCAAGACCACCGTTTCCAGGTGGACCAATAAGACCACGAGATTTTTAAAACAGTAAAAAAGCATCAATAAGATGCTTTTTTTGCTATTTATAGGTACCATATTATGTTGCAGTTTGATAAATAATGTGATATAGTATAAAAAAATAATTAGGAGAGTAGTAGAAAATGAGAGTAGATTTAATTGGAACAGGGTCAATATATACCAAATATAATAGTGCAAGTACATTAGTCAACGAAGAATTACTAATTGATATTCCAAATGGATGTCATAAACAACTTTTAAAGATGGGATATGAAATAGAAAAAATAAAAGCAGTTGCGATTACACATTTTCATGGAGACCATTTTGCAGACCTTCCATTTTTAGTAAGGCATCGATTCGCATTAAAACTTTTGGAACCATTAATCATCATAGCACCAAAGGGCGCAAAAGAGCAAATTAAAGGATTATTTGATGTATATAATTCAAATGATTTTGATTGGAAGCCAACCATAAATATTATTGAAATAGAAAATTCAGGTGAGGAAATAGAGATATTAGATAAATATCATATAAAGCCAATAGAGGTTGCACATGGTGACTTAAAGCCAGCGTACGGATATATTATTAACAATACGCTAGGCCTTACAGGGGATAGTGGCATTTGTGATGCAATAAGAGAAATTAGAGATAATAGCAAAATTATGATTGCAGATACTTCATTTAGACAAGGCGAAGAGATGCATATGGGAATTGATGATATAAAAGACTTACTTAGCAACAGTAACAAAAAAATTATTGCAACACATTTAAGAGATACTACTAGAGAAGCATTAAAAAATGAAAAAATTACCAATTTAATTGTTCCTGAAGATGGATATTATTTTGAAATTTAGAAAAATTAAACTCACATACTTTTTTCTAAAATGCACAAACTAAATTTGTATAAAATTTTGAAAGGAAGTATGTAAATATGGATGTTAAAGATTGTATGACGAAAAATGTATGTTATTGTACACCAGAAGTAAATGTAGCAGAAGCTGCAAAGCTAATGTGTGATAATCACGTAGGATGTATTCCTGTTTGTGATGATAAAAATTGTGTTGTTGGAGTATTAACAGACCGTGATGTTATTTTAAGAACGATTTCATGTGATAAAGATGCAAAAACAACACCAGTTTCTGAAGTGATGACTTGTGGAGTTTGCTGTTGTAAACCAGATACCTCAATTGAGGAAGCAACCAAATTAATGTCAGATTTTCAAATTCGTAGAATTCCCGTTTGTGACCAAAACAATAAAATTGTCGGAATTTTATCATTAGGAGATTTGGCACATAACGATAAAACAGTGGGAACACAAGAGGTGTGTAATACGTTAGAAAATATATGTCAGTGTGGAAATAATAGCAAAAACGCCGAATAATTTAATGAATAAATCATATAATAATAGAAGTAGGATTACCTACTTCTATTATTTATTATTTTAAAAATATCATACATAGGAAAAGAGGAAAAAGATGGTTATTGATATGGGATATTGGACAAAAGTAGCAAAAAGAATTATTGTACTTATCATTAGTATTATCGGCATATACCTAGCATTTAAATTAGCTGTATTTTACATGCCATTTTTAATTGCTTTTATTATTTCGTTATTAATTGAACCATTGATTAAATTTGTAAATAAAAGGACAAGTTTAACAAGGAAAACAAGTGCCATAGTAGTATTGGTTATCGTATCGGTTTTATTAATTGGTCTTATTGTTTGGGGAATAACGGTATTAATTCAAGAAACAACAAATTTGTTACAAAGTCTAAATCAATATATCGAGATGGCCTACAATCAAATTCAAAATGTGATTCAAAACATTAATTTTGAAAAATTAAAAATACCTGTTGAAGTAACTGGTATTATACAAAATTCGTTATGGGATTTTATTGGAACGGTTTCAGCTTGGGTAAAGAATTTTTTAACCTCTATGATGAATTTTTTAACAGAGATTCCGACAATTGCGATTTATGTAGGAATTTGCTTTGTTGCCATTTATTTTATATGTACCGATAAATTATATATGATTGACCAGCTAGAACATCATTTACCAAGGGAATGGGTAAAACGCATTGGAAAACATATACGAGAATTAATTGCAAGCTTAGGTGCTTATTTAAAAGCTGAGATGACTTTAGTATTAATTTCGTTTATTGTATCTCTAATTGGGTTATATATTTTAAAATTTTCAGGATTTCATATTAGCTATCCACTTCTTGCTGCATTAGGCATTGGCTTTGTAGATGCTCTTCCAATCCTTGGTTCTGGAACTGCCATGATTCCATGGGCAGTCATTTCCGCTGCTAGTGGAGATATTTCGCTTGCTATTGCTATTTTAGTGCTGTGGATTATTATGTCTGTTGTAAGGCAATTTGCAGAACCAAGAGTGGTAAGCCATCATATAGGAATTCATCCAATTTTTACCTTAATTGCTATGTATACAGGATTTAAAGCAATAGGAGTACTTGGAATGTTTATTGGACCAATTGTCTTAATTATATTAAAAAATATCTTTTCTACTATGATAGATAAGGGAGTGGGAAAAGCTATTTTTGACAGATAAGCCTACTTTAGTATTTTTTTAAAGAAATCATTACTAGAAATACCAGAAGCACGGTTATTACGCTTTAAGCAATATAGGCAATTGGGGTCTTTTGTGATGTTGTTTACGCCACTTGCACAAGAAAGACTAGCTTTAAAACCTAAATTTTTGATAACAGGTAAAGAGGCTTTGCTAATGGAACCAAAAGGATAGGTAAACGTATTTGGGGTATATCCAGTATTTTCTTGAAACTTTTCTTGTAAGCTCATAAGATCTTTTGATAAGAGTTTTGTATAGCTTTCATTAGATTCATAGGATTTTTTAGAGCATCCCATTCTACCATTTGTAGAAGAATGTAAATTATCTGTGTGATTTTGAAATTCAATTGTTCCAGAATCCATTAATTCTTTGATATCTTTCCAACGCAAATAACTATAATTTAGATTTGCTTCATCGGTTTTTGAAAATGTATCGGTATAAGAGCCTACTACTGAAATAACTGCTTTCATGTTATATTTTTTAAGTAAGGGTACTGCATAGCCAAGGTTATTATAATGCCCGTCATCAAACGTAATGATAATTGGTTTTTGTGGTAGAGGAGTACTATTGTACACATAGTTAATTAAATCTGACATCGTAATTGTGGTATAGCCATTGCTAGAGATATATTGTAAATCTTCTTCTAAAACATTAGGAGTAATGATATATTTTCCACTTCTTTTTGTATCTTTTAAAATACTATGATACATAATGATAGGAACTTTAATACCCTCTTCATCAGAAGATGCTTTTGTAAAAGAATAGGCAAAAACACAAGAAGAGATAAGAAAAAGTATAAGAAAACTAATCATTAATTTATAATTTAATTTTATAATGTGAAAATGAATTTTCAAAATTTTCCTCCTTATTCTGGAATATTAGGGTCTTGCAAATCATATTTTCTTACAAAATCTTTTGTATCACTATTTTCTCTTACAACTTCAGATTTGTTTTTTCTTAAGAATTCAATAATTTGGTAAACATCAATCCAAATTTGATTTACTCCATCTTTTTGACATTCATCAAAAATAAGTTGCATTCCAAAATGGAGATGAGGAACATTAATATTATTTACATTTTCTTTTGTACTATATCCAGTCATACCAAGATAACCAATTACATCACCTGCTTTTATAATCTGACCTTCTTGTAAATCTTTAACATAAGGGTGGTCTTTACGAAGATGAGCATAATAGTAATAACGTTTTTTATCGAAACTACGAATTCCAATTCGCCATCCACCATATTGGTTCCAGCCAAGTGCTTCTACAGTTCCAGATTCGACTGCAATAATAGGAGTACCAATAGCACCCATTAAATCATTTCCTAAATGAACACGTTTAAACCCATAGGACCTAGCATTTCCAAAATCATCGTAATGACTAAAACTGTAATTTTTAGCAATCGGAAGGAAGGCTTTTACACCATATTTTTTGATATAAGTTTTTTCTTCTGTTCCAGCATTAGGAACTTCTACTTCATATTCTCCAATAAACTCATGTAGAATAGCATCAAAGGCTTGATAGTAATAAGCATAATTTTTCATATTCTTGGTTAATTCTTCCATCGTAGTGCCATCTTTTAACTTATCTGTCAAAGAAATTAAATCATTTTGCTGAAATTTTTTAAAATTTCCACCATATTTACAAGCAAGATAAGAAAGAAGCTCAATCCAATTAAACTGTACAGGCTCACCATTATTATGAGAATTAATATCAAACTTTGAAGTCTTATCTAAAACATCATAGGTAGCATTAAAATCGACCCACTTAATATAATTCTTTTTTGTAGTAGTTTCCTCTATCGCATTTCCCCAAATTAATCCAGAAGAATTGACAGGAAGGGAAATAGGATATAAAGCAGATACCACAATAAAAATAAGCAAAATAGAAATTACAATACTTACAAATAGTAAATACGATTTATTAATTTTAACAGAACGAATAAACAATCGAATACACCTCGTAATATGTATATGAAAACAAGGTGAATATATGACATCTGTGTGATGTAGCTCTATTTACAAATTAGTATATCTATGGTATTATGTTACACAAGGTGAGAAACTTGAAAAATTATAATGAAGTATTAAATCAAGTCATTGAAGATATAGAAAATCATTTAACAGAAGAAATTAATTATAAAGAAATTGCAAAAATAGCAGGAATAACAGACTATGCTTTACAAAGGATTTTTTCTTTTGTAGTTGGTAATATGACATTAGCAGAATATGTTAGAAAAAGAAGACTTTCTTGTGCTATGCAAGAGTTAGCAAAAGGAGAAAAAGTAATTGATGTTGCATTAAAATATCAATATGATTCACCAATTTCCTTTACAAGAGCATTTAAGAAAATGTATAACATAGCACCAAGTAAAGTAAAACAAATGACAAATTCATTAAAAGTATTTCCAAAAGTAACATTTGATAATACGGCAGTTTCATCTCAAAAATTAGAATATCGAATCGTTCCATTAGAAGAGCAAACATTTTATGGGAAAAGCACAAAACTTATTAAAACAACCGATTCAAAAGCAATTGCTGAATTATGGAGACAAGTTTGCAAAGATGGAACATTAGATTATATAAAGCGAACTTCAACTTCATTTTATTATGGAGCATCCATTTATACGAACATAGAAGAGATGAGAATGGGTCAAGAAGAAGATAAAATGCATTATTATATTTTAGGAAAAGAAAAACGACAGGATTTCTCAAAGGTAGTGATACCAAAAGCAACATGGGCATTGTTTAAAGTAAAATCCGAAAAACAAAAAGATATTTTAGATATGATTAATCAAATTTTTTTACAGTGGTTACCAAACTCTGAGTATGAATATGTATATCCTTATTACAATATTGAAATTTATTATAATAACTGGTGCGAATATGGTATACCAGTTAAGAAAAAACAATAAACCAAACTTTTTTAGATAATGAAAAGTTTGGTTTTTGTTTTTATGTAACGATATAATAAAAATATTAATCAGAAAAAGTAGGGAATAAAAAATGAAGAAGAAAAAAATTATAGTAGCTTCACTTTACAATACAAAACGATATATGCTAATAATTCCAGTATTAAGTGCGGTAATTACATATTTAAAATTACAAATACCCATGTGTATTAAATATGGAATTGATGGAATTGCTTTTGGAGATACAAGTGTAATACCTAATTTTTTAACAAAATGGTTTGGAATTACACTTTTGCAAAACATATTAGTAATTTCTATTTATCTATTTTTCCTTTATTTATGTATTTCAGGAATTTCATATATACGTGATAACATTACTTCAAAATTTACATTAAAAGTAAATTACAATATTCGTATGACGATTTTTAAGCACATTCAAAATTTAGAGTACGAAAGTTATTATTCCTATGATAAAAACGAAATGTTACAAAGAATTCGTGATGATGCCAATATTTTTTCGCATTTTTTTCAAACGAGCTTAAATTTAATATTAGATAGCTTTTTTATTGTAATTTATGTTATTTATCAAGGAATGAAATTAAATACAGCCATTACTATTTACATGATTATTAGTGTGAGTGTTATTTTATTATTTGGAATTTGGTATTTTAAGAAACTAGGACCTAAAATTGGACAAATGGTAAAAAGTAATAAAGAAATGCTTGCGAAAACAACTTACTGCATAAATAATTTTAAGATGATACGCATGCTTAACAAACAAGAAAGTGAAATAGAACAATATGATACATTAAACGAAGTTCATGTAAAAGACCAAAGAAAATTTATTAACCTAGTGTTGTTTCATGAAATTATTACAGACCACATTCAATATTTAGCAAGCCCTATTATTTTTATAATTGGGGGAATATTAGTTACAAAACGGAAGCTTAAGCCTAGGCTCTCTTACTGTTCTTGAGAGCTTTGCACAAACGGTTATGGGGTATTTTATTCGTTTAGGAAATAACTTAGACAGTATTGATGATTTTATTGTGACAAATGGTTTATTAAACCAACTATTTAATCTTCAAGAAGAGAAAGAAGTAGATATAGCTAAGCTAGAGGATTTAAAAAAATTAATACTATTTAATGTAAAAATAAGAGCTGGAGAAAAAGAAATCGTAAGTAACATTAATTTAAAAATAAAACCAGGAGAAAAGATAGCGATTGTTGGAGAAAATGGAAGTGGAAAAAGTATATTTGTAAAAGCTTTATTGGGATTTTATGAGCACGAAGGGGATATTTATTTTAATCACTACCATATTAAGAAGCATAATAAACAAATATTACGAAATGAGATTGCTTTTGTACCCGAAGATCCATTTATATTTTCTGGTACCATTCGTGAAAATATTGATTTTGAAGGAAAATTAAAACAAGAAGAGCTAGAGAAAATTATTGATAAAGTAAGCTTAAAAGCGGATATTGAACATTTTGATAAAAAAGAAGATAGTTATGTGGGAGAGAAGGGAATTACATTATCTGGCGGACAAAAACAACGAATTGCACTAGCAAGAGCGCTAACAACAGACAAACCAATTTTATTATTAGACGAAGCAATTAATAAATTAGATGAAAAAACAAAAATTGAAGTGTTTAAAAAAGTAATAGCGGATAATCCAAAAACGATTATACTTATTACGCATGATTTTTCATTATTGGAGAAAATGAATCAAATTGTATTTTTTCATAATGGGACAACATATGTAGGAACTCATGAAGAATTAATAAAAAATAAAGATTATAGAAATATGATGGAAATAAATAAGGATAAGGTATAAAAAATGAAGAAAAACAAACTATTTCAAATGTATCGATATAAAAACTATGATAAAAAAGTAAATTTTTTGATATTACTTATTGTATTTTGCTTTGCTTTTGAAGTAATGACAACACCTTTTTTTACCAAACAAATATTAGATATTGAAATTCCAAATGGAAATATACGGCGCAATCCTTCTTTTTGGTGGATTATATGCCATTGCTAATATGATATCATGTTACTTTGTTTTAAAATATTGTATTGTAAGGTTGAACTTAGGTTACCAAATAACAGGAGAATTAAAGAAAGATATTTTTCACAAACTAATGCAAATTGATACAAAATTTTATGACCAAAATACAACAGGGACAATTTTACAATTCTTATCAAATGATGCAAAGGATGCAGGGGAATTGATGCCAAGAATCGCGGTGGAAATGTTTGTTATGGGATTATTTCGAAGCTTAGCTTTTTCTATATTATTACTAGTAGCTAATATACAAATAGGAGTGGGAATTGTTATTACATACTTATTCGGAATTTTTGTGACTATCCTATTAAATCGAAAAACAATTACCTTATTAAAGAAAGTACGACAAATTACCATAGAAGTATTGAATCAAATGAATGAAGGAATTAGTGGATTTACAACCATTAAAAGTTTGCAAATAGAACAACAAAAAATTGAAAAACTAGATGAAACGATACAAGAATATAATAAGGTATCACAAAAATTAAATAAACAGATTGCATTTTATAATGCAATGTTTACAATTATTACTGCATGTTCGTTCATATGGCTAATAACTGTAGGAACTATAGGGTTAACAAAAGGAATTATCAGTTATGGTCTTGTTATGATTATGATAGAATGGAGAGATACATTAGAATCGGATATACACTGGTTTTTGAAGCATCTTACTAACTTTAGCCGTTGTTATATGGCGTTTTGTAAAATATTAGATTTTTTAAATATTGAAGACATAGAAAAGACGAAAGAGGGAAAACAAGTAAATAAAATTACATCTATTGAATTTGAAAATGTAGAATTTGGATATAATGAACATCAAAAAGTATTAGAAAAATTTAATTTAAAAATTGGACCAAAACAACAAATTGCATTAGTTGGAAGAACAGGAAGTGGAAAAAGTACTATTGTTAATCTGATATGTGGGTTTTATAAGGCAACAAATGGAAGTATTTTGATAAATAAGAAAGAAATACGGAGATTATAATTTACAAAGTCTACGTGCAAAAATTGGATATGTTATGCAAGATGTTACTATACTAAAAAATACAATTATAGAGAATATTCGTTATGCAAATGAAGCAATTTCAGAAGAAGAAATAGAAGAGATTTTTAAGAAACTAAACTTACATGAAAAAATAATGAGCTTGCCAAACGGTTACAAAACAGATATATATCATAACCCAGATATCTTATCAAAAGGAGAAAAACAATTAATCAATTTTGCAAGAATTATGGCAATTAACCCAGATATAATTATTTTAGACGAAGTGACCTCATCTCTTAGTTACCATTCAGAAATGCTATTAAAAAACGCAATGAAACAAATCACAAAAAATAAAATAGCCATTATTATTGCACATAGATTATCAACCATACAAGAGTGTAATCAAATTATTGTATTAGAAAAGGGAAATATTATTGAACAAGGAACACACCAGGAATTATTAGCAAAAAAGGGTGAGTATTATAAATTGGCAAATCGAAATATAGAAACTAAAATAAATCACTATGACTACCAGTTCTAGTAAGATATAATATTAATTCACTTTCAGAAATTTCATATACTAGTAGCCAATCAGAAGTAATATGACATTCTCTACAATTAGAATAATTACCAGATAAAGCATGGTCTTTATTTCTGGTGGGAAGTTTTTGACCATTTGCTAAAGTGTCTACAATGATTTCAAGTAGAGAAATGTCATAACCTCTTTTAATGGCTAATTTTAAATCTTTTTTGAATTTGTTAGAAGGTACAATGTTATATTTTATTTTGCACCTCCTCTACAAGTTCGGAAAAGGAAGAATACGTTTTTTTATTAGGATTTTTCTTCATTTCTTGCACTTCTTGAATTGCTAATTTTGTTTCTTCATTTGGTATATCCCTTGATAAAATAAAAGGTATTCTTTGTTCACGAACAGATTGTTTAATGAAAGAAATAAGAGCAGTTGTCATATTTAAACCCAAAGCGGAAAATAGGTCTTCTGCTTGTTTTTTTAATTCTTCATCCATACGAATTGTCACATTTGTAGTAGCCATATTATCATCTCCTTTCGTGTAATTCTACTATATTATATGTGCAATGTCAATATTATGCACATATAATATGTACAAATAAATTAAAATTATACGAAATATATATTAAAGAATAAACATAAAAACGTATACAACAAATTGTATATATGCTAAAATAGAAACGAAGGAGAGTGAACTTAAGTGAAGAACTTGAAAAAGACATTTGCAACAATATTTATAGGACAAACGATGTCATTATTAACAAGTGCTATTGTTCAGTATGCAATTATTTGGTATATTACATTTAAAACAGGTTCTGCTATTGATTTAGCACTTGCTACAATTGCAGGGATTTTACCACAAATTTTATTAGGACCAATTGCAGGTGTCATTGTAGACCGATTAGACCGAAAGAAAATTATGATGTATTCAGATGGTATGATTGCGATTGCAACACTTATTTTGGGTGTGTTTTTCCTATATGGCGAGCCATCAATGACAGGAATGTATATTGTTTTGGCAATTCGTTCATTAGGAAGTACATTTCATTCGCCAAGTTTTACCGCCTCTATTCCAATGCTTGCACCAAAAGATATGTTAGTAAAAATATCTGGGATTAACCAAATGATAAATTCAGTAACATTAATTGTAGCACCAATTCTTGCAGGAATTTTATTTGGAGCAATTCCATTACCATACATTATCTTTTTGGATATTATTGGAGCAATATTTGGAATTGGAAGTATTGCAATTGTACAAATTCCCAATCCAGAAAAGAAAGAAGAAAAAAGCAATATTTTAAAGGAGATGAAGGAAGGATTTTTAGAAATAAGACAGTCGAAATTTTTATGGCTCTTAACCATCTACGTAATTGCTATTTGTCTTATCTTCATGCCAATTGCTTCTATGTATCCTCTAATTACCAAAAACTATTTTGGTTTGGAAGCAATTCACGTTAGTATTGTGGAAGTACTATTTTCCATAGGCATGCTAATTGGAGGAATTGCAATGGCAAAAGAAGTAGGATTTCGAAAAAAGCAATATACGATTTTAGTAGCAATGCTAATTTTTGCAGTAGCACTAATTGCATCAGGACTTGTACCAACTTCAATGTTTTGGTTATTTGTTATATTAACGTTCATTATGGGAATAATGGGACCATTTTTTGAAGGACTATATACGGTTATCTTACAAACCAAAATAGAACCGCAAAAGCAAGGACGAGTATTTTCAATTGTAATGAGTTTTATGCAACTCGCAACCCCAATTGGACTATTCTTAACAGCACCAATTGCAGAAAAAATAGGAGTAGAGAAAATGTTTGTAATTTCTGGAATATTTATGATAATCGCCTCTGTCGTAACAATGGGGTCAAAGACAATACGAGATGAAAAATAAAAGATGGCAAGATACGTTTTTTGTATTTTGCCATCTTTTTTTATCTTACTTAGAAAAAATAAAAAAATTTTAAAAAACTATTGACTTAGAGCTAGCTCCAAATGATATATAATAAGTAGACAAAAAAGGAGGGAGTATATGACAATTGCAGAAGTAGGCAAAAAATATGACCTAACACGGAGATACTATACGATATTACGAAAAAATAGGACTAATTCCTGCTGTACCAAGAACCAAAAGTGGAATTCGAGATTTTGATGAAGAATCATGTAAATGGATCGAATTTATGAAATGTATGCGAAATGCAGGTATGCCAATTGAGGTACTACTTGAGTATGTAAAATTGTTTCATCAAGGAAAGAAAACAGCAGAAGCAAGAAGAGAATTGCTAATTGAACAAAGAAAAAGGTTAATCCAAAAGAAGGAAGAAATTGAAAAAACAATTGAACGATTAGATTACAAAATTACCGTATATGATGATATTGTAGCAGGAAAAAGAAAAGACTTTTTAGAAGAACCATAAACGTAGGGGTTGCATATCATGCAACCCAACTAATTGAAAGGAGAGAAATAAAATATGGAAAAAGCAAAAGTTTATTTTACAAGGGAAATAACCCCAGAAAATGTAATTAAAATGTATGAAGCATTAGGAAGAAAATTACCAGGAAAAGTTGCTGTTAAAGTTCATTCAGGAGAGGAAGGAAACCAAAACTATTTACACCCAGAATTTATGAAACCCATGGTAGAACATGTAAATGGAACCATTGTAGAGTGTAATACAGCCTATGAAGGAGAACGAAATACAACTAAGAGACACAAAAAATTAATGGAAAAACATGGTTGGAACAAGTATTTTAATGTAGATATTATGGATGCAGAAGGAGACGATTTAGAACTTGAAATACCAAATGGTAAAGTAATTAAGAAAAATTATGTAGGAAAAAACATGGCTAACTATGATTCAATGTTAGTACTATCTCATTTTAAAGGTCATCCAATGGGTGGATATGGTGGAGCATTAAAACAATTATCGATTGGATGTGGTTCCTCAGAAGGAAAATCATGGATTCATTCAGCAGGAAAAACAAAAGACCAAACAGTTCTATGGGATAATTTAGCAAAACAAGATGAATTTTTAGAGGCAATGGCAGATAGTGCATTATCTGTTGTAAATTATTTTAAAGGAAACATTGCATATATTAATGTTATGTGCAATATGAGTGTTGATTGTGATTGCTGTAGTGTTGCAGAAGATCCTTGTATAAAAGATATTGGGATTTTAGCATCATTAGACCCTGTTGCTATTGACCAAGCATGTATCGATTTAGTAAAAAAATCAGATGATGAAGGAAAAGCACATTTCTTAGAAAGAGTAGAATCAAGACATGGAACGCATACTATTGATGTAGCAGAAGAATTAGGAATTGGTTCAAAAGAATATGAACTTATCGAATTATAATTATCAATTAGGAGGAAAATATTATGAAAGAAAAAGTATTAGAAAACAAAAATCATTTATTAGAAACCTTACAATCTACAAAGGCAAAATATATCATAGGAACAATCTTATTAAGTGGTATTGGAATTACACTTCCTAGAATATTTCATGTGCTTGCAGGAACAAGTGCAGGAGCAACATTTTTACCAATGCATATAGCAGTACTAATTGCAGCATTAACATTTGGAATTACGAGCAGTACTATTGTTGCAGGAAGTTCTGTAATATGTAGTTACTTATTAACAGGAATGCCAAGCCTTGCACGATTACCATATATGTTAATTGAACTTGTTATATATGCTATTTTATTAAGTATATTTAATAAAAAATTTAACTCATATATATCACTGATTGCAACGATTATTCTAGGTAGAATTCTTTATGCAGGAGTATTAGCAGTAGCAATAAATGGTTTAGGATTACCAACCTATGGAATTTCTGTAATAGAAAGCATCAAAGTAGGATTGCCAGGAATTATCATCCAACTTAGCTTTGTACCATTGATTGCAAAAGCAATTAAGAAGGGAGCAAGATTAGACTAAGATATGACAAAATTAGAAGAGATAAAAGAGATTTTAAAGCAAAAAAATGCGTCATTAGTAGTAGCATATCAAGATGGAACCATAAAAGAATATTACAACAATAGAATTATTGATTTGGTTTCTATCTTAAAAGAAAACAAAGAGGCACTAAAAGGAAGTATTGTTGCAGATAAGGTAATCGGAAAAGTAGCAGCCTCTGTTATGGTAGTAGCAGGAGTAAAGGAAATATACGCAAAAACATTAAGTAAAATTGCAATTCCAGTATTAGAGAATGCCAAGATACAATATTCATACGGTGTACTAGTAGATTACATTAAAAACAACGCTCAAACAGGAATGTGTCCAATGGAAAATAAATACCAAGACGAAATGGACATTAACAAAATATATGAAGATATGGTGAAATAGGAGAAAATCAAAAATAGGTTTTTTCCTATTTTTGATTTAAAAGAGGGCTTTACCTTTCGGGTCGATGAGGGCATCGACCCCTACAATATTTAATTTAAAATACCGTAATTTCCTACTATAAAAGCCCCTTTATTTAAAGGGGCTGGGGTTCACCTAACTTTACGAAAACTTATGAATAGCAAAATTGCCTAAAATTCTTGAACTACAAGTATATGTGTGAAAAAATTAAAATTATATTAAGGTACTTGACAAAAACAGATTACAGTTGTAACCTAATAACAAGATTACAACTGTAATCTTGCAAAAGTAAAAGTAATTTTAGGAGGAGCAATATGTGTGGAATAGTAGGTTTTGTAAGTAATGATGAAAATAAAGGAACGATTATAAAAAAGATGACAGACAGAATATCTCATCGTGGGCCAGATGAAGAAGGATATTATATGGATGAAACAATAGCATTAGGACATAGAAGATTATCCATTATTGATTTACAAGGTGGAACCCAACCAATGGTTAGTAAAAATGAAAATATAATGGTGATATTTAATGGGGAGATTTATAATTATTTAGAATTAAAAAAAGACCTAGAAGAGAGTGGACATGAGTTTATAACCAATAGTGATACAGAAGTATTAATACATGGGTATGAGGAATGGGGACGAGATTTACCCAAAAAATTACGAGGAATGTTTGCATTTGCTATTTGGAATAAAAAAGCAAACAACCTATTTTGTGCAAGAGATCATTTTGGAATAAAACCATTTTATTATTACCAAAAGAAAGGAGTGTTTCTATTTGCTTCTGAAATAAAAGCATTTTTAGAACATCCCAAATTTGAAAAAAAATTAAACAAAGAGCTACTTGCTTCATATTTATCTTTTAGCTTTACACCAGGTAAAGAAACATTTTTTAAGGGAGTGTATTGCTTAGAGCCAGGAACAAGTTTGGAATTTAAAAACAATAATATAACAATAAACAAATACTATGAATTATCGTTTGATGAGAAAGATACCAACTATCAAAAAACAGTAGATGAAATTAGCAAAACCATGAAAGAGTCTGTAAAATACCATATGATAAGTGATGTAGAAGTGGGTTCGTTTTTATCTAGCGGGGTGGATTCTTCCTATATTGTAAGTTTAGCAAGACCCAATAAAACCTATACCGTTGGTTATGAAGATAGTAAATATAGTGAAATTGAATATGCTAAAAGTTTAACCGATAAATTAGGAATTCAAAATATTAGCCAAAAAATTACAAAACAAGAATACTTAACTTCAGTACCGAAAATTTTATATTATATGGACGAGCCGTCAGCAGATGCCTCTGCTATCTCTCTTTATTTTGTATCTAAACTTGCAAGAAAAGATGTTAAAGTGGTGATGTCAGGAGAAGGAGCAGATGAATTTTTTGGAGGGTACAACACATATCGAGAAGAAATTGATTTTAAATGGTATAACAAAATACCATTTGCAATTCGCCATTTACTAGGAATTTTATTTGAGAAATTACCAGAGTTTAAAGGAAGAAACATGATTGTACGAAGAGGAAATAAGCTAGAAGATGAATATATTGGAGTTAATAAAATATTTAGTGAGAAGGAAAGAAAAAAAGTGTTAGCTTTTTCAGATACCATAAAAAATAAAGATATAACAAAACCAATATTTCATAGGTATCAAAACAAAAGTAATCTTGTAAAAATGCAAGCGCTTGATATCAAAAATTGGCTAACACGAGATATTCTTTTAAAAGCAGATAAAATGACCATGGCAAATTCTATTGAAGGAAGAACTCCATTTATTGATAAAGAAGTATTTAAAATAGCAAGTTCTTTACCAGTGGATTACAAAGTTTCTAAAACAAATACAAAAATAGCATTAAGAGATGCTGCTAAAAAAGATATTCCAAGTAAAGCATATGAAAAGAAGAAATTAGGTTTTCCAGTACCACTTAGAAAATGGATGGGAGAAGAAGACTTCTATTATGAAATAAAACAAACGATTTGCCAAGGTTTTGTGAAAGAATTCTTTAACCAAAAATATGTACTTACATTATTAGAACAACATAAGAAACGGAAAAAAAGACAACTATAAAAAAGTATGGGCGATTTACACATTTATTAAATGGTACGAAATTTTCTTTTTAAACGAAAATTCGACAGTAGTGCTTGACAAAAAAATAGAAGTAGAGTAATCTATAGTTAAATTACAAATGTAATCTGAAAGGAGACTATCAATGCAAGATAAATATGATATAACAGATGCAGAGTTAGAGATTATGCAAGTATTGTGGAAAAATGAACAATGTGATTTAAATACCATACTAGAGGAATTAAATAGTAAGACAGATAAAAATAAAAATACAGTAAAAACACTATTACGAAGATTGATGCTAAAAGGTTCTGTGGAATCTCAAAAAATAGGAGCAAAAGATACAGTTTACGTTCCAAAAGTAGAGAAAGATAAATTTTTATCTAGTCAAAATGATAATTTCTTGAAAAAACTTTATAATGGAAAAATGGGAAATTTGTTATTAAACTTTGTAGAAAATAAGAAAGTATCCAAAGAAGAATTACAAAAACTCATCGATATATTAGAGAGTGAGGAATAAGTATGTTCGAAATTTTGATAAACATGAGTAATGTACTATCTCCTATATTTTATAAAATATTATATATGTCATTAATAGGAAGCATATTAGGAATTCTAATGATAGCGATTACTAAATTATTAGACAATAAACTTTCATCAAAATGGAAATGCGCTATGTGGATAATTCCTGTAATATTTTTTATGATACCAATTAATCGAATAGAAATTCATACACCAAGTGACTTTCCGACAACAGCCGTTATCGATAAAGTAGAAACTTCGTTTATGCAAACAGGATCTATATTGGTAGAAGAGGAAACAAAACCAAACCAAAGTATCAGTGAAACAACAGACCGTGTTAGTACAACAAACAGTAAGCAAAGTAGTCAATTTAAATGGAATGCCTTATTACCAATCATATGGCTAATCGGAACCAGTATCAGTATTCTCATTATTTTTGTTGGAAATGTAAGTTTAAAGAAGAAAATTAACAAAGCACCAAAATTAAAGAATAGTGAGATTGATTCTATTTTGATGAATTGTAAAAGAAGGCTACAAATTACTAATAAGGTAGGAATACGAATACAAAATGATAATACATCACCATGCATTTACGGAATGATACATCCTAATATATTAATATCCAAAGAGTTTATTAAAAACAGTGGAGAAGTTATTGAACATGTATTTATGCACGAATTGTCACACTATAAAAGAAAAGATATGATGACTAATATTATTTTATTAATGATGACAGCGATTCATTGGTTTAATCCATTTGTTTATCAATTTTTTAAGAAAATAAGACAAGAAATGGAACTTGCAACAGATGAGATTGCACTAAGTAGAATGGATAAAGAAGAAAAGAAACAATACGGGCTAACTTTAATTGGTTTGTTACAAACTTATGAGACCCAAAAAATAGCAACTAAAATGTTGTGCATTACAGATAATAACAAAAATATGGAGAGAAGAATTGAAAAAATAAAATGGTCAACAAAACTAAAAAAATATCGAACATCAATCATCCTATTGGTTGTGCTAATATTAGGCTGTATGGTTAGTCCTTTTATTATAAAAACAAGTGCAAAAGTAGTTAATTCAACGGAACAAGAGCTATATGAGATAGCAAAACAATATCTAATTAAGAAGGAAGAAGAAAATCACCATATTGGAAGAGAAAAATTTGCAATTAATGGGGATAATTTTAAAACTTTTATAGACATCGCAGAGCTAGGAATTGAACAAAATGGTGATGAGACCTATGTATATGTTTGGGCATTAATTGAAAGCTATTCGGTACAAGAAGAATTAACAAATAGTGGAAGCTCAATGCCATATAAATTTACAATAAAAGATAATAATATTATCAATTGTGAGATTCCAGAAGATGGAGAAGGCTATGCAAAATCGATAGAGAAAATCTTCCCTAAAGAAATAAGACAAAAGATAAAAGATAGCGAAAATTTAGTTAACCAAGAAAAACTAGAGGCTGAAACAGAAAAATACTATGAATACTTAGGCGATGATACAGAATGTATAAATGCAAATATAGAAAAAACACCAATAACTAAACTAGCTGGAAAATGGAAACCATATAAGGCAGAATATAAAGGGAAAGAAATCAATTTAAGAGAGGTATATGGAAGTGGCATTACATATGGTGGAGAATTGATACTAAATAAAGATAATACATATACAGAATTGATAGGAATTTATTCTGAAGATAATATAAATGATTTACAAGGAACTTATAGAACATATGGAACTGGAGAAAAGGCACTATTAACAACCAATAATGGAGAGACAAAAACATTAGAATTTTTAGAAAGTGGAGAAAATGATAGCATCGTTTTAACCAATCGTGATGGAACACGTATCTATTTTACAAAATAAGAAAAAGAGGTAAAATATGGAAACAGAGTTTTTGAAAAACGCCATGAAAGACTGGAAAGAAATGACTGTAGAATCGATAATAAATATGACAAGAGCATTTAACATAAAAGATTTTTTTGGTCAGGATTTTGAGGGAATGGCTGAGATTGTAATTACTCCTCATCAAGTTATAACTATGTATGGCAATGATTCAATGTTTCATGGGAGTTTAATTGGATATATTTCAAGATATATTACAGATGCAAAAGTTTTTAATCCTATTATATCAATTCGTTGTCGTTCAGGAGCGAATATTAAGTTGTTCTATCCAGAACTTTTAAGAAGTGGTTTTGCGATAACAGAAGATATGAATATGGTACTAGAAATGCTTTATGAACAATTAGAATCTATGAAGGATGAGAGCTTTAAGATATTTGATATGAGTGTATCTTTACAAGAATTTAAAGAAGATGAGATAGTAGATGTTGTAAAAGATATATCAAATATACCAAGAGCAGGAGAAGATAAAAATATGATAGGAATACCGATTGAGGAATTTATAAAATTAAATAAGGAAAGAAGTAAGAGAATAGATAAAAAAAGAGATAATGAGCTTGAAATATAGAATAGATAATGATAAACCTTACAGAAATGTAAGGTTATGTTTATGTGGTTTATGGTATAATGGCAAAGGAGGGATTTGTATATGAATAAAATATTAGTTGTAGAAGACGACGAAAAATTACGTGATGAATTAGAAATTTTCTTGAACAAAAATGGATATAAAGCAGAAGGATTAAGAAAATTTGATAATACCATAGAAGACATTTTGAACGTAAATCCAGACTTATTATTATTAGATATTAATCTTCCAAAGACAGATGGAGAATATATTTGTAAAGAAATTAGGAAACAATCAGATATGCCAATTATAATTATAACAAGTAGAGATAGTGAACTAGATGAACTGATTTCGATTAATTATGGAGCAGACCACTATATTACAAAACCATTTAATATTCAAATCCTTCTTGCCAAGATTGCATCATTATTAAGAAGGACAAATATGTTAGGTGAAATAAATGAAAAAATAGATGCTAAAGATTTTGTTTTAAACACTGCTAAAAGTACCATAGAAAAAGAAGGCAAATCAATTGAATTAACAAAAAACGAATATAAGATTTTAAAATACTTTATACAAAACAGAGAAAAGATTGTATCAAGAGAAGAAATTATGGAATATTTATGGGATGATGAAAGCTTTATTGATGATAATACCTTAACTGTAAACATAACAAGATTAAGAAATAAACTAGCAGAATTGGGGTTAAAGGAATTAATTGTTACCAAAAGAGGACAAGGCTATATGTTATTGAAAAAATAGGTATGATATTTTAAATTAAAATGTAGAGGTGAGCATTGTTCGTCCACATAACATAAAGCAAAGGGAGAAATTTAAATGAATATAAAAAGTTTTATAAAAGACAAAATATTAGCAATTGCTTTATTATTATTTGCAATTGTGACAAGCCAAATATTTTTAATTCCTTACCAAATAGGAAACTTCATTAAAATATATATTCTAGTAGCAATATTAGGAAGCTATGCTATTGGATTAATAGTAGAATATTTAACCAAAAAGAACTATTATTCAAGTTTAACCAATATGCTAGATGAATTAGATGAAAAATATCTAATTACCGAAATTATAAAAACACCTAATTTTATAGAAGGCAAATTTTTAAAAGATACATTACAAGAGATTGATAAATCAATGTTGGAGCATGTGAATTATTACAAGTATTTACGGAGAGGATTATAAGGATTATATAGAATTATGGATACACGAAATAAAAATACCAATTGCTACTAGTAAAATGGTAATCGAAAACAATAAAAATGAAGTAACAAAAAGCATTAATGAAGAACTAGATAAAGTAGAAAACTACATAGAACAAGCATTGTTTTATGCAAGAAGCAATACAGTGGAAAAAGATTACTACATAAAAAAAACCACATTAAAAGATATAGTAAATGAAAGCATCAAGAAAAATAAAAATGCTTTAATACAAGAAAAAATAGTACTTAATATACATGATTTAGACTTAGAAGTAAATACAGACAATAAATGGATGATATTTATTTTAAACCAAATTATTGCAAACAGTGTAAAATATAAAAAACAAAATAAAAGTTTAGAACTAGAAATATATGCAAAGCAAGGCAAACAAAATGTAGTATTATGCATTAAAGATAACGGAATTGGTATTAAAAAAGGAGAAATTACAAAAGTATTTGAAAAAGGATTTACAGGAACGAATGGAAGATTAATTGGTAAAAAATCGACAGGAATTGGGCTATATCTATGTAAAAAGCTATGTGATAAACTAGGAATAGGATTAGAGATTAATTCTATAGAAAGCGAAGGAACAGAAGTAAGGATTGTATTTCCAATGGGAAGCTATATGGATGAATGTAGGGGTCGGCTCCCTCGCAGACCCATCGTAAAAGACAACAAAAGACGGGTTGGCGAAGGCACCAACCTCTACAAACCTTACAAAAATGTAAGAAAACGGTAAGCTAAATCGATGGCAAGCAGATATAATTTGTTTTATACTTTAAAACAGGAGGTACATTTATGATGGAGAAAATTTTAGAGGTAAAAAACGCCGACAAATACTATGGAAATAAATCAAACCTAACAAAGGCAATTGATAATATTAGTTTCACAGTAGAAAAGGGAGAGTTTGTTGGGATTATGGGAGCAAGTGGCTCTGGAAAAAGCACACTTTTAAATGTAATTTCAACAATAGACAGAGTTACAGCAGGACACATTATTGTTAATGGTGAAGATATTACTAAATTAAAAGGAAATAAGCTAAATAAATTTAGAAGAGAAGAATTAGGGTTTATTTTTCAAGATTTTAATTTGCTAGATACTTTAACAGCGTATGAAAACATTGCTCTTGCATTAACAATTCGGAAGAGTACAAGCAAAGGAAATTGATAAAAGAGTAAAAGAAATTGCTGATAAATTAGGAATTAAAGAAATTCTTAAAAAATATCCTTATCAAGTATCTGGTGGACAAAAACAAAGAATTGCATCTGCAAGAGCAATTATAACAAATCCAAAATTGGTACTTGCAGATGAGCCAACAGGTGCTCTAGATTCAAAATCAGCAAGACAATTATTAGAAAACTTTGAGTATTTAAATCAAAAATTAGGAGCAACGATTTTAATGGTAACGCATGACGCATTTACTGCTTCTTATGCAAATAGAATTTTATTCATTAAAGACGGAAAAGTATTTAATGAACTTGTAAAAGGAAATGATACAAGAAAGCAATTCTTTGAAAAAATAATAGAGGTACAAACACTTCTTGGAGGTGATTTGAACGATGTTATTTAAATTATCATTCGAAAACATGAAAAAAAGTATAAAAGATTATGCAATATACTTTTTAACCCTAGTACTAGGTGTTGCAATCTTTTACATGTTTAATTCATTAGATAGTCAACAAGCAATGTTACAAGTATCACGGGTCACAAAGAGAGATTATAAAACTTATGATATCTATGCTTGGATTTGTGTCAGTATTTGTTGCCATTGTGTTAGGATTACTAATTGTGTATGCAAACAACTTCTTGATTAACAGAAGAAAAAAAGAATTTGGAATTTATATAACATTAGGAATGGGAAGAAGGCAAATATCAAAAATCATTTTAATGGAAACAATATTCGTAGGTATTATCTCGTTAATGATAGGAATTGTAATAGGAGTATTTGCTTCTCAATTTATGTCGATATTTGTTGCAAAAATGTTTGAAGCAGATATGAGTGAATTCC
>CANAZY010000003.1 GCA_947365805.1 uncultured Clostridium sp. | reverse complement strand
TGCCGAAGATACTTGCGGGTTACCCTGCTGGAAAAATAGGTTGTCGCCAGGTTTTTTTTATTTATTTTAAGAAAGCATACATTAGAAATAGACTTTATTTTTAATGTATGTTTTCTTTTATTTTACAAACAAGAAAGAAAATGATATAATAATAGTGTTTTTAGGAGGAAAACAAACGAAATAAGGGAGAGTAACATGGGAAAAGTAATGTGGAAACCAGGAACATTTTTATATCCAATACCAGCTGTTATGGTATCATGTGGCACAATGGAAGAATCCAATATTATAACAGTAGCATGGACAGGGATACTAAATACAAATCCAGCTATGGTGTATATTAGTGTAAGACCAACAAGACATTCATATCAATTAATAAAAGAACAAGGAGAATTTGTTATAAATTTAACAACCAAAGAATTAGCATATGCAACAGATTGGTGTGGGGTAAAATCTGGTAAAGATGTGGATAAATTTAAGATGATGCATTTAACAAAAGAAAAAGCAAATTTTGTTAAATGTCCGTTAATTAAAGAAAGTCCAGTATCGGTTGAATGTAAGGTAAAAGAAATAAAAGAACTTGGAAGTCACCATATGTTTATTGCAGAAGTTTTATGTATTAATGCAGATGATACGTATATTGATGAAAAAGGAGCATTTGACATTAGCAAATGTGACCTAATTGCATATGCAAATGGTGGATATTATCCATTAGGAAAGAAAATTGGAAGATTTGGATTTTCAGTAGAGAAGAAAAAGAAAAAAAGAAACGGGAGATTAAAAAATGAAAAATAAAAAAATTATAATGATTGTAATTATGGTAATACTAATGATTCTTATTATAGGAATAGGAACTATTTTAGCGTATTTAAATACAGATTTATTTCAATCAAATGAGCAGTTATTTTATCAATATGTTTCTCAGCTTGCTGAGAGTTTAAAAGAATTTGGAGATGAAGAATTAGTAGCATATTTTGAAAAACAAAGAACGACACCATATGAAAGCAATGGGAAACTTGAATTTAACATTAATATACCAGATTATGAAGCACAATTAAAAAATACAAATGCAACTAATCTTACATTCCATACCAAAACAGATTGGGCAAATGAAAAACAAGAACAACAACTTTTTTTAAATTATTCGGATACAGTTTCTTTTCCAGTGGAATATAGACAAGATGCAGATTTGTATGCACTAACATCAAATATTGTAGTTAATAAATATGTAGCAATTAGAAATAACAATCTAAAGGATTTCTTTATGAAGTGCGGTGTAACAGATGTTAGTGAGATTCCAAATAAAATAGAAATAAATAAAGATATTTCAAAAGAGGAATGGAATAGCATTTTTGAAAAATGTAAGATAATAATACAAAATAATATACAGGATTCTAATTTTTCTAAAATAGATAAAAATGCAATTGCATTAACATTAAATCAATATGAATTAAAAACAATTTTTGTACAACTATTAGAAGAACTAAAAGATACGAGCATTTTTAAAGAAAATAAGAAAATACAAGAAAGTATCAATAAATTAGAAGCACTAAATGATTCAACCAATGAAGCATTAAAAATGATTGTTTATAGAGAAAATGGTGCATTAACAAAAATAGAAATAGAAGTAGAGCAAAAACAAATTACCATAGAAGTGAAATCTGAAAAAATAGTAATAACATGTTCTTCGTTAGAAGAACATAAAACAGATACGGTTATTGAAATTGAAAAAATAAAACAAGAAAATGGATTAAATTATCAAATAATTGTTTCAAAACAAGATGAAGACATATCAATGGAGTTTCATATAAAGGCACAATTTCAAGATATAACAACTGAAAATGCAAAAGAGATTTATCAAATTGTGTTACAAGCACAAGAAAAAGAACAAGGGCAAAAAGTACAATATGAGTATAACTTTCATACAATAAAAGCATTCTTAGATCATATAGATATAGGAGGAATTACAAACGACAATTCCGTTATTTTAAATAATTGGGAAGAAGAGCAGATTCGTGAACTATTAACAGCAATTGGTAATCGAATTTCTCAAATAAACGAAGAACAAATGCAACAGTTGCAAGTAAAAGAAAATCCATTAATGATGGCAACACCAATTGGATATTTATATACTTATATGCAAAATAGTATGTCTTCTATATTTAAAAAAGTAGATGAAAATCAGCAGAATTTTCAACAGGCAATGCAGGATGAGGAAAAGCAATTACAGGAATTAACTAAAAAAGCATCAAATTTAATTTTGGAGTCATATGCTGGAGAACAAGTAAATGGAAGTAAAGTAAAACAATTGTTAACACAAATATTAAACGATTTGTTAAGTACGCAAAATAGTAACATACACACAATTATATTGAATAATCGAGAAATGGAAGCAAATGAGCAAAATATAAAACAAATGCAACTTCTAATTGCTGTAGCAAAACGTTATCAAGTATCATTTGAATATAACAAAACAACACAAATGATTGAAAAGGTAATCATAAATGAAAATAATTAGAATAAATCAATAATAAGAATTCAATTTTGAATTCTTATTATTCTGTATAGAATAGGTTTTCTAGGTGTAAAGATAAAAAATAAAAATTTAGAAACAAAAATGACCAGAATTCTTGACATGCTACATAATTTGTGATATAGTATTTTAGCATATTGCTTAAATAGCTATGCTCACATCGTTTAAAAAGGAAAGCTAAAAGATTACGGAGGTGTATTTAAATGGCTGCAAAAGGACCAAGAGAACATATCACATTAGAATGTACAGAATGTAAAAGAAGAAATTACGTAACTTCAAAAAATAAAAGAAATAATACAGACAGATTAGAAATCGTAAAATATTGTAAATTCTGTAAAACACGTACAACACATAAAGAAACTAAATAAGTTTAAGCCGATTTTAGGAGGAATAAAATGGCGAAAGTAGAAAAAGAAAAAAAAGATAAAAAACACTTTTTTAAAGATTTTAAAGCAGAATTAAAAAAAGTTATTTGGCCAACACCAAAGCAAGTGGTAAATAATACAACCGCGGTTATTACGATTGTGTTAATTACAGCTTTAATTGTTTTTGTGTTAGATGTAACTTTTGAAACATTAAATACACATGGAGTAGATAAATTAAAAAGCGTTGTTCATAAAGAAGAAAACACAATCCAAAACGTAGTAGATGACGCAAACAATTTAAATACAACAGATACAAATACAGTAATAGACAATACTATTTCGGAATAGTTAAAAAAGTTGTTATAAGGAGGCGCAAGCCAAATGTCTCAAGACGAAAAATTACAAGCCAAATGGTATGTTGTACATACCTATTCAGGATATGAAAATAAAGTAAAAACAGACCTTGAAAAAACAATTAAAAACAGAGAACTTGAAGACTATTTTTTTGAAATTGTTGTTCCAATGGAAGAACAAATTGAAATTAAAGATGGAAAAAGAAAAACAAATTTAAGAAAAGTTTTTCCAGGTTATGTTTTAATCAAAATGATTGTAACAGAAGAATCTTGGTACATTGTAAGAAACACAAGAGGTGTAACTGGATTTGTTGGTTCAGGTGCAGATCCAATTCCATTAACAGATGAAGAAATCCGTAATATGGGATTTGATACAGCTCCAGTTAATGTGGATTATGATGTTAATGACTCTGTTAAAGTAATCAATGGACCATTAATTGATTTTATTGGTGTTGTTCAAGAAATTAACAAAGAAAAACACAAAGTAAAAGTATTAATTTCCATGTTTGGTAGAGAAACTCCAGTTGAGTTGGAATTTTCTCAAGTCCAAAAAATTTAATTTTAATGAAAAGCATCGTTTTACGTTGTTAATCATCATTAAAAATTTTTCGATATACCAACGTATAATCTCAAAATTTTTAATTCGATTTCCTAGTACTACTCGCTTTTGATTAAAATTATTATGAAAATGTTTTAAATTTTAATAATATAAAAGTTCAATTTGAAGGTAGGTGAAAAAAATGGCAGAGAAAGAAATTTCAAATGTAATCAAATTACAAATTGAAGCAGGAAAAGCAACTCCAGCTCCACCAGTAGGACCAGCTTTAGGTTCAAGTGGTGTTAATATTATGCAATTCGTTAAAGAATTTAATGATAGAACAGCAAACCAACCAGGAATGATTATACCAGTTGTTATCACAGTATATAAAGATAAATCTTTTGAATTTATCACAAAAGTTCCACCAGTTGCTGTATTAATCAAAAAAGCTTTAAAAATTGAAAAAGGTTCTGGAAAGCCAAACAAAGACAAAGTTGCAAAAATAACAAAGGAACAAGTAAAACAAATTGCAGAAACAAAAATGGAAGACTTAAATGCAGCTTCACTAGAAGCAGCTATGAGCATGGTAGCAGGAACAGCTCGTTCAATGGGTGTTGTTGTTACAGATTAAAAATTTTAATGAAAAGCATCGTCTTGCGTTGTCAATCATCATTAAAAATTTTTCGATATACCAACGTATAATCTCAAAATTTTTAATTCGATTTTCTAGCAATACTCGCTTTTGATTAAAATTAAGAATTATGTGAAGATTATAAATGTGGGAGAACCAATCGGTTCGTTATAACCAAAGGAGGATTAAAATGAAACAAGGAAAAAGATATGAAGAAGCTTCAAAGCTTGTAGATTCTTCAAAATTATACGAAGCAAAAGAAGCTTTAGAATTAGTAGAAAAATTCCCAAAAGCAAAATTTGATGAAACAGTTGAATTACACGTTAAATTAGGTGTAGATTCAAAACATGCTGACCAACAAGTTAGAGGTACCGTAGTACTTCCAAACGGAACAGGTAAAACATTAAGAGTTTTAGTATTTGCAAAAGGAGATAAAGCAAAAGAAGCAGAAGCTGCTGGAGCAGATTTTGTTGGAGCAGAAGAATTAATACCAAAAATTGAAAAAGAAAACTGGTTTGAATATGATGTTATCGTTGCAACTCCAGATATGATGGGTGTTGTAGGAAGACTTGGTAAAGTATTAGGACCAAAAGGATTAATGCCAAACCCAAAATCAGGAACAGTAACAATGGATGTTACAAAAGCAATTTCTGAAATTAAATCTGGTAAAGTAGAATATCGTTTAGATAAAACAAACATTATTCACTTAGGATTTGGAAAAGTATCATTTGGTACAGAAAAATTACTAGAAAACTATGAAACAGTAATTGATGCGATTATCAAAGCAAAACCAGCAGCAGCAAAAGGTCAATATATTAGAAGTGTAGCAATCACTACTACTATGGGACCAAGTGTATATGTTAATCAAAAGTAATATTTTAAATATTAGCCAAAGACAGTAGGCAAAACTTATAAGTCCTACCGAGGTATCATAAATGTTCGGGTTAGACGACTTTATATGCCTTGGAAAAGGACAATATAAAGTCGTCTTTAAATTTTAAAATAGATTTGTATTATTTGCTATAAAGTGAAAAGTTAATAGTGAAGAGTACAAAATTCTAACGAATTTTGGAGGAGGTGAAAACCAAATGGCAAATGAGAAAATCATTAACCAAAAGAAAGAAGAAGTAAGTAATTTAGCTAGCCAATTTAAAGAGGCAAAACTAGTACTTTTAACAGATTACAGAGGAATTAATGTTACAGACGTAACAGATTTAAGAAAAACATTAAGAGGAACATCATCTGATTACAAAGTAATCAAAAATAATATTACAAGAAGAGCACTTGCAGAATGTGGTGTAGAAGGACTTGACGAAGCATTACTTGGACCAACAGCAGTTATTATAGGAAAAGAAGATTACCTAGAACCTGCAAAAGCAATCTATGAATTCACAAAGAAAAATGATTTCTATAAAATTAAAGGTGGAATCATAGAAGGTAAAGTAATGACAGCTGAAGAAATTATCACTTTAGCAAAACTTCCATCAAGAGAAACATTACTATCTATGCTTGCTGGAGCTTTACTTGGAAATATTTCAAAACTTGCAGTTGCACTTGATCAAGTAAAACTACAAAAAGAGAATGCTTAATTTAAGATAAGCAAATTTAAAAAATATTAGAGTAACGAACTTATATCGTAAAAAAAATTAGGAGGATTAAAAATGAGTAAAGAAGAAATGATTGAAGAAATCAAAAAAATGACAGTTGTAGAATTAGCTGATTTAGTAAAAGCTATCGAAGAAGAATTTGGAGTATCTGCAGTAGCAGCTGCTGCACCAGCAGCAGGAGCAGCAGCAGGAGCTGCAGCAGAAGAAAAATCTTCATTTGATGTTGTATTAAAAGATGCAGGAGCAAACAAAATTCAAGTTATCAAAGTTGTTAGAGATGCAACAGGATTAGGATTAAAAGAAGCAAAAGAATTAGTAGACGGAGCTCCAAAAACAGTTAAAGAAGGAGCATCTAAAGAAGAAGCTGAAGAATTAAAAGCTAAATTTACAGAAGTTGGAGCAGTTATAGAACTTGCTTAAGCTTTATAAATAAAAAGAATAGAGTTTCCTTTTAAAAGGAAACTCTATTCTTTTTATTGTGTCACTATTTTTGAGTTACTATGTGTGAAAGTTGAATTATATAAAAACATGATATAAACAGGAACTCTTTTTGCGACTAATTGGTCAAAAAGTATTGCAATTTTGAAAAATAAATAATAAAATGAATACATCATCAATATATATAAGAAAATGAACTTTGGAGGAGTAATATATGATTATATTGTTAGATGCAATGGGTGGAGATAATGCACCAGATGCAACAATAAAAGGAGCAGTAAAGGCAATAAAAGATATTAAGGCAGACGTTTGCTTAATTGGAAATGAAGAAGTAATTAATGCAAAAATAAAAGAGTTTTATGGAAAAAAGGATATTAAAGAAATATCAGAAAGATTAAGTATTCATCATGCATCAGAAATGATTGAAATGTGTGATATACCAACACAAGCCATTAAGCATAAAAAAGATTCTTCTATGGTAGTTGGATTTAATTTGCTAAAAGAAGGAAAAGGAGATGTCTTTATTTCAGCAGGAAATAGTGGGGCTCTACTTACAGGAGCAACATTATTAGTTGGAAGAATTAAAGGAATTGATAGACCAGCCTTAGCAGGAATTCTTCCTGCATACAAAGGGAGCCTTATGCTAATGGATTGTGGCTCAAACACAAACTGCAAACCAATTAACTTACTTCAATTTGCACAAATGGCGACAATCTATAATAGAAATACATTTGGAATCGAACGTCCAACCGTTGGATTATTAAATATAGGAACAGAAGAAACAAAGGGGAATGATTTAGTAAAAGAATCTTATAGGCTATTAAAAGAAAAAGCAGAAGAACTAGACTTAAACTTTGTTGGAAATGTAGAAGGAAGAGATGCTTTTTCTGGAAAATTAGATATTTTAGTAGCAGATGGCTATACAGGAAATGTTTTCTTAAAAACCGTTGAAGGTGTTGGAAAGTTAGTAAAAAGAACTTTAACAGAAAGTATTAAGAAAAATGTATTTACCATGCTTGGAGCCTTACCTGCAATGCCTTCTATTAATTCACTAAAAAAAGCAATGGACTACAAAGAATATGGGGGAGCATTATTTTTAGGAGTTAAAAAGCCAGTCGTAAAAGCACATGGAAGTAGTGATGAAAAGTTATTTGAATTTACGATTAAACAAGCAGAAAAATTCGTAGAAAATAAAGCAGTTGATAGAATGATTGAACATTTTGAAAAATAAAATTAAAAGTACTTGACAATTATAGAAACATATATTATTGTTTATGTAATAAAATGGAATTGAATTTGGGAGGGGGTGAACTTAAGAATGAGTTCAGAAGAAATTTTTGATAAAGTAAAAGAAATTATCGTAGAGCAATTAGGAGTAGCTGAAAACACAGTTACAATGGAAGCTTCATTTATAGATGATTTAGGAGCAGATTCACTTGATATTGTTGAATTAATCATGGCATTAGAAGAAGAATTCGATTTAGAAATTCCAGATGCAGATGCAGAAAAAATCGTTTCTGTAAGTGATGTTGTTGACTACATAAAAGAAAACGTATAAGAAAAAAGAAGGGGAATACCTTTCTTTTTTTTATAATGTATTATATAATAAGGAACATAGGAGGTGAAATGATGGAACTACAAGAATTTGAAAAAAATATTGGATATTCTTTTTCTAATCAAGAAAGATTAAAAAATGCATTAACTCATACATCTTATGCAAATGAAAGAAACATTCCAAGTAATGAAAAATTAGAGTTTTTAGGAGATGCGATTCTAGAATTTGTAACAAGCGAGTATCTATATGAAAATTATAAACATCTAAAAGAAGGAGAAATGACTAAAGTTAGAGCAAGTGTTGTATGTGAAGAAAGCTTATATAAAATAGCATTACAGCTTAATTTTAGTGATTTCTTATACTTAGGCAAAAGCGAACAGGTAAATGGGGGAAGTAAAAGACCAGCCATTTTAGCAGATAGTGTAGAAGCTGTTATTGCGGCAATGTATTTAGATGGTGGACTAGCACCAGTAAAAAAATTTATTTTAGAAAATTTAACAGAGGCTATTAAAATTGCAAGTAAAAACGTAGGATTAAAAGATTACAAAACAGTATTACAAGAAAAATTACAAGTACATGGAGATGTACATATTGAATATAAAATTATTCGTGAAACAGGACCAGACCACGATAAATACTTTACAGCACAAGTAATATGTAACAAAAAGGTGCTTGCTACTGGTGAAGGACATTCCAAAAAAAGTGCAGAAATGGAAGCAGCAAGACTTGCTATGCAGGAAATGTAAGAGGAGGAGAAGTATCAATGAAAAAGAAAAAGCAATATATTATTCCAATCTTTGTACCACATTTAGGTTGCCCAAATGATTGTATCTTTTGTAACCAGAAGGCAATTAGTGGACAGTTAAAGAAAATAACAAAAGATGATGTAAAGAAAATAGTAGAAGAGTATTTAGCAAGTTTTAAAGAAGACGACGCTCTAAAAGAAATTGCTTTTTTTGGAGGAAGTTTTACAGGAATTGATGTGGAATTGCAAGAAGAATTATTAAGTGCTGCTTATGAATATGTGAAAAAAGGAGAAATTGATTCGATTCGCATTTCTACGAGACCAGATTATATTGATAAAGAAACATTAAAACGACTAAAGAAATATAAAGTAAAAACAATTGAATTAGGTGTGCAATCAACCAATGATTATATTTTAAACAGAGCAGGAAGAGGACATACTTTTTTAGATGTAAAAAAAGCATCAAAACAAATAAGATTTTATGGATTTAAATTAGGACATCAAATGATGGTAGGACTTCCAGAAAGTACAAGAATAGACGAATTAAATACGGCAAAAGATTTGATTAAGTTAAAACCAAAAATGGTAAGAATTTATCCAGTTTTAGTTATTAAAAATACAAAATTAGAAGAAGAATATACAAGTGGAGAATACGAGCCAATTACCTTAAACCAAGCAGTAGAAAGATGTAAAGAATTAGTATATCTTTTCAATAAAAGTAAAGTAGAAGTAATTCGAATAGGACTTCAAAATACAGACATTATTTCAGAACCAAATAGTGATAAAAGTGATGTAGTAGCAGGACCATTTCATCCAGCTTTTGGACAACTAGTAGAAGATAGTATTTGGTATGATAGTATTGTTGATAAAATTAAGAAATTTAATGTAAAAGTAAAAGAAGTTGAAATTAGAGTAAATCCACAAGATGTTAATAGCGTAGTAGGACATAAGAGAGAAAATGCTAATAAATTAAAAGATGTTTACGAAGTAGATATTCAAGTAACAAAAGATGACAATATAAAACCAGGAAAATCAGAAATTAATATCTTAAAAACTTTTTCAGATTTTAAAGAAGAAGAAACAGTAGTAAAATCATAAATGGTATAAAGTACCTATATTTGTAAATAATACAAATATAGGTACTTTTTTGTATATATTATTATTTTTAACAATATAAAAGTTTAAGGAGGCTAAAATGGGAATAAAGGAAAAACGAAATAAATTAAGATTAAAGAAATATTTTTTCGAAATTTTACAAATTATAATAGGTACTTTCTTTATGGCAGTTGCTGTATCTTTGTTCCTACTTCCGAATCAATTATCATCTGGAGGATTTACAGGTATTGCTACCATTTTATATTATTTCTTAAAACTACCAATGGGGTTTACCATACTTGCCTTAAATATACCAATTTTTATATTAGCTTTTATCAAAAAAGGAAAAAGCTTTGTATTAAAAGGAATTATTGGAACTGTATTTTTATCTGTTTTTATTGATGCATTAGATCAATACCAAGCACTAACAACCGACTCATTTTTAGCATGTATTTATGGTGGAATTATTATGGGAGTGGGGACATCTATTATCTTAAGAGCAAATGCTTCCACAGGAGGAAGCGATATGCTTGCCTATGTAATTCGAGAATATAAACCAAATTACCGAACAGGAAACTTAATTGTTATCATTGATACGGTTATTATTATATTAAATGCCATATTTTTTCGAAAAATCGAGATTGGATTATATTCTGCAATTACCATTTATTTAATGGGAAAAGTAATTGATATTCTCTTTGAAGGAATCAATTTTACAAAGCTAATTTATATTATATCGGATAAATACTTAACCATATCGGACGAAATCATAAAAGAAATAGAAAGAGGAACGACTGGAATTTATGCAAAAGGAATGTATACTAATGAAGAAAAAATGATGCTATTATGTGTGGCATCTAGAAATGAGGCTATGAGAATTAAGCAAATTAGTAAAAAAATAGACCCTCGCTCGTTTGTTATTATTTCTAATGCAAGGGAGGCATATGGATTAGGATTTAAAAGGGAATAAAATAAAAAACATTGAATATTGCATCAAAAATATGTTAAAATGGAAAAAGAGGATGAAAATATGAAAGAACAAAAATTAGTAATTGACAAAATAGATTTTGAACCAAAGCACATATTTGAATGCGGACAATGTTTTAGATGGCATAAGGGAGAAGACAGTAGCTATACAGGTGTTTTTGGTACCAATGTATTAAATGTAAAAAAAGAAGAAAATAAAATTATATTTCAAGGCGTTTGTGAAGGAGATATTAAACAAATTGTAGAAGATTACTTCGATTTAAAAACAAATTATCAAGAAATAAAAAATAAGCTAAGTAAAATTGATGGTTACTTAGCTAAAAGTATTGAATTTGGAAATGGAATTCGTATCTTAAACCAAGACTTATGGGAAATGATTATTTCGTTTATTATATCAGCAAATAATAATATTCCTAGAATTCAAAAAATTATTGAGAGAATTTCAAAAGAATATGGAACTAAGATAATGTGGAACAACAACACGTATTATACCTTTCCAACCAAGGAACAATTATCACATGCAAGTATGGAAGATTTACGAAATTTAGGACTTGGGTTTCGCGATAAATACGTGTATGAAACAACAAAGAAGTTTATGAAAGGAGAAATTAACCTAGAAGAATTAAAAGGTATAAAAGATGTAAAAAAGCGAAGACAAATCTTAGAATCTTTACCAGGAGTAGGACCTAAAGTGGCAGATTGTATTTTATTATTTGGCATGCATCGTTTCGAAGTATTTCCAATTGACGTATGGGTAAGACGTGTTATGAATGAATTATATATGAAAAACGAAGATGAAACAAAAGTAAAGAAACAAGAAATTGAAAACTTAGCAAATATAAAGTATGGAGAATTAGCAGGGATGGCACAACAATATTTATTCTATTGGAAACGAGAAACGGCGTAATGTAGGGGCGATACTCTTTATTGATATGTTAATGTGAATAATGAATGATGTAGGGGTCGCATATTATGCGACCCAATAGGATGAAATTTTAAAGAAAGGAGGACGTTTATGGGATTACGACTGATTTATGGAAAAGCAGGTAGTGGTAAAAGCGAGTTTTGTTTTCGTGAGATAAAAGAAAAATTAAATGGACCAGATAAAATCTATGTAATTACACCAGAGCAATTTTCGTACATGCAAGAAAGAAAATTGTTAGATATCTTAGACCAAAATGCAGTTATTCAGGCAGAAGTATTAACATTTGCTCGTATGGCATATCGTATATTCCAAGACGAGCGGAGGAGCAAAAACGTCACTTTCAAAATCGGGAAAAGCAATGCTTATTTCTCATTTATTACAACAACAAAAAAAGAATTTAACGTTTTTAAGTAGGTCAGATGAAAATGTAGAGTTAGTGATAGACCAAATAAAAGAATTAAAGAAACATATGGTAACAACCGATATGTTAGAAAACATTACCAATCAAACGAACAACCAATACATAAAAGCGAAATTAGAAGATATTTACTTATTATATAAGAACTATCAAGATAAAATACAAGAATCTTATCTTGATGAAGATGATGTTTTAACGATACTTGCGGACAAGCTAGAAGATAGCAATATGTTTCAAAATACAATTCTCTACATAGATGAGTTTTCAGGTTTTACAAAACAAGAGTATGAAATTATTCGTAAACTATTAAAGTCAGCAAAAGAGGTAAATGTTACGATTTGTAGTGATAGTATAGAAGAGGCAAAAGACTTAAATGATATTTTTTATACCAATAAACAGACCGTATCAAAATTAGTAAACATTGCAAAAGAGGAAAAAGTAGCAATTGAAAAACCAGTTTACAGGGAAGAATTACAAAGATTTCGAAATGAAGAATTACATTTGTTAGAAAAAAACATGAGTGAAAATCAAACAATAAAATATGAAAGTGAAACAAACTATATACAATTATTTTTAGCGAAGAACCCATTTTCAGAAGTAGAACAAGTAGCTAAAACTATTATTAGCTTAGTAAAAAATGAAAATTACAGGTATTGTGATATATCCGTTATTACGAAAAACATGGAACAATATGCAAGTTTAATTACAGCTCTTTTTGCACGATATGAAATTCCTATTTTTATTGACGAAAAAAAGGATTTTAGTCAAAATATTTTAGTAAAATACATGATGGCAGTAGTTGATATTTTCGCAAAAAACTGGTCTTATGAGGCTATGTTTCATTACTTAAAAACTGGATTTTCTAACTTAACAAAGGAAGAAATTTTTGAACTTGAAAATTATTGTATTTCCTATGGAATTAAGGGAAATAAGTGGTATAAAGAAGAATGGAAAATTGCAAAAAGTGATGAGCAATTAGAGAAACTAAACCAGATGCGTTTAAAAGTCGTTACACCACTATTAACATTTAAAAATAAATTATCAAGAATGAAAACAGCAAAAGACTTATCAAAAGCCTTATATGAGTTTTTGATAGAAAACGAAATATATGAAAAGCTACAACAAAAAGCAAAAGATTTAAGAGAAAATGGACAAATTGAGTTAAGTAATATATATGAAACAACATGGGATACTGTTATGAAAGTAATTGATGAGTTGGTTTTTGTATTGCCAGAAGAAAAGCTTTCTTTTGAGGAATACACAAAACTATTAAAAATGGGATTAGTAAGTAGTGGACTAGGAACCATTCCTGCAAGTCTTGATCAAGTTATGATTGCAGATGTAGAACGAAGTAGAACCCACAAAGTAAAAGCCGCTTTCTTAATTGGAATGAATGATGGTGTCTTTCCATCTAGTTATAAAGAAGAGGGATTTTTAAACGATAAGGATAGAGGCTATTTAAAGGACAATGGTATTGAACTTGCTAAGGATACGAATGAACAATTATATGAAGAAAACTTTAATACATATAAAGCATTTACCATACCAGAAGAAAAGTTATATATTTCTTATGCATCTTCTGATAGTGAAGGAAAAACATTAAGACCATCCGTGCTTATTTCAAAATTAAAAAGAATGTATCCAAAACTAACTACCAAAAGTGATATGATTGAAAAAGAAAGTATGATTACAACAAAGGAAGCAGTTTTCTATGAATTATTAAATTATATTCGTGATTTCGAAGATGGAAAACAGATTAATGATTTATGGTTCGAATTATATCGAGTTTATGAACAAGATGAAGAATATAAATTAAAATTAGAAGAGGCATTAAAAGGAATATATTATCAAAATAAGCCTTCTCATATAAGGAAAGAAAATATACAAAACCTGTATGGTGATACGTTAAGAACGAGCATTTCCCGATTAGAGAAATATAAGCAATGTGCATTTTCATTTTACTTAAAATATGGATTAGGATTAAACGAAAAAAGCTTATTTGAAGTAAAAAGCATCGATACAGGAAATTTTATGCATGATGTCATTGACACCTTTTTTGACCAAGTAATTCGGAAGAAATCTAAAATTAAAACAAATGCAAGAAGATGAAATTTCCGAAATTATTAAAAGCATTATCAATGAAAAATTAACGCAAAATAGAAATTATATATTAGGAGCAACAAAGAAATATCAAATCTTAACAAAACGATTAGAAAAACTTATTTTACAAGCGATGAAATACATTATTGCAAGTATTATTAATAGTGATTTTGAGATTGTTGGAAATGAGGTAGAATTTAAAAACCAAAAAGATTATCCACCAATTACGATTGATTTAGATAATGGTAAAAAAGTAGAAATTACAGGAAAAATAGACCGTATCGATTTAGCAAAAGGAAAAGATGGAAATTATATTCGAATTATTGATTATAAATCATCTCTAAAAAATATCGATTTAAACGAAGTAGTAGCAGGGTTACAAATTCAGTTATTAACCTATTTAGATGCAGTAACCGAAAAACAAGAAGACCTAATTCCAGCAGGTGTATTGTATTTTAATGTAATAGACCCTATCATAAAAGCAGACAAAAACAAGACCAATGAAGAAATTGAAAAGGAAATCAAAAAACAATTCAAAATGCAAGGCTTAATTTTAGCAGATGTTAATGTAGTAAGAATGATGGATAAGACCTTAGAAAAAGGAGCATCAAACTTAATACCTGCCTACTTAGACCAAAATCAAAATATTAGTGAAGCAAGGTCAAGTACAGTAACAAAAGAAGAATTTAAAACGTTACAAAATCATATTAATAAAGTAATCAAAGAAATTGCAAAAGAAATCTACTCAGGCGAAATAGAAATAAAACCATACTACAATCAAAAAAAGAAAAAAACACCATGTGACTATTGTGAATATAAATCCATTTGCAATTTTGACCCAAACTGCAATTCTTACTACTACATTCCAAACAAAGAAAAACATCAGATTTTGGAAGAAATAGGAAATGAAAAAATACATCAAACCTCTAACTAGACCAATTAGATTAATGGTAGTGTAATGCAAAAGAAATACAATTTGGAAAAGAAATATGTTGACAAACAATATCTTGTAGAGATAAAATGAAATTGTATACTTATATAAGAAGTGAATAAAAGAATTATATAAAACAAAAGAGTTATATAGCAAAAATACATAGGAGGAAGAACAATGGAATTAGGTAGATTGCAAAAGAAAAGAGGAATCACATTAATCGCATTAATTATTACCATAATCGTAATGCTAATCCTAGCAGGGATTGTAGTTAATTTGGCAATTGGAGATAGAGGAATATTTCATAAATCCAAAGAAGCATTAGTAGCTACACAAAAAGCACAAATAAAAGAAGAGCTAGAACTAAGGATTATGAACTTACAAGCAGAAAACTATGAAAAAGAGAATATAACAAAAACGGACATATTGGAGGACTTTGTTGTTTTAGATAGTATATCAGGCGAAATAATAGATAATACAATAGAGGGAGAATACAAAGGATATGGCTATATTGTAAAAGAAGATAACACAGTAATTGTAGGCGAAAAATTGCAAGGAGAGGTACCATTAGCTACAGCAGTAGTATTAACAACACAAGAAGAGGCAGAAGAAGTTGAAATTCAAGTAACAGGAACAATACACAATGGAGAAATAATAGCAATTGAGCCAATTAATGGAGCAGAGTTAAAAGTAGATAAAGGAAATACAGAAAAAATATTTAAAGTAATTTTCAATGGAACATATCGTTTTATCATAAGAGCAAATAATGGAAGAACTGCAATAGCAAGTTGTACAGTAACAAATGCCGTATTGCCAGTAAAAGATATATTTACTGCAATTAAAGACTTAAATAATAGTGGAAAAATACGAGTAAATGGTAAAACAAATGATGGACAAGAAACCTCAGAAGTATATTCATTAAATATGATAACTCATGAAGGTGATTTAGTATTAGATGGACAAACAGCAGTAGAAGGAGCAACTTTAAGTAGTAAAGTATATTCATTTGGAGATACAAATGATATTGCAACAGCAAGTACAAATGCAAAAAATACAGTTGTACTAAAAGTAGATGGGAACTTGACAATTGATAGTGGGGTAACCTTAACAACCATATCTGGAACATATGGGGGACCAAAAGGAATGATAATATATTGTACAGGTACCTTTACCAATAATGGGACTATCAGTATGACGGCAAGAGGAGCAAAAGCACTAGGGCAAAACGTATATTTATATCAAAAAGATGATAATAAATTTGAATATATTCCAGCAGTAGGAGGAGCTGGTGCTGCAAGGGTACATTGTGCATATGGTGGCGAATCATTAAAAAGGGCTCTGGGTGGAGCTGGACAAAGCCGGAACCAATAGAGCAACAGGAGGCGGTGGCGGAGGTGAAGGAAAAGCCGACGGAGCAGGAGCTCCAGCCACTATTAGCTATGGGGGAGCAGGTGCTGCAGGAAGTTCTTATTCAGGAGGCTCTGGAGGAGGAGCTTGTTGGAATTACCGAACCAATCAAAACTATTATGGTGGGAATGGAGTTGAAAATGGAGGAGCAGGAGGATATGGCTATAATGGTGCAGGACCTGGTGCTGGAAATCCATCTGGTGGAACAGGAGGACTACTTGTTATATATGCTAAGAAAATGATAAATAATTATCAAATTGTAAGTAGAGGAAGTGTACCACCTTATGATGAACATAATTATGCTGGTTGTTCAGGTGGAGGAAGTATTAACTTGTTTTACGAAACATTTGAAAAATCTGCCAATAGTGTAATTGATGCAACAGGAGGAAGACAAACATATCGAGGCTCTGGTGGAAATGGTTCAATCACCAAAGGAAAAATGATAGAAGGAACATTTATCCAAGAAGACTAGTTAAAAAAAGAGAAAAGCGTGCTTTTCTCTTTTTTCTATACTAGGAAAATATCCTAATTTCTTACTTATTTTTTACACGATTTGTATATTAGGAGGTACAATTCATACAAAGAGATATAGGTAATAATATCAATTTCTTTTTTTGAGATAGAGGAAAAGGAATTGACATTCTGAAAGAAGCATAATAAAATAGTAACAGGTATAAGGAGGAAGTTGGTAATATGATAGATTTATCAAATGAAACGATGGTTCATGTTAAGAAAGATGAAGTGGAGTTTTTACAATTCCGAAAGTTACTAGAATATCCAGAGTTAGTTCATTGTTATACATTAAAAGCAAATGATTTTGATATAGCTGGAAATGAAACTTATGAAGAAAAAAAGAATAAGGTAGAAGATAACTATACCAAATTAGCGAGCTCACTACAAATACCAAAAGAAACTATCATAAGACCATATCAAACCCATACCAATATAGTAAAAAGAATTGATGAAAAGAAAAATGAGATAGAAATCTTTCACAAAGAATTCACAAATGTGGATGGATTGATAACCAATCAAACAGGAATTACTTGTTCCTTAAGTTTTGCAGATTGTACACCAATTTATTTATATGACCCTGTAAAAAAGGTGATTGGGGATGTTCATTCTGGCTGGAAAGGAACTCTTACAAGAATAGGAAAAGTTGCTGTAGAAGGTATGATACAAGAATATGGGTGTAATCCAAAAGACATCATTTGTTGTATTGGACCTTGCATTAGAAAGTGCCATTTTGAGGTATCAAAAGATGTTGCCGATAATTTCCAAAATGAGTTTCAAGAGATGGAAGATATTGATGAAATTATTACTTTCCTTCAAGGAAAAAACAAATATGTAATTGACACATGTAAAATAAATAAGAATATGATGAAAGAAGTAGGGCTTAAAAAAGAAAATATCATTGATAGTGGAATATGCACAGTATGTAACAATGGACAGATGCATTCATACAGAGCCCATAAAGAGTTAGCAGGAAGAAATACCGCTATATTAGGAATGAGAAAATAAGGAGGAAAGTGTATGCGTTATCCAGAAAGCTTAAAAATAGGAGATACCATAGGAATTTGTGCACCATCAAAGGGAGCAGCAGAACCAGAAAAAATAGAAGATTTAGAAAAAGCGATTAAGCAATTAAAAAATATGGGTTATAAAGTTATTGAAACAGCAAGTGTTCGAAAAGATGAAAAAGGAAGAAGTGCTCCTGCAAAAGTAAGAGCGAAAGAATTTATGGAGCTTTGGGAAAATGACGAAGTAAAATTAATTATTTATGCAGGTGGTGGAGATTTCTTAATGGAAATGCTAGATTATTTAGATTTTGATAAACTAAAAAATAGCACTCCAAAATGGACACAAGGTTTTTCAGACATTACTCATTTAAGCTTTTTACTAAACACCATTTGCGATATGCCAAGTATGTACTGTGAAAACGTAAAAGATTATCGAATGACACCACTATACCGTAATTTAACGGATTGTTTAAAAATTGAATCTGGAGAAGAAATCATACAGGATTCTTTTGAAAAATACCAAGAGCAAATAGAAGATAATGAAGATGGAACCTATCATTTGACAGAAGAAGTAAAATGGAAAAACATCACAGGGCAAGAAAAAATAGAAATACAAGGAAGAGCAATTGGGGGGTGTCTAGATTGTGTTGATACTCTTATTGGAACAGAGTTTGATAACGTAACAGAGTATATAGAAAGATACAAAGACGACGGAATTTTGTGGTTTTTAGAGTGCTATGAAATGAATACACCATTATTACAAAGAATCTTATGGAAAATGAAACATGCAGGCTATTTTAAATACTGTAAGGGAATCATTTTTGGAAGGCCTCTTATAATGAGAGAAGATTATGACTTAACAGAGAATCAAGCAATACTTGATGCAATAGGAGATTTAGGGTTACCTATTATTACAGGGGCAGATATAGGCCATGTAGCACCACAACTTGCCATTACACAAGGAGCTATTTTAAAAATTACATCAGGAGAGGGAAAAGGAACAGTAGAAACATATCTAAAATAAATGTAGAGGTTGATATCTTATCGACCCAATATAGAAATAGAAGAGGTATCATATATGTTTGAAACATGGGAAGAATTGGAACAATCAATTATAGACTGTAAAAAATGTAAATTATGTAATAATCGAACCAATATTGTATTTGGAACAGGAAATAAGAAAGCGGATTTAATGTTTATAGGAGAAGGACCAGGAGCAGACGAGGATAGACTTCGGAGAGCCATTTGTAGGAAAAGCAGGAAAACTTATGAATATGGCATTTGAAGGAATTGGAATTAATAGAGAAGAGGTATATATCGCAAATATTGTAAAATGTAGACCACCTAATAACCGTAACCCAGAAGCAGATGAAGCAAAAGAGTGTATGGATTACTTACGAAATCAAGTAATGCTAGTAAAACCAAAAGTAATTGTATTACTTGGAAGTGTTGCTCTAAAAAACATTTTAGGAAATGAATATGGAATTACGGCATCAAGGGGAAAATGGATAGAGCAAAAAGGTATCTTATATATGCCAACCTGGCACCCAGCAGCACTCCTTCGAGATGACAATAAAAAAATAGAATTTTGGAAAGATTTAAAAGAAGTAAAAAGAAAGATGAAAGAAATAGAAATAATGTAGGGGCGAGCATTGCTCGTCCAAACAATAAAGGAAGTAAGAAACATGTTAAAAAATTTTTATGGACATTTAAAAAATATTCTACAACACAAATGGATCGTTTTTTGTTTATGCTGTAAAGCAGGGATTCCATATCGAGGAATCGTACACGACCTATCAAAATTCTCTTTAACAGAATTTATACAAGGCGTAAAATATTACCGGAGATGGACATAGAAGTCCAATTCAAAGGGCAAAAGAAGATTATGGCTATTCTACGGCATGGTTACACCATAAAGGAAGAAATAAACATCACCCAGAATACTGGTATGATCCAAATGCACCAAAAGACTTACCAATTATACCATTCAAATACGTATGTGAAATGATATGCGACCAACTAGCAGCAGGAAAAGTATATCAAGGTAAAAATTGGACAAAAGAATATCAATTAACCTATTGGCAAAAACACGTCGATACGTTTATGCTAAATCCAAAACTAAAACAATTTGTAACTGAAATCTTAACGAAAGTTTCACAAGATGGAATTGATAAAACTATTACAAAGGAAAACTTACGAGTATGTTATGATAGGTGTGTAAAATAAAGGGTAAAAGACGAGAGAGCTTATATAAAATAAGCCCTCTCGTCTTTTTAAAATACTTTTAATAACAACTTAATTTCCTTTTGTAATATTCAGAAGGGAAACATTTTGTAATAGGATCTTTGGGATAGTATAAGCCGTTTATACAACGGACATTATCATGGAAAAGAAGCAAATCTAAAGTGTCATTCACATGTTGCCGGATTAACTTAGTATTACCTTGAAAAACAGATCTTCTAAGGTAATGATTAACAATCCGAACGATAGATTCGCTTTTGTATGGATTATCTTGCCGAAAAATAATTCCTATTACAAGATTTTGCAAATCCTGTTCATTTTTTACATCTTCGTTATGTAAAACATTTGCCATCTTGCTACCTCCTTTGCTGTATTGATGTAAAAGCTGCTAAAGTATTCACCTCCTTCAATAAATAATTAGTTTGTTTGAATCAATATATATAAACGTATAAAACGCTGAAACAATTATATCACATATTTAAGATTATGTATACAATTTTATGGAAGAGGTTATAAGTAATGTTTTATTTATTCTTGCGCTCAGCCTCCTCCCAATGACGCTGTAGCAATACTTCGTATTTAACAGCGTTCATCGGTCCCCACAAGAGGCTCGCGTCTTCGAAACATAAAACATTGCTTATACCTCTTTGGAAAATACTAAAATAAATAAAGAGTTATGTAACAGTTGGTCAAAATGATTGACTTTCTTTTTGGTTCATAATAAAATATTATTAGTAAAATTTTATGGAGAAATGATATGAAATATAGTAAAGAAGAAATTAGCAAAAAAGCAAATCATTGCTTAGGATGTAAAGTAAAAATGTGTAGTAAGGGATGCCCTTTGGGAAATGATATTACACAATTTATTTCGTATATAAAAGAAGAAAAGTATGAAGAGGCATATCATACCTTGTGTGATACAACAGTACTTTCTCCCATTTGTGGTAGAATTTGTCCGCACAAAAGTCAATGTGAAGGAAGCTGTGTTCGTGGCATAAAAGGAGAATCTGTTAGTATTGGAAATTTAGAAGCATATCTTGGGGATGTAGCGATTGAAAAAGGGTATGAGATTCCTAAATTTAGTAATGAAGTAAAAAATAAAAAGATAGCAATTGTAGGAGGAGGACCAGCTGGGTTAACAGTGGCAGCACATCTTGCAAGATATGGTTATGATGTTACCATTTATGAGAAATATAATAAACTTGGTGGAATTTTAAGACATGGTATTCCAGAATTTAGGTTAGAAAAAGAAGTATTAGACAAACAAATCCAAAAAATATTAGATTTAGGAATTAAAGTAGAATATGAAAAAGCTTTAGGAAAAGATTATTCATTAGAAGAATTAGAAAAACAGTATGATGCAATATTTCTTGGCTTTGGTGCTAATATCTCTTCAAAAATGGGAATACCAGGAGAAGACATAAATGGTGTATATGGCGGAAATGAATTATTAGAACATAACAGTCATCCAGATTACACAGGAAAAAAAGTTGCAGTGATTGGTGGCGGAAATGTTGCTATGGATACATCAAGAACCATCAAAAGATTAGGAGCAGATGAAGTAACTGTAATTTATAGAAGGGCAGAAAAACAAATGCCAGCAGAAACAAAAGAAATAGAAGATGCCAAACAAGAAGGAATAAACTTCCTATTCCAAACGAATTTAGTAACTATTATGGGACAAGATAAAGTAGAAAACATCGAATGTATAAAAACAGAACTCGTAAAGAAAGAAGGAGAAACAAGAGAAGTACCCGTTGATATAGAAGGTAGTAATTTTGTTTTACCAATGGATTATATTGTTATGGCAGTAGGTTCAAAACCAGAAGAAAAAATGGTAACATCATTAGGGTTAGAATTAACATCAAGAGGAATGATTAAAATAGATGAAAATTATATGACATCAAGAAACAAAATATTTGCAGGAGGAGACATTAGTGGAACAAAAGCAACCGTAGCATGGGCGAGCCGTTCTGGAAGAGAAGCTGCAAATGCAATTATGAAATTTTTAGAACAATAAAATTGTAGGGGTCGGCGCCTTCGCCGACCTGTTTTAGTGGACGATACCAGAAAAACAAAAAGGGGTTGCATATCATGCAACCCCTTTTATAGATTGATTTTTTCATATTCACCAGAATAACCGAATAGTTTTTTTAATTTCTTAAATAAAATAGTAACAAATCCTTGTTTCTGAGGAACTAATGCTAAAGCAGGATTTGTGGCACATGCATTATTTTCAATTTCATTTCGTTTCCATTCTAAATCTGCCATCTTTTTTACATAGTAATCGTTGAAAAAAGAATAGGTACTAGTATATCCAATAAAATCCTTAAAATTATATAATTTTTTACGATAATTTTCTATTTGTACTACAGTAGAAATAGCATGAAATTTCTTATCGAAATAGCTTGTTAAAATCAAATTTTGTGTATCTAAAAAGATACTTTGTATTTGCATACGTAATTTTTCAATTTTTGCACTAATCTTTGTGATATTTTTAGAATCTTCTGAAATGTCAGCAAGTAAAGAGGTTTGAAAACATAAAGCATCTTCTAAATCCATCATTTTATCCAAATTGGATTGAATACGATAAAATGTATTTTTATTTGTAAGTAAAATGAATTTATCCATAAATAAATCATTACTAAATAAAGTACTATTAAATAAGTCGTAATTTCCTGTGAAATATGCCATTTGATTTAATAATGTACATTCCAATGCATAATGAGATGGACTGTATGTTGGAAGTGTAATATCAAAATACTTTACTGTGTCTAAAGGAGCATTCATAGCATAGGCACTCATTAATTGAACAGACGCTTCATTTAGAGCCATGCCAGGAAGACTACTACTTGTAAAATCACAAAAGCCAAGACGAAGAAGATTATCTTTTTCGTCACGATATTCTTGAAGTGCATGAATACACTCATGCATTGCATAAGCATCGATATTGGTGAAGTCAGCAGCCTCATTAAAATAAATGGAATGGTTTTTATAATAGTATTTAGCACTTGATAATAAACCAGGCATGCGTGCAATATACATGTTAAGCCTAGCAAGTTTCATAAATAAATCTTTGGCATCTAAATTTTGGTTTGGAAATGCTTTTTCTAACCTATCGGCAACCGATTTTGCAATCATGTTAATGGTAAGCCTATCTAAAGATTTAACAACTTCAATTCCTTCCTTTTTTAATTCTTGTTCTATATTCATGAAAACGAATTTCTCCTTTGTAACTTAAGTACTATTATTATACAATATTTTAGGGAAAATTGTGTTTCGTAGAAGTTAAGAATATGTTACGTTTGTATGACATTAAGTCGTTAAATAGCAATTGCCTTATTTATGTATACATGATATAATAGAAGCAATCTAAAAAAGGAGGTATAAAAGTATGTTGTTTGAAACAAGCAAATGCTACAAACCGTTATACATGGGACAGTATCTTAATCAACCTATTGTATATAACGGACGGAATTTTATCTTAACATTAGTTAAGGAGGGAAAACCAGGAGAAACGTATCTTATTGTGAATAATGGATTTACCATTAAAGATCCGTTTGCAGGTCCGGTAAAACCTGACTTTCCGAATGCATGGATATTTGGTTTATATTATAAACTGAGTAATCCGGCAAAATCATTTCCCAAAAGGCGCAGGGTAAAGAAGCTTCTTAAAGAACGACCAGAATTTTTTGGCTGCGAAGGTCTGTATGAAGCACAAAAAGAACTCATGCAGCTATTAGAGGAACAAATGGCTTCGAACTATGTTATCTTAGTAGGATTTACGAAGTCAGCAGTGATGATATTAAATCATGCAAAGTATTCTTCTAATGTATTGGTGGATGCAATATGTCCTATGTTTGAAGGGACACTTTCAACCATGCCAGATGTTATGAGGCGGTATTTAAAATGGTTTTATCGTTGTGTTGGCTTTTTATTAACCGAGCATATTGCAGATGAAGATATTAGCGTATGTTCACCATATCTGTTAGAGGCAGATTACTCAGGACTGAATCCAGGGCAGCTTACAGTGGTACGTTCTACGTTTGATAAAAGGGTAGAACATACGTGGAAAGATGTTTGCAATCCAGCAAACCTGTTTTTCCGATTAGCTTCTCCTATTATGGAAAAGGCAATTCGACAGGAGTGTTTTGACGATACAGGGTACCGTTCAAATGCGTTCTTGTCCTATAAGACGCAAACACCAAAATTCAAGGTAGCTAATCTTATTACAGTATATGCAAGTATGCCGATGACATTAAGGCATCCAAAGGTAAGAAAACTGATTTGTTCCCAAATCCAGGCGCAAAATGAAAAAAGTTTCAAACAAATGGAAACGGATTGTTAGTTTCCTAAAAAAGAGAGACCAAAAACATATAAAAATGTTTTTGGTCTCTTAAATATTATTTTACAACAATATTATAAATTTTATTTGTTACATAAATTTCTTTTACAATTGTTTTTCCTTCTATGTAAGAAGCAACGGTTTTATGAGCAATTTCTTTTATTTCTTCTTCTGGAAGATTTAATTTAATATCAACATTTCCTCTTAACTTACCATTTACTTGAATTGGAAGATGAAAGGTATCTTCTACTATTTTTTCTTCGTCATAAGTTGGCCAAGTAGAATAAGTAATTGACTTTGTATTTCCAAGTAGTTGCCATAGTTCTTCTGTAATATGAGGTGCAACCGGATTTAATAATTGTAAAAATCCTAAAGCATATTCTTTTGGTACAACATCTACTTTGTAACAACTATTAATAAATATCATCATTTGACTAATGGCTGTGTTAAATTCCATATTTTCATAATCGTGGGTTACTTTCTTTACAGTATAATGATAAGCTCTATCTAACTCTGGATTTTTTACTTCTTGTATTTTATCAGATTCTACATATAATCTCCAAACACGGTCAATAAATTTTTTCGAACCTTCAATTCCGTTTGGGTCCCATGGTTTTGCAGCATCAATTGGTCCCATAAACATTTCGTAAAGTCTTAGAGCATCTGCACCATAATTTTTAACCATATCATCTGGATTAACAACATTTCCTTTTGATTTACTCATTTTTTCGCCATTAGAACCTAAAATCATACCTTGATGACGAAGTTTATAAAATGGTTCTTTTTTGGTTACCAATCCTTTGTTGTATAAGAACTGATTCCAAAATCTAGAATATAGTAAATGTCCTACTGCATGTTCTGGTCCACCCATATATAAATCGACTGGCATCCAGTGGTTCATTAATTCTTTATTGGCAATCTCGTTATCATTATGTGGGTCAATATAACGTAAGAAATACCAACTAGAACCGGCAGAACCAGGCATAGTGGAAGTTTCTCGTTTTCCATTTTTACCATCAATAGAAACATCTACCCAAGAGGTAGCTTTATCTAATGGGGAAGCTCCTGTTTTGGATGGGCTATAATCTTCAAGTTCTGGTAAAACTAAAGGAAGTTCGTTATCTTCTAGTACTTTCATACCATCTTCAAAATGAATAATTGGAATTGGTTCACCCCAATAACGTTGTCTTGCAAAAATCCATTCACGTAATTTGTAATTTACTTTTTTGGTACCAATGTTATTTTCTTCAAGCCATGCAAGTATTTTAGAAATGGCATCTTCTTTATTTAACCCATCTAAGAAATCAGAATTAATATGAAGACCATCTTCTGTGTAGGCTTCTTTAGTAATATTGCCACCGTCTAAAACAGGGATGATTTCTAGCCCGAATTTGGTTGCAAATTCATAATCTCTTTGGTCATGGGCAGGAACTGACATGATAGCACCTGTACCATAAGAACTAAGAACATAATCAGAAATCCAAATTGGAATGTTTTTATTGTTGACTGGGTTAATAGCATACGCTCCTGTAAACACACCTGTTTTTTCTTTACTTAGTTCGGTTCTTTCTAAGTCGGATTTAGAAGCGGCAAGTTCAATGTATTTTTGAATAGCAGTTTCTTGTTCTTTCGTGGTAATTTGTTTTACTAATTCATGTTCTGGAGCTAGTACACAGTAAGTTGCTCCAAATAGAGTATCGGGTCTTGTAGTAAAGACTTTAAAAGATAGCTCCGTATTTGCTACTTTAAAAATAACTTCTGCTCCAACGGATTTTCCAATCCAGTTACGTTGTATTTCTTTTGTGGATTCTGGCCAATCAATGTCATCTAATCCACTAAGTAAGCTTTCAGCATATTTTGGGATATCTAATACCCATTGTTTCATGTTTTTACGAACAACAGGGTAACCACCACGTTCACTTTTTCCATTAATAACTTCATCATTAGCAAGAACGGTTCCTAATTCTTCACACCAGTTAACAGGCATTTCGATTAGTTTTGCTAAACCATCTTTAAATAATTGTTTAAAAATCCATTGGGTCCATTTATAATAAGTTGGCTCTGCTGTTGAAATTTCTCTATCCCAATCAAAAGAAAAACCAAGCATTTTTAATTGTCTTTTAAATGTTTCAATATTTGCCTCAGTAAAACCAGCTGGATGTTTTCCTGTTTTTATTGCATATTGTTCAGCAGGAAGACCAAAAGCATCCCATCCCATAGGATGAAGAACATTATAACCTTGCATTCTCTTCATTCTAGAAACAATATCAGTTGCTGTATATCCTTCTGGATGACCAACATGAAGCCCTTGTCCAGATGGATATGGAAACATATCTAATGCATAAAACTTTGGTTTTGAAAAGTCCCATACGTCTGTTTTAAATGTCTTATTTTCATCCCAATATGTTTGCCATTTTTCTTCTACTTCTTTAAAATTATAAGCCATAAAAACCTCCATTCGAGCAATTTTGCTCTTTTATATATTTTTGTTAAAAACTTCTAAAAATTAATATTGGCACTATTATATAACAAAAGTGTGGCAAAAGAAATAGGAAAAAGAAAAAATTGTAGAAATATTAGCCATAAAATGTGGTGTTATATTACAGAAATGTGACAACATTAAATTTTGATGAAAAATAGATGTTACTTATTGACACAAAAATAGGATTATAATAGAATAAAGTCGAGGAGTGAAGAAATTATGAAAAAAGAAAAAATAATGTTAGCACTAATAGTAATTAGTATGCTAGTAAGTTGTATATTACCAACAGCTGTAAAGGCGACAGAAGGAGCAAATGAAAGTTGGACAGATTTTTCGAATGCAACATATGAATTTGAAGATATTTCAACGAATGAATTTGCAAACTATGTGTTAAGAGTTAAAAATGTAAACTTTAATTTAAAAAGTGTATATTATATATTTTTTTCAAAAACAACAGAAAAGCCAGATATGGGAGATGGTACAGAGTTAAGAAACTACGCACAAGTAATAATTGAAGAAGGAAAAGAAATTAACATGATTGATGTTGCAACGAGCAGAACTGATAAGTTTCTAGAGCAAAATGGGGAACAATTGTATTTATGGATTGTAGAAGCATGCAATTCAAGAACTAAAGAAGTAGTATCTGCACAATTAGTGCAAAAACCAAAACAACATCAATTAGGACATAGAGTTAATGGATTCTTTAGTGAATATGATACATCTATGTTTATATATGAACCAAATACAGGAGATAGACAGATAAAATTAAAGATTGGGAAAGTGACCAATAAAGCGCTATTACGTTCAATAAAAAATAAAGAAGCAAATTGCTTAGATAAACTAATGACATATGCAAAATCTACTAATGCAATTTACCAAACTACTGTAACAAACGGCACAAGTGGGGTAATAACAGATAAATTTGATATTATAAAAGGAGACTATTATTATGTATATATGCAAGTAGATGATAAGAATGAGACTTACCGAAAGATAGAAGATATAGACTTATACCAAGGATATATTTTTAAAATTGAAGGTGTAGATAATGATAAAAGCCTGATCAATTATTCAAAATCTGGATTTAGTTGGGATAATGTTGAATTAATTGAAGATGAAAATGAACCACCAACAGGAGGAAACCTAGAAGATGATAAAACAGAAACACCAAATCCAGAAAAGCCAACAAACACAATACAAAATACAATCGGAGATTCTACCAATAATTCAAATAAAAATCAAATAACAACAGATAATACACAAGCTCCTGGTGCATTACCACAAACAGGAGAGACAATTCTTTATATAGTAGGAATTTCTACCTTTATTGCGTTAGCAGGAATAGGATATAGAAAATATAATAATTATAAAGATATATAATGAAAAAACGCTTTATCGACGAGATAAAGCGTTTTTTTATGTAATAATCAGTAAAAATATTGTAATTAAAATACAAATATGATTTAATAAAACAAATTTCAAAAACAGCTTATGTAAAACATGAAAAAAGCAAAATTTTAATTCGTAATATTTTCCAAGAAAAGAAAAACGAAAAAATGGTACAAAACATGTAAAGAGGAAGTGCATTTTATCGCAATAAAAGACATTTTAATTTGCAACTGAAAAATAGTTGCAAAAAACAAAACAAAGGAGTATAATATATGAGTAGAAAAGAAAAGGTATTAAAAAAATATCAGATAGAAAGTTTATTAGAAGATTTAATTAGATATGGAGTGATTTAATATGAATAATGTAATGAGATATAAGGAATATTGGGCAAAGGTACAATTTAGTGAAGAAGATAACTGCTTTTGGGGAAAGATAGAAGGCATTAGAGATTCTATTACTTTTGAAGGAACAACTGTTGACGAATTACGTAAGGACTTTGAAGGTGCGATTGATGATTATATTGAATGGTGTAAAGCAGATGGGGTAGAGCCACAAAAGCAATATAGTGGTAGTTTTAATATACGAATTGCACCAGATCTTCATAGAGAAGCAAGCATGTTATCAAAATTAAAAGACATATCATTAAATCAATTTGTAGAAAGAGCAATTGCAAAAGAAGTAAAATTATGTTTGAATAAGTAATGGAATAAAGAAAGAGTGATAAAAATGATAGATATGAAAAAGGCAAGTATGGCGTTTAGCGAATATGTAAAGCCATACGATGTTACAAATCCAAAGATAGAATTAAAAATTAAACATACATTTCGAACCGTAGAGGTCGCAAAAAAGATTGCGAAAGATTTAAAGTTACAAGAGGAACAAGTTTTGTTAGCACAGTTAATTGCACTATTACACGACATTGGAAGATTTGAACAAGTACGAATGTATAATACATTTAAAGATAGAGATAGCATTGACCATGCCGATTTGGGAGTAAAAATTTTATTTGAAGAAGGAACAATTCGAAAATTTATAGAAGATACAAAATATGATGATATCATTTATAAAGCAATCAAAAATCATAATAAATTTAAAATGGAAGAGGGACTAAATGAAAAAGAATTATTACATGCCAAAATAGTACGAGACGCTGATAAAACCGATATATTTGCTGTTTTTGTAGAGGATATTGAGAAAAATAACGATGTATTATATAATTATAAAGAAATGGCAAAACAAGAAGTTAGCCCGAACATTATGCAAGACTTTGAAAATTATCAGCAATCAAATCGAGATTTGTTTGTAAGAGATATAGATAGCTATATTAATATAATTGCTTTCATTTTCGACTACAATTTTGTAATAGGGCTAAAAATTATACAAGAAAATAAATATATTGAAAGAACGATGAAACCAATATGCATTTGTGATGATACAAAGGAGCAAATGGAAAAAATAATAGAAATAGCAAATACTTACATAGAAGAAAGAATAAAAAAAGGATGTTAAAGAAATGCCAAAAAAATTACTAATAACAGAAAAACCATCTGTAGCGATGGAATTTGCAAAAGCACTAAAAATAAATGCAATAAGAAAAAACGGATATTTAGAATCAGAAACGTGGATTATTACATGGTGTGTAGGACATTTAGTTACCATGAGTTATCCAGAAAAATACAATGAAGAATTAAAGAAGTGGCGATTAGAAACCCTACCATTTATACCAACAGACTGGAAATATGAAATCATTCCTGCTGTTCAAAACCAATTTAACATTGTAGAAAGTTTATTAAAAAGAGAAGATATAGAAGAAATTTATAATGCAGGAGACTCTGGACGTGAAGGAGAATACATACAAAGACTTGTGTTTATGATGGCAAAACCAAATCCAAATGCAGTGATGAAACGTGTTTGGATTGATTCTCAAACAGAAGAAGAAATTGTAAGAGGGATTAACGAAGCAAAAATGTTATCAGAATATGATAGTTTATCGGATTCTGCCTATTTACGTGCGAAAGAAGATTACTTAATTGGAATTAACTTTTCAAGGTTGTTATCTATTATTTATGGAAGAAGAGTTGCAAAAGAAGCAAATTTAGATAAAGCTTCTATTTCAGTAGGACGTGTTATGACATGTGTTTTAGGAATGATTGTACAAAGAGAAAGAGAAATTAGAAATTTTGTAAAAACCAAATATTATAAAGTAATAGGTGAATTTGGAGATGAACAAAGTTCTTTTAAAGCAGAATGGAAAATGACCGAAAACTCAAAAATGTATCAATCACCCAAATTATATAATGAGACTGGCTTTAAAAAAGAAGATGATGCAAAAGAATTTATTACTTCTCTTATGGGAAAACAAGCCAATATAGTAGAAGTAAAAAAATCAAAACAAAAAGAAAATGCACCACTATTATTTAATTTGGCTGAAATCCAAAATGAATGTACCAAACGTTTTAAAATTAAACCAGATGAAACATTAGAGAGCATTCAAAATTTATATGAAAAGAAATTAGTAACTTACCCAAGAACAGATGCAAGAGTACTATCAACAGCAGTAGCAAAAGAAATTTCAAAAAACTTAAATGGAATTTCAAAAAACTTTAAAGATGAAGAAATTCAAGGATATTTAAAAAAGATGGTAGAAGAAAAGTATTCTACAAATTTAGTAAAAACGAAATATGTAAATGATGCTAAAATAACCGACCACTACGCCATTATCCCAACAGGGCAAGGATATGAAAACTACGATAAATTATCGGATTTACAAAAACAAATTTATAAAGTAATTGTAAAACGATTTTTAGCAATTTTTTATCCACCAGCAGAATTCAATAAAATAGCAGTAACCATAAATGTTGAAAACGAAGTTTTTAACACAAGTGGAAAAGTATGTGTGAAACAAGGATATCTTGAAGTACTTGGCTCTTCAAGAGTGAAGAGTGAAGAGTTAAAGGTGAAGAGTGATAATGAGGTAAAAGAGACAGAAAATAATATTGATATATTAAACACCTTAAAAAAAGGTGAGAGGATTGAAGTTTTGAATTTTGAAACGAAAGATTCTGAAACAAGTCCACCTACTAGGTATAATTCAGGTTCTATTATCTTAGCAATGGAGAATGCAGGAAAGCTGATTGAAGATGAGGAGCTCAGAGAACAGATTAAAGGAGCTGGAATTGGTACTAGTGCAACAAGAGCAGAAATTATGAAAAAGCTAGAGAAAATAAAATATATCGAAGTAAATGCTAAAACTCAAATCATTACTCCTACCAATTATGGTGAAATTATTTATGATGTAGTAGCAAGTTCAATGCCAGATATGCTAAATCCAAAACTAACAGCAAGTTGGGAAAAAGGGCTTGATATGGTAGCAAAAAAAGAAATTCCAAAAGAAGAATTTATGCGGAAAACTAGAAACTTATATTAAATCCAAATTTAATAAATTAGTGGTGAACATGTAAGAATACTCCGTCAAAGCTATGCTTTGACGGAGTATTCTTACATATTTTTTTGTATAAATTTTTAAAAATCAGACAATCTAAATATTGGTGATTAGTGTATGAGTATTTCGTGGATTAAGGCAAAAAACGATAACAAAAGTTTTCGATTTTTTCAAAATATGGGATTTGATGTACTGGAATTAGAAGATTTAGAAAAAACAGATGAAGTGATTTCGGATTTAATACGGAAAACATCGTGATACGATTGTACTAACAAATGAGGTAGCAGGTTTTTCGAGTGATATTATTAAAAAATATGATAAAAATGAAAGTATCAATATTATTATTGCACCTAATAAATAGGAATAGGACGAGTTAACTATGCATAAACTTTGGAAAGACAAATAAGAGGTGATAATCAAATGCTTTCGCAAAACGAGCAATATAATAATTTTGTTAATGAATTTAGTAGTGTTTTATATCATTTAAAAATGGATATTCCTTTTTCAGATTATATATTTTTATGTGTCGGTAGTGATAAAATTATTGGAGATAGTTATGGACCATTAGTTGGCGAAAAATTGAAAGAAAGTTTTAAAAATATGTATAACAACATTAAAGTATATGGAACATTAGAAGAACCTATTTCTGCTATGAATTTAGAAAAAAAAGTAAGAGAGATTTATAAAACCTATGAACATCCATGTATAATTGCCATCGATTCTGCTTTTGGTAAAGAAGATAAAATAGGAACTGTCTTTGTATCTGATACTAAAATGCAATGTGGGAAAGCAACAGGAAAAAACATCATAAAAGTAGGAGATATTAGCATTAAAGGAATTGTAGCAAAAGATTTGAAAATGCCAAAATATAATTTTTCTAGCCTTCAAAATGCGTCATTAGGAAGTATTATGAAACTAGCAGATATAACAGCAAGTCGGAATTTATAATACTATTAAATATCATTAAAGAAAATGTATATTCCCTAAAAATTTGGAAAAAATTTATATAATATTCTAAACTTTTAGGAGGTACATATGAATATCGATAGTATGAAAAACATCGTTGTATTAAAAGATTTGCCATCAAACATGGTGGAAGAAGCAATTGTAATACTAAAACCCAATATTAAGATAAAAGATATTGCAAAAGAAGAAAAGAAAAAAGAAAATATAAAAGTAGGAGCAAAAAGTGCAAAATCTTCGAAAGATTATATTGTAAAAGAAGCAGAAGAAGTAGTAAGTCAATATATTTCTAATTTGGAAAAACCAAAACAACTAGAAATCAATAATCAAAAATTAATGGCGAAATATCAAAAAATTAAGACATTAACAATACTATTTGGTATTGTAGGAGCCTTTGGTATTATTGTGAATTTATTATGAATAAAACACCCTTATCTAACATATATATTACAAAATAAATTATGTTAGATAGGGGTGTTTTCTTGTTGGAAAGAGCATTAACAGGAGAAGAAAGAATGAAAAGAGCAGAAGAAATTTATCAAAGAAGAAGGGGAGGATATGCTTATGAAAGAAATAGCAAAGTTGCTACAGTAAGTGTAAAAAATGAACGAAATTTTTCTTTGTTTAAGAAAATGTTTTTGCAGATTGCTATTTGCTTGGTTATTTATTTTATTTTTTATTTAATTCAAAATAGTAATTACATATTCTCAGAAGATGTTTTAGAAAAAACAAAACAAATTCTTTCCTATGATATTGATATAGCAAACATGTATGAACAAACGGTGAAATTTATTTCCACTCAAATGGAAGGGCTTACACCAAATCAAGAAAATGTAAATCAAAATCAAACAAGCGAAAACACGATAACAACAAATGATATAGAGGAGCAACAATCAGAGCCAGAAACACAAGAAAATGGAGTAGGAGGAGCGGAATTAGAAAATGTTGTCATGGAAAATACAGTAGTGGCAAGTGCAGATGAGCCAAAACAACCGCAAACAGATGATGAATATATTAAAAGTAATTTTTCATTCATAAAGCCAATTACTGGTGTGGTCTCATCCGAATTTGGACAAAGAGATGTGGCCAATCCGATTGTTAGTAAAAATCATTCAGGAATTGATATTGCAGCAAATACGGGAACTGTTATTAAAGCTGCCATGGAGGGAACTGTTACAGTATCTAGTACGGTTGGAGATTATGGGTATCATATAAAAATTGTGAACAATGATGTAACTACTTTATATGGACATTGCAGTAAATTATATGTAAAACAAGGAGATGTGGTAACCCAAGGGCAAGAAATTGCAGAAGTAGGGTCAACAGGGAAATCAACAGGTCCACATCTACATTTTGAAATTATGAGAGGTTCTACCTATATTAACCCAAGAAACATATTAGAGTTTTAATGTGGGGGTGGATGCCTTCATCGACCCGTTAAAAAATGTAATGAAACGGGTTGGCAAGGGCACCAACCCCTACACAAAATAAAAATATAGGGGAGAAGAGAAACGATGAGTATTAAAATAAATTTAAAAATATTCTTATTTGTGATCATCTTTTATCTAACAAAACAAATTCATATCTATGCCGTACTAATGTTATTTGCATTTTTCCACGAAATGGGACATTTGCTGTGTGGAATTTTAATGGGGTTAAAACCAAAAGCATTAAGAATTATGCCATTAGGGTTAAGTGTGGAATTTCATATATTACCAGAGGAATACAATAAAAAAATAGCAAAAGCCAATCAATTGGAAATAAAACAAATGTGGATTGCATTAGCAGGACCCTTAACCAATGGTATCATAATGGGGATTACGATTCTATTAAAAAATAGTATGGCTGATGTACTTTACCAGGAAATTATTTATTCCAATTTATTAATTGTAATATTTAATTTATTGCCGATTTATCCATTGGATGGGGCAAGAATTTTAAAAGCATGGATACGAATAATAAAAGGAAGAAAAAAATCAATGGACTTAACCAATTATATATCTAATGTCAGTATGATTTTTATTACAATGATTTCAAGTATTGCCATTTATTATTATAAAAATATTGCTATTTTATTTATAATAGGATATTTATGGGGGATGGTAATAATAGAAAATAAACGATACCAATTAAAAAAGAGAATTAATAAAATTATAGAAAATGGTTGAAATAAAATATATTTAATAGTAAGATATACATAAGAAAATCGGAGGATATGCAAATGATAAGGATAAAAAGAAATACGCAAAAAGGAATTACACTAGTAACACTTTCTATTGCAATTATCATTATGATGATTATAACAAGTACGTTAATCTATCATACTACAACAGGTAACAAAGTAAAAGCTTTAAACAATATGTATTATGACATTACCAAAATAAAAGATAAAGTAAGTATGTACTATATTAATTATCATACGATTCCAGTAGTAGAGACACCATATGAAAACATCAGTCATATACAAGCAATAAATCCAAATGATAATGAGGTATATTATGTAATAGACTTAGAAGCATTAGAAAATATGAATTTGAATTATGGACAAGACTACAAACAATATCAATTAAATCCATCAGGAAGTCTTACAAATCTTTATATCATTAATCAAAGAAGCCATAGTGTTTATTATGTACAAGGAATTCAATTTGATAATAAAACATACTATACCATACCAGAAGAATATACAAAATTAGAGGACCATACATTACCTACAATGCCTGAGATTTATATGATATCTGGAACTAAAAGCAAGAGAGGATTTTATGTAGGAGAGGTGGTTTTAAATATCACGCCGGGTATCGATAAAATGTCTGGCGTCAATAGAACAACCTATAAGATAATAAAAGATGGACAACCTTCAGAAGAAATAGAATTAGACGAAAGCCAAACCATTACCCTAAAAGAAAATGCTAATTATGAAGTGATAGCCTATACATACGATAATGAACAAAATATGTCACAAAGTAAAAAGATAACTTTTTCTATACAAGAAGATTATTTAGAGTTATATTTTAAAAAAGGAGAATATTGGGTAGAAGATACTAACATATATGCATATCTTTGGAGCCAAACAGAGGACAAAGTAGATGAATATAAAGCATGGCCAGGTGAAAAAATGACGTTAGTATCAGGCACACAAGACATTTATTCGATGGTTATTCCAGCTAGATATGAAGATGGACTTGTTGTATTTAATAAACGGACAAGCAGCAGTGCAAACAGTAGATATTACAATTCCAAAAGAAGATAAAATTTTTATTCCTGATGATGGTAAAAATAGAAATGTATATTTTAGGGTTAGCTGGCCATATGCTAGTTTGTATTTATGGAATGATAATGGAACATATAATAATATGTTATGGCCAGGAATAGAAAAGAATCGTATAAAATATGATAACAGTTATTCTTATTACCAATGTGAAATACCAGAAGGATATGAACAATTTATTTTTGCACAATTAAAAAATACAGGAAGCAATGTTGCAAGTTCTCAAACAAAAGATCTCTTATTTGAAAGAGATAATCAGTTGTATACATTAAGCGCAAGTGGAATAGTAATGTCGACTACTACATATTCAGGAGGACAATGGGAAAATATAGAAGATTGGCTATAAATTACTTGCATTATTTACAAAGATATGATACAATAAACAATGTTTGAAAAAAAGCATTGCTTTTTTCCTTACTCATACCAAAAGGGAGTATGGGTTATAAGCCAAAAGGAGGTGAAATAATGAATCAATACGAGAGTGTTATCATTATTAATCCAAGTCTAGAAGAAGAAGGAATAAAAAACCTTGTAGCAAAATTCACAGACTTGATTAATACAGATGGTAAAGTAGAAACTGTAGAAGAAATGGGCAAGAAAAAATTAGCTTATGAAGTAAAAAAGAACAAAGAAGGATATTATGTTTTAATTAACTTCGAAGCAAAACCAGAATTAATTGCTGAATTAGAAAGAAACTACAGAATTACAGATGAAGTAATTAAATTTATCGTTGTAAGAAAAGAAGATTAATTTAAGATGTGCAAACAAAATTGTTTGTTAGGAACCTTTAATGATAGAAAGGTAAGGTAAAAAATATGAACAAAGTAATTTTAATGGGAAGATTAACAAGAGATCCAGAAGTAAGATATACACAAACAAACAATACACTAGTAGCAAGTTTTTCACTTGCTGTTAATAGAAGATTTGTAAGACAAGGAGAAGAAAGACAAGCAGATTTTATTAACGTTGTAGCATGGAGCAAAACAGGAGAGTTTTGTAGTAAATATTTTAAAAAAGGACAACAAGTAGGAATTATTGGAAGAATTCAAACAAGAACATGGGATGATGAGCAAGGACAAAAACACTATGTAACAGAAGTTGTTGCAGAAGAAGCTTATTTTGCAGATAGCAAAAGAGAAGGCGAAGCTTCTGGAAGTTTTGAAAACACATTTGGAAGTGTAGCAAGTCAAAGTCCAGAATTTGAAATTTCTTCAAATGATGACCTACCATTCTAAAAAGGATAGGAGGGAAATATAAAATGGCAGACAAGAAAAATAATAGAAGAAATAATAGAATGAATAATGGTGATGAAGATTATAATCCAAAATTCAGAAAAATGAGAAAAAAAGTTTGTCCACTATGTGCAGACAAAAACTTAGTATTAGATTATAAAAATCCAGACCAATTAAAAAAATTCATTAACGAAAAAGGTAAAATTTTACCAAGAAGAGCAACAGGAGCATGTGCAAAACATCAAAGAGATATTACAATTGCTGTAAAAAGATGTAGACACATTGCAATGTTACCATATACAGAAATCTAAGAAAAATAAAACCAAATACAAAAAGGGGGTTAAAAGCATAACCCTCTTTTTTGCATTTTTTTTAAAAATATGTTATGATACAGTAGATTAATAAAATAGGTGATAAAAAAAGAAATCAAAAAACATATAATTTGATTTCTTTTTTTGTAATGCAATTTCTAAAATTATCAAAAAGTAAGGTTTAAACATATTGTAAATAGGAAATACTTTTATAAAAGTAGGTGGAAATATGAAATTAGGAATTGCTTTATCTGGTGGGGGAATTCGTGGGATTGCACATGCGGGAGTGTTAAAAGCATTAGAAGATAATGGAATAACAATTGATGTAATTGGCGGAACCAGTGCAGGAAGTTTAATTGCTGCATTATATGCTATGGGATATTCACCATATTACATATATATTTTATTTAAACGATATGCCAAAGAAATGGTAAACATTAATAGTGGACCGATTATTTCTGGAATTGGTAATTTTATGATGAATAAAAAAAACACATTACAAGGGTTAAAATCTGGAAAAAGTTTAGAAACAATTTATAATCAAATTGCATATAAAAAAGGAATACGAAAATTAAATGAAATAAAAATGCCAATTGTAATTCCAACAGTGGATATTATGAATTCCAAAGAATACGTTTTTACGAATTGTATTCCCAAAGATGTAGAAGACACATCTCAATATATTACTAACATTACTGTTGGAAAAGCTGTATGTGCTAGTAGCAGTTTTCCTGCCGTATTTACCCCATGCGAATTTGAAAACCATGCTTTTATGGATGGAGGAGCATTGGATAATGTTCCTGTTTATGAAGTAAAAAAACAAGGGGTGGATAAAGTAATTGCAGTGAAATTTGATGCTGACCCAGTAGATGATAAAAGTAATATCATGGATATTGTTATGAAAACAATTGATATTATGGGAAATAAAATTTCCGAAGAAAGTTTAGAAATGAGTGATTTTGTTTTAAGCGTTTATACAGATAAAGTAGGACTATTAGATGTTAACAAATTAGATAGTTGTTATCAATATGGTTACAACTGTGCAGTGGAAAATATGGAGAAGATAAAAGAAATCATACAAAATTAATATGGGGGCTTGCACATTACGCAAGCTCTTGTTATTTAAAAAAAAATATGATATGATACATATTATTTAATTTTAAGGAGAAACAATATGTTAGACGTATTAACAGATACCATTATCGATAGTGTGAAATTGTTACCATTTTTATTTGTAGCATATTTTATTATGGAATATATCGAACACAAAACAAGTGAAAAATCTAAAAAAGTAATCCAAAAATCAGGAAAATTTGGACCATTTTTAGGAAGTATCTTAGGAATATTTCCACAATGTGGATTTTCTGCAATGGCAGCTAATTTGTATGCAGGAAGAATTATTACACTTGGAACATTAATTGCAATCTTTTTATCAACATCAGATGAAATGCTTCCTATTTTATTATCTGAAGCAGTTTCAATCGATATTATTTTAAAAATTTTAGGACTAAAACTTGTAATTGGAATGATAGCAGGGGTTATGATTGACTTCACCCTAAGAAAAATAATAAAGAGTAAAAAAGAAGATAAAATTGCAGAAGTATGTGAGCATGAACATTGCCATTGTGAAGAAGGAAGTATTTTTAAATCTTCTTTGAAACATACAATTAGTGTATTCATTTACATATTCATCATATCCTTTATTCTAAACACAGTCATTCATATCATAGGAGAGGACAACCTTGCAAACTTTATACTAAATAAGCCAATTTTAGGACCAATGATAGCAGGAATGGTAGGACTTATTCCAAATTGTGCAGCATCAGTACTTCTAACACAGTTATATTTATCAGGAGTTATTAGTGTTGCAACCATGATTTCTGGGCTACTTGTAGGGGCAGGAGTAGGAATCCTAATTCTTTGCAAAGTAAATAAAGATGCAAAAGAAAATGTAAAAATAATAGGATTATTATACGTAATTGGAGTTATTTCAGGAATATTCTTAGAACTAATTGGAGTAGCTTTTTAAAGCGAATACTTTAATATTTGTGACGGGATATTTCTTGATATTGATTTCGGGATGTATACTGGCTGCAAGAGGAAGTGTAAATAATATCATAGATGTAGCTATAATACTTGTTGGAATTGTAGTTGCTGTGATTGCACTTCTTGCATTGACTAAATTCATCCAGATGGAAAAACAGGAAAAAAGAACGCCTTAAGGCGTTCTTTTTTTCTGTTAATTTATTTTTAAAATTTCTTTTGCACGAGAGATATCTTCGTCTGTTGCAGGTCTGATATTTTCTAGTTGATAAGATTGTCCCAAATTTTGCCATTTAAATTTTCCCATATCATGATATTTTAATAATTCTACTTTTTCTATGTTATTTAAAGAATCAAGAAAGTCTTTTAATGTTTCTAAATCTTCTTTATTATCGGTTATGCCAGGAATAAGTACCTGCCTAATCCACATGGGTTTATGAATATCGCTTAAATATTTTGCAAAAGCAAGTTCTTTTTCATTAGAGAAACCAACTAATTCTTTACACTTTTGTGGATTAATATGTTTAATATCTAAAAGAAATAAGTCACTTAAGTGGATAATCTCTTTTATGGTATCAGTTAATGGTAACATACCGAGAAGTATCAATTGCAACATGAATATGATATTTTTTTAATTCTTTTATAAAATTAAGAACAAAATCTGGTTGCAATAAAGGTTCACCACCAGAAAGAGTAACACCACCATTAGAGGCGGTAAAGTAATTTGTATAGTGTTTTATTTTTTCTACTAATTCCTCTAAAGAAATGACCTCTCCTATATGAGGATTCCATGTATCACGGTTATGGCAGTATTTACAACGAAGATGACATCCTTGCATAAATACAACAAAACGAAGGCCGGGGACCGTCGACAGTACCCATGGTTTCTACCGAATGAATTCTCGCCATAGTATTTTTATCAAAATTACTCACTAAAAATCACCTCGCTTTTAAATAGTAGAGAAAAGTCCTCTTAAGTAAAGAGGGCAGTCAGCAAAACTGACTGCGGGTTCTCTTAAATTCTTTCATGAATGGTTCTATGGATAACATCCAATTGTTGTTCACGTGTTAATTTAGTAAAATGAACCGCATATCCAGAAACACGAATTGTAAGTTGCGGATATTTTTCAGGGTGTTCCATAGCATCTTCTAATAAGGCTCTATCAAATACATTAACATTAATGTGATGTCCTTCACTTGCAAAGTAACCATCTAACATAGAAACTAAATTATTTATTCTTATGGTTTCATCTTTTCCAAGTGTTGTAGGAGTAATGGAGAAGGTATAAGAAATACCATCTTCTGAATACTCATATGGAAGCTTAGAAACGGAGTTCATAACAGCTAAGGCACCATTTACATCTCTTCCATGTAATGGGTTTGCACCAGGACCAAAAGGTTCTCCAGCACTTCTTCCATCTGGCGTATTACCTGTTGCTTTTCCATAAACCACATTAGAAGTAATGGTTAAAATAGACATTGTTGTTTTGCTATTTCTGTAAGTCTGATATTTTTTCAATTTTTTCATAAAGGTTTTTACTAAACTTACTGCAATATCATCTGCTCTGTCATCATCATTTCCGTATGTTGGGAAATCTCCTTCTATTTCATAATCAGTTGCAAGACCTGTTTCATCTCGAATTACTTTTACTTTCGCATATTTAATAGCAGATAGAGAATCGGTTACAACAGAAAGTCCTGCAATTCCACATGCCATTGTTCTTAAAATTTCTTGGTCATGAAGAGCCATTTCAAGTGCTTCATAAGAGTATTTATCATGCATATAATGAATTGCATTTAATGCTTTTATATAAATCTTTGCAACATAATCCATCATATTATCAAATTTTTCCATAACATCATCATAGTCTAGATATTCTGAGCGAACTGGTTCAAATTTTGGAGTTACTTGTTTTCCTGATATTTCATCTCTACCACCATTAATGGCATAAAGTAGGGTTTTAGCAAGATTACATCTTGCACCAAAGAATTGCATTTGTTTTCCAATTCTCATAGCCGATACACAACAAGCAATTCCATAATCATCACCCCAATATTTTCTCATTAAATCATCATTTTCATATTGAATAGAAGATGTTTTTATAGATAAATCTGCACAGAAATCTTTAAATCCTTTTGGGAGTTTGGTAGACCATAAAACAGTCATGTTTGGCTCTGGTGCAGGTCCTAAGTTTACTAAAGTGTATAACATACGATAAGAGTTTTTAGTTACTAAAGTTCTTCCATCAATTCCCATACCACCAATGGATTCTGTTACCCATACAGGGTCTCCACTGAATAATTCATCGTATTCAGGGGTTCTTAAGAATCTTACTAAACGTAATTTCATAACAAAATGATCCATTAATTCTTGAGCTTGTTCTTCTGTTAAGGTACCATTTGCTAAATCTCTTTCAATATAAATATCTAAGAATGTAGTTACTCTACCTAAACTCATAGCAGCACCATTTTGGTCTTTTACAGCAGCTAAATATGCAAAATAAGTCCATTGAATGGCTTCTTTTGCAGTGCTAGCAGGAGATGAAATGTCAAAACCATATTTTGAAGCCATTACTTTTAGTTGTTCTAGAGCTAATATCTGGTCATGAATTTCTTCACGTTCTTTAATAATGCTTTCTGTTAAAACATCCACATTTAAATTATTTAATTCTTCTTTTTTATTAAGAATTAAGGCATCTACACCATATAAAGCAACACGTCTATAATCTCCAATAATTCTTCCACGTCCATATCCATCTGGAAGACCTGTAATTAAATGTGAACTTCTGGCAGCACGGATATCGGGAGTGTATACACTAAATACACCATCATTGTGAGTTCTACGAATCGAATTAAAAATGTGTTTTACATCTTTATCTACTTCTCTACCATAAGCGGCACAAGATTTTTCGACAATTTTAATTCCACCAAATGGCATAATGGCTCTTTTTAATGGAGCATCTGTTTGAACTCCAACAATTTCTTCTAAATCTTTATCAATATAACCTGCATCATGTGCACTAATGGTGGAAACAGTTTTGGTATCAATATCTAAAACTCCACCATTTTCTTTTTCCTTTTTATATAATTCTAAAACTTCATTCCATAATTTTTTTGTTTTATCAGTAGGACCTACTAAAAAGTCACGATTTCCTTCATAAGGGGTATAATTTAATTGAATAAAACCTCTTACATCAATTTCTTTTTGCCAATCGCCTTTTTTAAATCCTTCCCATTGTTTAAAATTCATAAAAACCTCCTTATATTATTATATTATTCTTCCATTATCCATGATAACATACCCAAAGTCGCAAAGCAATATTAATTTTAAAACAAGGAAAAATTACTTTTGTCACCAAATAAAGGAAGAAGAATAAACTATGGAGAAGGAGGAAATAATAATGGAAAATTTTATTCTAACGAGTATCATTTGGACATTAGCTCTTTACGGTTTATTTGAAATCATTAAAAATATCATATACATATGCTCTGTTACCAAATTAAAATCAGATGGGATTTATATGGTAATTGCAGTAAAAAATCAAGCCAATAAAATAGAAGGATTTATGCGTTCTATTTTATTTCGCTTTCTATATGGAAAAGAAAACGATATCAAAAATATCATTGTAGCAGATTTGGATTCACAAGACGAAACAAAACAAATCCTAAATCGAATGCAAGAAGAGTATGATATTTTAAAGGTAATCGATTGGAAAGATTGCAAGGAAATGATTGAGAATGTAAAAGAAAATTAGAATGTTTTTATTTATCATATGTTGACAATAGTATGTGAGTTAGATAAAATGTATCTAGAATAAGACGTAAGTAAACATAGCATAAATAGACCAAGCCTGATGAAAAGAAAAAACAATTCGGGAATCACATTAATCGCACTATAATAACAATAATTGTATTATTAATACTAGCAGAAGTAAACATTTAAAATAAAAATGCAGTAATATCAGTACTTTCAAAGGTTGATACTACTGCATTGTTACCCTTTTGTTACCCACTTAATAAGTCGTAATAGGTTTTACTAAAAAAATTTTATATTTAACATAAATAAAATACAAGAATTTTTTAGATTATATAACAAATATCTTCAAAAATATAAGAAATTATAAAATTTTATGTTATAATGGAAATGCATCTAAATATTTGGCACATAATAAAGATATAAAAAGGAGATTTTTGAATATGAATGAACCTATTGAAATAAATAATAATAAAGATTATGAAGAACTTATTAAATCTATAGAAAATATAGTTTCAAGTTCAAAAAACAAAATCGCGAATACAATAAACGATACAATGGTTGAAACATATTGGAATATAGGAAAATATATTATTGAATTTGAACAAAAGGGAAACATAAAAGCGGAATATGGGAAACAACTTTTAGTAAGACTTTCAAAAGATTTAAAATTACGTTTAGGAAAAGGCTATAGTCGTTCAAATTTATACAATATGAGAAAAATGTATGAACTATATCCAATTTTCCAACCACTGGCTGGAAAATTGAGTTGGACTAATTTATGCGAAATACTAACAATAAGTGATGAATTGGAAAGAAATTTTTATATAGCAGAAGCAAGCAAAGAAAAATGGAGTAAAAGAACTTTAAGACGTCAAATAGAAAGTGGACTTTTTCTAAAATTAGCAGTTTCTAAAGATAAAAAGGAAATTTTGGACTTAGCTAAAATGGGACAAGAAATAAATGAGCCAAAAGATATTATAAAGAGTATATATACACTAGATTTTTTAAACATAGAAGACAAGACAGATTATTCTGAAAGTCAATTAGAAGAAAAAATTATTGAAAAATTAGAAGATTTTTTACTTGAATTGGGAAAAGGATTTACATTTGTAGGACGTCAATATCCCATACACATAGGCAATGATTTTTATCATGCTGATTTAGTATTCTACCATAGAATATTGAAATGTTTTGTTATTATTGATTTAAAGATTAACAAGGTAAAACATGAAGACATACGGACAAATGAATATGTATATGGGATATTTTGCCACAGAAGAAAATGAAATAGATGATAATCCACCTATTGGTATAATTCTTACAAGAAATAATAATGAACTGGTTGTAGAATATGCAACTTATAATATGGATACAAATTTGTTTGTTTCAAAATATGAATTATACCTACCAAATAAAGAAGAACTAAAAAAATTAGTTGATAAGATAATAAATGAAGATAAATAATTGAAATATAATTAATTATGGAGGTAAAGTATGTCAGAAGAATATAATACTTTAGAATATTATAATAAAAATGCAAAAATATTTTATAGATAATGGTTACAAAGTTAAAGCAATAGATGGCTCAGAAGAAATGTGCAAGTTGGCTAAACAATATATAAGTCAAGATGTAAATTGTATGAAATTTGAAGAACTAAATGATGTAGAGGCTTATGATGGTATATGGGCTTGCTCTTCAATACTTCATGTAGAAAAAAATAATTTGTTGAATGTGCTTATTAAAATGATAAATGCTTTAAAAACTAATGGAATAATCTATACTTCTTTCAAAATAGGGACAGGATATGAAATTAAGGAAAATAAGTATTACAATTACTTAACAAAAGATGAAATAATTCAAATATTAGATAAGACAAGGAAGAATGTTAAACTTATTGATTATTTTGAAACTATTCCAAGTACGAAGAGAAAAGCCAAAAATACAATTTGGGGTAATTTTATTATAAAAAAATTTGAATAACTATAAAATAATAAATAAAGTTATACAAAAAAGTTACTTTTTTACATATTATAAATTTGTTACCCTTTTGTTACCCACCACATAGTTTTCATTAGGTCTTATTAAAGGGGAGAATAAATGTAGAAAAATGATAAAACAAAGGAGGAGAACTGGAATGATAGATACTAAAGGGATTACATTGATAGCATTAATTATTACAGTTATTGTACTACTAATTTTAGCAGGAATTACAATTAGTTTAACAATAGGAGAACGAGGGATTTTTAATCTAGCACAACAAGCAGGAAAGAACTATATTAATGCAGCAGGATATGAAGAAGAAATGTTAAATCAGTTAGGGAATTTTTCAAATACAATAACATCATTTGAAGAAATGTTAAAACAATCTGGGATTGAAACAAAATATACATTAGAGGATTTAGTGAATAATAAAGATGGTATATTAGAAAAAGTATTGGGCAATTCGAAAGCTGTAGATTATTTACTATCCAATCCAGATGACTATTTAGAGGCATTTAAAAATTCTGAAATTGCAGTACCAATGCTTGCAACAACTGAAAATGTAAGAGGAAAAATAGTAAATAATACAACATGGTTAAATGGAATACAAAATAGTGGAAATGCAGAGAAATTTAATGAACATATGAAAACAATACCTGTTATGACTAGTAATACTACTCCAAGTGGCCAAATAATAGCAATGGAAGGTTATAGAGAAAATGAACAGCCACATAATGCTTTTGATGGAGATATTAATACAGGTTGGTATAACCACTATTATAAAAATGCGGTTAAACCTAATTTCAATCATACAATTACCTATAAATTTGATGAAGCAAAGCTTATTTATAAAATATCAGCAATTTTATCAAACCCTGGTTCATCAGCAAGTAATAATCGTTTTCGTATTTTTATATCACCAGATGAAGAAGGAGACAATTGGGAAGAAGTAAGAAATGATGAATGGTCATGGGCAGCAGGACATATCGGTGAAATCAGAAATGAAGAAATTGCTTTAGAAACGCCAAAACAAGTGCGACGTATAAAAGCATATTCTTATTATGAAGATGACCATTCTATATGTATAGTATACGTAAAAGAAGTCCAAGCATATGGAATATAGAAAATAGCAAGTTTTTTTATATACCGAAAAGATGGTAAATTAACCAAATAAAACATTGTATAATCAAAAAAAATCTAGTATAATAATACTAGATTTTTTGATGTGGAGGAAAAGATGAAAGCAAAAGAAAAAGGCATTAAGATTAGCCGAATTTTATATATGATATTCATAATTGCTTTAATATTAGTGGCACTTAAATTATATGAGCAATTTGAAGAGAAAAACTTTAACGATTTTGTACGAACAGAGTATAATTTATATGCATCTGAGTTTAAAAGAGATAGCCAGGTAAAATATTCGAATCACAACAGTTATCAAATTAAATCAGCTACACCCAATGATGCTATGTTTTACAAAGAAGTAGCAGTTACGCCCAATACACCATATAAAGTAACTTGCATGGTAAAAACACAAGATGTAAAAACATTAAAAGAAGTATCCAATGCAGGAGCACATATTAGTATTGCAGATACCGTAGAAAAATCAAACAGTATAACGGGAACCAACGATTGGCAAAAGCTAGAATTTATTTTTAATTCGAAAAATAGAACAAGTGTGAAATTAGGATTTCGCTTAGGTTCTTACGATGATAATTGTATAGGAGAGGCATGGTTTTCAGATTTTACCATTGAATCTGGTAAACAACCACAAGATACCAATTGGAATTTTGCTTGTTTTGTTTTTACCAATACGAATGTAAGTATTGAAAAAAATGGGGTAAAAGAACAAATACAATTAGCAATGACATCAACAGATATTGTAGATATGAGACAAAATATGGCACGTTTTAAAACATCATGTGCAGAATTATCCAAAGGAAAGATGAGTGTCAATTATGATTTTATAACCATTCAAGAAGCAATTACTTCATTATCCTATGATAATGAAAATGGATATTATGTGGCACCAGAAAATATACAAAATTTAATACAACCATATATTAATTCAAAAAATTATGACCATATTTTTGTATGTTTACGTTTAGGAGATAATGAACATCAAAAAGATATTCCAGTTTATGATTGGATTGGACTTGGTGGAATGGATTACTTAGGAATTGGATTTTCTAATATTCGTTTACCAAATAGTGATAGGAATTATACCTATAAATATGATGCACAACTTAATACATTTCCAGAAGAAGTATTTATTCATGAGTTTTTACATTCATTAGAAAGAAATGCAAAAGAATATGGGTTAGAAAGACCACAATTACATGATTATGCTCAATATGGTTATCAAGAACAACGACTAGTAGGACTAAGAAAATGGTATGAGGATTATATGAACTGCAATATTAAAACAAGTTCGGGATATGTGGGGCTAGCTCCCAAAGTATATAAATTAAAGCCAAACCATGAAGAAGATTTTTTAAATTCTTATAAAATAGAAGAATTTAAAGAACCCAATAATATCATAGAGAAATTAAAACAAATAGTGTTAAAAGCATTTGAAAATGTAACCGTTATAACAAAAAAGAAAGAAGGAAATAGTATATAATGAACGTTTCAGAATTTAATTACGATTTACCAGAAGAATTAATTGCACAACATCCAATGGAAAAAAGAGATGAATCAAGATTAATGGTATTAGATAAAACAACGCAAACCATCGAACATAAAGTGTTTAAAGATATTTTAGAGGAATTAAAGCCAGGAGATTGCTTAGTAAGAAACAATACAAAAGTAATTCCTGCGAGATTATATGGAAAAAAAGAAACTGGTGCAAAGGTAGAGTTTTTATTATTAAATCGAATAGAAGGAGATATTTGGGAAACCATTGTAAGACCAGGAAACAAGCTACATGTTGGAACAAAGGTTATTTTTGGTGAAGGATTATTACAAGCAGAAATTTTAGATACAATGCCAGGAGGAACCAGAAAAGTAGAGTTTCATTATGAAGGAATCTTTAATGAGATTTTAGACCAAATTGGACTTATGCCATTACCACCTTATATTCATGAAACCTTAAGTAAAAAAGAACGCTATCAAACCGTATATGCAAAATATGAAGGCTCTGCTGCAGCTCCAACAGCAGGTTTACACTTTACACCAGAACTATTAAAACAAATAGAAGAAAAAGGAGTACAAATTGCAAATGTTACACTACATGTAGGAATCGGAACGTTTCGACCAGTAAAAGAAGAAACGGTAGAAGAACATGAAATGCATACAGAACATTTCTATATCAAACAGGAAGATGCGGATAAAATTAATCAAGCAAAACAAAATGGAGGAAGAATTATTGCAGTAGGAACAACTTCTTGTAGAGTACTAGAATCAGTAGCAGATGAAAATGGAATGGTAAAAGAAGTAGAAGGAGATACCAATATCTTTATTTATCCAGGATATCACTTTAAATGCTTAGATGCACTCATTACAAATTTTCACCTGCCACAATCGACATTATTAATGTTAGTATCTGCACTTGCAGGAAGAGACTATATGATAAGAGCTTATACTGAAGCTGTACAACAAAAATATCGTTTTTTTAGTTTTGGAGATGCGATGTTTATAAAATAAGGTTACAGTTTAGTCTTAACTAGAATAGCAAGAGATGAAGTAAATTAATAGCAAAAGAAACAAAGTATGATAAGAATGTAAAAGATATAATAAAATAAAAAAATAGGAGGAATACAAATGAAGAAACAAAACGCAATTACTCTAATCGCATTAATTATTACCATCATTGTGTTGTTAATACTTGCAGGAGTGGTAATAAATTTAGCAATTCGGAGAAAGAGGTATTTTTAATTTTGCACAAGAAGCGGGAATAAAAACTTCACAAGCACAAGCAAAGGAAGAATTAGAATTAGTGTTGTTAGATTTACAAAAAGATAAAGTGGTAGATGCTCAATATAATGATAAAGAATATATTGACAATTGCATACAAGAAAATGAGATGAAAATAGAAGGCGACATTGTAGTAGTAAATGATTGGCAATTTAAAGTCGATCGAGAGACACTAAAGATAATAGAAAGCTTAGGAAAATATGTAGTTCAAGAAGAACCAAAAGAGCCACCAGAAGGATGGAAGGGTATATATAATGAAGACGATCTAAGAAAGGTAGTAGAAGATTTAACAGGAAATTATATGATTATGAAAGACATACAATTAACAGCAAATTGGACACCAATTGGAAACAATACTAATATGTTTACAGGAAAATTAGATGGAAGTAATCATAAAATAACAGGATTAAATATAGAAGGAGAAGCAGATTACCAAGGACTATTTGGATGTATTGGTACAGATGGAAAAGTAAATAATTTGACAGTGCAAGGAAATGTTAGTGGTAGTTGGGGTGTTGGAATGTTAGCAGGTGTAAACCATGGAACAATAGAATATGTAAAAACGAATGGAAATGTAACTGGAACGAGACCTAATATAGGAGGACTTGTTGGGTATAATATGGGAGGTCGAATAAAAAAGGCATCTTCGTCGGGAACAGTAAAAGGATTGGAAACATCTAATGTGGGAGGCCTGGTAGGTACTAATACAGGAGAAAAAGCAGTTATAATGGAGTCTTATAGTGATGCATGTGTAGAAGCCTATGCTACTGTAGGAGGACTTGTTGGGGATAATCAAAACGGAGAAATAACTAATTGTTATTCGATTGGTTCAGTTAGCATATCAGGAGTAGTAGGAGGTGGACTAGTTGGTCATCAACGTGGAAAAATAAAAAATTCATATACGTTATCAAAAATAATAACTAGTGTAAGTGACTGTGGACGGATTTGTGGGAAGGACGGTGCCTGGACACGTTGAAAATTCATATTGGTCATCTGAGAGTGCAGGAATAAATACGAGTGCTGAAGGAACCGAGTTAACATTAGAAGAGATGAAGGTACAAGCAAATTATAGTGGTTGGGATTTTGAATCTGGTAATGTTTGGGTAATGAAGGAATATCCTGAATTAGTGTTTTAGAAATAAAAAGCCATTAGATTTGAATAGTAACAATTGCAAATTTTAGATTAGAAAAAAGTAACAGATAGATGGAAAGGAATGTATCTGTTACTTTTTTATAAAATAACAAAAAATGGAAAAAAGTATGTTAGAAGAGAAAATAGAAAAAGCAATAAGATATCAAAGAGTGCCAAAATTATAAAATACAATTAAAACAGAAAAGAGTTAAAAAAGGAAAGGAGTAAGTCTTTTTCTTTTTTGTATACAAAATTTATGAAAAACATTGATTTTATTCTTTAAAATCAAGTATAATAGATTAGAAAATAAAAAAGGAGAGAAAATGATGCAAGCAATAACTTATGAACTAATACATACATGCAAACAAAGTGGTGCAAGACGTGGAGTAATTCATACACCACATGGTGATATACAAACCCCAATTTTTATGCCAGTTGGAACACAAGCAACTGTAAAAAGCATGACACCAGAAGAATTAAAAGAAGAAGTAAAGGCTCAGATTATTCTATCAAATACCTACCATTTGTATCTAAGACCAGGACATGAACTAGTAAAAGAAGCAGGAGGTCTGCATAAATTCATGAATTGGGATAGACCAATTTTAACAGATTGTGGAGGGTTTCAAGTATTTAGTTTAAGCGATTTACGAACCATATCAGAAGAGGGAGTAGAATTTAAATCTCACTTAGATGGAAGTAAACATTTTTTTTCACCAGAAAAAATAATGGAAATTGAAGAGGCTTTAGGGGCAGATATTATTATGTCGTTTGATGAATGTTGCCCATATCCATCCACTTATGAATATACGAAGCAATCCATGGAAAGAACAACTAGATGGGCCATACGTTGTAAAGAAGCACATAAAAATACGGACAAACAGGGGCTATTCGGGATTATACAAGGTGGATTTTATAAAGATTTAAGACAAAAAAGTGCTAAAGATTTAATTGAACTAGATTTTCCAGGCTATGCAATTGGAGGGATTAGTGTAGGAGAACCAAAAGAAGAATTCTTGGATGTGCTACGTTATACAACACCACTTATGCCAAGCGATAAACCTAGATATCTAATGGGAGTAGGAACACCAGACTATCTAATAGAAGCAGCGATTGCTGGAATTGATATGTGTGATTGTGTATTACCAACTAGAATTGCAAGAAATGGAACCGCCATGACATGGAATGGAAAGGTAGTTGTACGTAATGCAACCTATGAAAGAGATTGGACACCATTAGACCCAGAATGTGACTGTTATACTTGTAAAAACTATACAAGAGCTTATATAAGACACCTAGTAAAAACAAATGAAATATTAGGGGTACGATTATTATCCATTCATAACCTAAGATTCTTGACGAGTTTAATGCAAAGAGTTAGAATAGAAATAGAAAATGATAATTTATTAAGTTTTCGTGATGAGTTTTATAAAAAATATGGATACACAAAAGAATAAGAAGGAGGAACAATATGCAAATAAGTGGAGGAAATTTTAAGCCCCAAAGAAATTTGAATCAAGAAAAAGACAAAAAAGTGTCAAGAATTATATTGGTATGTATTATTTTGGTTAGTGTATTAATTGTAGGAATTATGTATGCAATTATGTACATACAGCAAAATATATTTCGTGTATATATTAATGGAAAAACGGTTAATTTACCAAGTGATACAATTTTGATTGACCAAGCAACTGGAAAAATACATGTAGATATTATGGGAATTGCGAGCTATTTAGGATATGATTCTCACAAAGGAGAATATAAACTATATACAGAAGATGAAAATAAATGTTGGGTAAATTGTGAAGAAGAAACCGCTTCGTTTTTCTTAAATTCCAATAAAATTTCAAAAGTAGCTCCTGATCAAACCAAAGAAAAAGACTATGAGGATTATTTGATTTCAGATCCTGTTGTTCGAAGAAACAATAAATTATATTGTACACCAGAAGGAATCAAAATTGCATTTAATGTAACATTTGAATATAATCAAGAAGCAAAAAATATTCGAATTTATACTCTACCATACTTAGTGGAGAATTATACAGCACAATTTAAAACACTAGGATATAAAGAGGGTGTTGATAAAGATTTTAATAATCAAAAAGCAATTTTATATGATTTATTTGTTGTAAAAAAAGATAACAATTTGTATGGTGTTGTAAATAGCCAAAACAATGAAGTAATTGGTTCAAGATATAGTAAAATGGTATTTAATGAAAGTGCAAGAGAATTTTATGTAACAAATACTACGAATAAGAAAGGAATCGTAACAGAAAACGGAACAACCAAAATTAATTTATTATATGACGAAATTAATATGATTGATAAAAACAATGGATTATACATTGTAAAAAACAATAATCGATATGGTGTTTTAGGAAATACAGGAAATATCGTAATTCACTTAGAATATGAACAAATTGGTATTGATGTTTCGAAATTTCCAAACAACAATATTACCAACAAATATGTTTTATTTGAAAATGCTATCCCAGTATACCAAAATAAAAAATGGGGAATGTTTGATGTAAAAGGAAATCTAATTTTACCATTAGATTATGATGTAATTGGTTATTCAGCGGGTGCAGTTGGAAATTTAAGTGGAAAAGTTGTAAACAACCTTGTTATTATTCCAACCTATAAAGCAATTGTATTTGGAAAAGATTTCGAAATTCAAGAAGGTACAAGTACAAAAAAAGTAAAATACTATGGAATTTATGATTATATTGGTAATGAATTAGTTAAACCAGTATTAGATAATGCTTATTTTGTTATTAATGCAGGAATCAATACTTATTATATGGAGAACGTAGGAAATACTATCAATATTGAAGAATATTTACAAACGCAAATAGAAAAACAGAAAACTCAGACAACACCAAATAATGATTCACAAACCAATAACAACAATTCGATACAAACAAATACAATTGAAAATCAATAAGATAAAAAAGAATCTCAAGCTAGAGGTTCTTTTTATTTACAGTTCTAATACATCTTTTACTACATATATATAAGTACAAAGGAGGATAATTATGAAGAGTTTCATACAAACTGGAGGAGTAGAAAATAAAAGTAGTATCATTCATATTATAAAAGGGGTTGTTATTTCCTATTTTATTACTTTAGTATTATTATTTCTTTTTTCCTTATTGTTGACATATACCAATGTAGCAGAAAACATGATTGCCCCAGCTATTTTGATTATAACAATCATTAGTATATTAATAGGAGGAAGTATAGGCTCTAGTAAAATTAAGAAAAAAGGATTAATTCATGGAGGAATGATAGGAATCATTTATATTAGCATTTTATATTTTATTTCTAGTTTCATACATACTGGCTTTGCCATGAATATATATGCCATATTAATGATACTATTTTCTGTATTAGCAGGAATGGTACGGAGGAATTGTTGGAGTAAACTTAAAAAAATAATTGACAAAGAAATATAACTATAATACAATAAGAAAAAAATGTAGGGCATTGTTTGTAAAATTGCTTTGTAGGATATGATTAGTATGCCCAAAGAAAGAGGAGAAGAAAATGGAGAAAAAACGTGGATTTGAAATAGCAAAAGGATTTGAAGATGCAGGAATCAATTTACCAATTCGTAAAACAAAATATTCAGCAGGATATGATATAGAAGCAGCAGAAGATTGTATCGTACCAAGCTTTAAAAAAGGAATGAACCCAACTCTTATAAAAACAGGATTAAAAGCATATATGCAAGAAGATGAAGTTCTAATGTTATATAATAGAAGTTCAAATCCAAAGAAAAAAGGACTAGTAATGGCTAATAGTGTTGGTGTAATCGATAAGGATTATTATGGGAATCCAGATAATGATGGACATTTTATGTTTGCTTTCTACAATATTAAAGAAGAAGACATTGAAATTAAAAAAGGAGATGCCATCGGGCAAGCCATCTTTCAAAAATATTTAATAACAGATGATGATGTAGCAACAGGTGAAAGAATGGGCGGATTTGGTTCAACAAGTGCCAATTAGTCTTTTGTAAGAAATAAAAAACAAAGTCTTAGAGCCATACGGAAATAAAACGTATGGCATTTTTTTATAAGAAAAAATTACCAAAAGCTTTTGACTTTTGGCAATTTTTGTAGTATAATAAATATGGTAAGAAAAACAAAGGCGATGAGATAAGGGATTATGAAAGATTTGGCAAAACGAATCGCATTTTTTTATTGTTATAGATAAAACATTCAGAAAGGAGTGGCACAAGAAAGCTATGTTTAATGTAGGAGACCATATTGTTTACCCAATGCATGGAGCAGGAGTGATTGATGCAATCGAAGAAAAAAATATATTAGGAGAAAAGCAAGCATATTATATACTAAAGATGCCAGGAGAAGTAAAGGTAATGGTGCCAACCAATAAAGCTGAAGAAATTGGTGTAAGAGGAATTATTGATAAACAAGAAGCTTCAAAAGTATTTGAGATATTAGAAGAAGAAAAAACAGAAATGTCTAGTAATTGGAATAAAAGATACCGTGATAATATGGACAAAATGAAAAGCGGAGACATTTATGAAATTGCAGATGTTGTTCGTAATTTATCATTTAAACAAAAAGAAAAAGGATTATCAACAGGAGAAAAGAAAATGCTTTCTAATGCAAAACAAATTTTAGTAAGCGAATTAGTATTAGCAGAAAATTCATCGATTGAAGAAGTAGAAGGAATGATTGATAATAAAATTAATTCATCTTTCCAAGAGTTTGAAATTGACAATATTGAGCCAGTTCAAAATGTAGTAAACAAATTTATTCCATTTGACGAAGGAACTGCTGGAACAGTTGAAAATTTATAGAATTAAAAAATATAAAACGTTATTGGTAATATTACCAATAACGTTTGTTTTATGATAAGTTTAGGAAGACAACTTAAACGACAAAAATTGACAAATAGATAAAAAATAGATAAAATTTTATGTGAAGTAAGAGGGAATTATAAGATATCTGTCGAATAGTATATATTATGAAAGAAAGGTTAAAGAAATATGGCGCGATATAGTGATGAATTAGTGGATGAAATTAGAAACAGCAATGATATCGTTGATGTGATATCGCAATACGTAGTGTTAAAAAGAAGTGGTAGGAATTTTTTTGGCTTATGTCCATTTCATAGAGAAAAATCTCCTTCTTTTTCTGTGTCACCAGATAAACAAATCTTTCATTGTTTTGGTTGCGGAGTGGGAGGAGATGTTATCCACTTTGTCAGTAAAATAGAAAATTTAGACTTTAAACAAGCAATCGAGAACTTAGCAGAAAAAAGCGGAATAGTGCTACCAACATTAACCGATGGACAAGATGCTAAAAAAATGCAACTAAAAGAAAAAGTATACCAAATTAATAAAATAGCAGCACGGCTTTTTTCATGACAATTTGTATAAAACATCAGCAAAAATTGCACAAGAATATGTGAAAAAAAGAAAGTTGGATAATCATACATTAAAAACATTTCAAATTGGATTTTCAGCGAATTTTGATGAACTTTATCAAACATTAAAAAAAGAAGGGTTTTCAGAAGAAGAAATATTAGCATCTAGTTTAGTAGGAAAATCGGATAAAGGAAAATATTACGATAAATTTAGAACAAGACTCATGTTTCCCATTAAAGACGTACAAGATAGAGTTATTGCTTTTGGAGGAAGAGTTCTAGATGATAGTAAACCCAAATACATTAATTCACCAGAAAACATAGTATACAGTAAAGGAAGAAATTTATTTGGACTAAATGTAGCTAAAAAGAGTGGAAAAGATAAAATCATTATTGTAGAGGGCTATATGGATGCGATTTCCCTTTACCAAAGAGGAATTACAAATGTAGTTGCATCTTTAGGAACAGCACTAACAGAATCACAAGGAAGACTACTTAGAAAATATGCTTCTCAAATTATTATTGGATATGATTCTGATGGAGCAGGACAAGCAGCAACAATGAGAGGAATGGAAATTTTACAAAATTTAGGTTGTGATATTCGAATTTTACAATTAGATGGGGATGCAAAAGATCCAGATGAATATGTTGTAAAATATGGTAGTGGTAGATTTGAAAGATGTGTCGAAAATGCTATTTCTTTAGTAGAGTTTAAAGTAAGAACACTAAAAAAGTCAATGAACATACAAACTGCAAGTGACAAAATAAAATTCTTAAACGAAATTGTAAAAATTCTTTCTAAAGTAGATAACAGTATTGAACGAGAAATCTATATTGACCGAATTGCTAAGGATTATCAAATATCCAAAGAGGCAATTTATGCAGAAGCAAATAAGATGACATATAAAGAACATCAAGGAATTAAAATGATTCAAAAACCAATAGCAAAACAAGCACCAATGGCAAAGAAACAAGATGAAAAAAATGATGCATTAATTAAAAGAGAAAATGTGATTATTTCCTTACTAATTCATCCAGAGATGAATGCTTATATACACATTATGGAGAAAATTAAGCCAGAAGATTTTAAATTAGAGCAAAATAGGGAAATTGCCAAAAGATTGTATGAACACTTTGAAAAAGGAAATAGTAATAGTAATGTATTAAATTTATTTGCGGAAGAAGAATTAATGAATCATATTACAAGTATTATGGCAAACGACTATGAAATATCAGATAGTAAAAAAGCTATTGAGGATATTCTAAGTTTATATGAAAAAGAAAAATTAACATATGAAAAAAATCAAATTATTAAACAATTAGAAGATAAAACAATAGGAGTAGATGAAGCAAAAGCGTTAGAAGCTAGATTAAGTACTATTATTATAAAAATAGCCAAAATGAAATAGGAGGAAAGAAAATGCCTGAAAAAGAAGAAAAAAAGCAAAAAGTAAAAAATGAAGAACTAGTAGAACAAACTAAAAAAGAAGAACAAGTAAAATCAGAAGATGAAAAAGTGAAAATGATTTTAGAAAAAGCAAAAAAACAGGGAAGAATTACGTATGGTGAAATCGCATCTGAACTAGATGATGCAAATCCAGATCAGATTGAAAAAGTATTTGATGCATTTGAAGAACTAAATGTAGACTTAAAGGAAGATTTAGATGATGAAGAGCCAGATTTAGAAGATTTAGAGGAAGTAGAAGACATCAAAGTAGAAGATATTAATTTAACAACACTAGAAGGAATCAGTACAGATGATCCAGTTAGAATGTATCTACGCGAAATTGGAAGAATACCACTTTTAAGTTATGATGAAGAATTAGAAATTGCAGAAAAGGTACTAGAAGGGGATGAAGAAGCAAAAAAACGTTTAGCAGAATCAAACCTAAGGTTAGTTGTAAGTATTGCTAAAAAATATGTAGGAAGAGGCATGCTATTTTTAGACCTAATCCAAGAGGGAAACATGGGATTAATTAAAGCTGTTGATAAATTCGATTATAAAAAAGGATTTAAATTTAGTACGTATGCAACATGGTGGATTCGTCAAGCGATTACAAGAGCAATTGCAGACCAAGCAAGAACTATTCGTATTCCAGTTCATATGGTAGAAACAATTAATAAATTAATTCGTACTTCAAGACATCTACTACAAAGATTAGGACGTGAACCAAGCCCAGAAGAAATTGCAGAAGAATTAGAAATGCCAGTAGAAAAAGTAATGGAGATTCAAAAAATAGCACAAGACCCAGTATCTCTTGAAACCCCAATTGGAGAAGAAGATGATAGCCATTTAGGAGATTTTATTCAAGATGAAGATAGTCCTGCACCACATGATTCTGCAGCCTATACACTATTAAAAGAGCAATTAGAAGAAGTAATGAACACCTTAACACCAAGGGAAGCAAAAGTACTAAAACTAAGATTTGGTTTAGAAGATGGCAAAGCAAGAACATTAGAAGAAGTAGGAAGAGAGTTTGAAGTAACAAGAGAAAGAATTAGACAAATTGAAGCAAAAGCATTAAGAAAATTAAGACATCCAAGTAGAAGTAAGAAATTAAGAGATTATATGAACTAATGTAGGGGTCGACACCTTTGTCGACCCGATAAAATGTAACATAAATTGATAACGGGTCGATGAGGGCGTATACCCTTACAAAAGATAAAAACGTACTAGAAAAAAGAGCAAAAAACACTTGATTTTTTTGCTCTTTTATGTTAATATAAAAGAGTATTAGTTTATTGTTAAATTAATTAGGAGGAAAAATATCAATGAGATTATTTGATGGAATAAGAACCATACACAGAGAATTAACTGTAAATGAAGAAATAGAAATAGATAGTAAAGAGATACAAAAAGAAGTAGAGGCAATTATTGCGCAACAAACCAGGAATTTAGAAAAATTGGCTGTAGAAGTAAGTAGTGTTAATATTTCGTTAGAAGAAGAACCAGAAAGCTTTGTTCCACAAGCAAAAGTAAATGAAATTTTAGCAGGACAAATGGCAGAACAAGTAAAGAAGCAAAAAGACCAAAAACAACAAACAGAAGAAAAGCAAATATAAAAATAAAAAAGGTAAATAACAAAGAAAATAATTTTCATTATTTTCTTTGTTTTGTCTTGACAAAAACAGGATATACTAATATAATAATACACGTTCTAATAAATATATGGCGATGTAGCTCAGTTGGCTAGAGCATCCGGTTCATACCCGGCAGGTCGTAGGTTCAAGTCCCACCATCGCTACCAATATGGATGTTTTTATGGGATTTAGCGTTCCATAAGAACATTTTTTTATTTATAATGATAATCTAGGTGCGTATTTTACATTTATAGAGTATTTAATTATATAAATAAAATACACAGGATAGCTCCATAAGAACTATCCTGTTCTTGACATTATGTATTACTGCCAACATTCATTGTTTTTTCTTCTACAAATTCTTTATTGAACTTATATATTAATTCACATGAAGTGTAAACAAAAACAAATACCACATAGACATGCTATATGGTATTATTTTTTCTTTTCTTTTGGAATAATAATTTTTTTAGCTTTTTCATCTTTTGTTTTAGGTTTTGCAATTCTTAAATGTTCATGAACTTCTGAAATTTCTAATTCATTGCCATTCCCATTTATAACTTCTATTTTTTTAGGTGAGTTTTGCATAAATTACACCCCTTTTATCAAGATATATTTATCATATCATACCTAAAAAAAAAGTGCAATGCAAAATGGAAGGAAAAGCTAAAATTCATTGACATAGAAAGGAAAAAGTGGCATAATATAAAAAGAATTTAACAAAAAAGGAAGATAATATGGAAATAGAACAAGCAAAAGCAGTAATAGAAGCAATTTTATTTGCATGTGGAAGAGAAGTAAATATCAAGGAATTTGTTTCTGCTCTAGAGATGAATAAGGAAGATATTATTGCAATTATTGAAAAAATAGAAGAAGAATATGAACAACAAGGTAGAGGATTTGAGATAATTCGTATTAATGATGCTTATCAGATGTGTACAAAAAAAGAATATTATGAATATATTTATCCGATTTTAGATAAAAGAAGTAAACCAAATCTATCTAATGCAGCATTAGAAACACTTGCGATTATTGCCTACAATCCAGGAGTAACAAGAGCTGAAATTGAATCGATTCGTGGAGTTAATTCAGATGCGACGATGTATAAATTGTTAGAATATAATTTAATTGAAGAAGCAGGAAAATTAGAGGCACCAGGTAGACCAATGACCTATAAAGCAACTCCAAACTTTTTAAAAATGTTTGGATATGAAAGTCTAGAAAATTTACCAGATTTGCCAAGATATAAAATGGACGAAAATAGACAAATCGTCATTGATGATATATTAGAAGAAAGAGACCAAGAAAATAGAAAAGAAGAGCCTAATGAGGCTCCATCTCCCGAAAGGGAAGAGGGGCTTGCTTCGGAACAGTGAAGAATGAAAAAGTTTAAAGAAGAGGGAGAATGAATATGAGATTATCAAATACAGGTATGGGAAGTACCAAATTAAATAATATAGATAAAATGTACCCAGGACAAAGTATTCTATTACAAACAGGGCAATTAGTTCAATATGGTGCAGGACTGTTTGCGTATAATACAGTCCCACTATTAGTAAGAAGAAATGTAGAAAAAATAATAACCCAAACGTTAAATAAATATGATTGTATAGAAGTATTACTTCCAACATTACAACCAGATACTATTTGGAAAAATTCAGGAAGATACGATCACTATGTAAATGATGGAACAATGCTGATAACAGAATCCAATAAAGGAACATTTTGCTTAGCTCCAACAGGGGAAGAAGCTATGTTAGAATTTGCAAGAGAAAAGTTAAAATCCTATAAAAACTTACCTGCAACATTTTATCAAATTGGTGAAAAATATAGAAATGAAATAAGGACAAGAGGATATTTATTAAGAGGAAAAGCATTTCCAATGTTAGATGCATATAGTTTTGACAAAGATGAAACATCGATGGCAAAATCATATGATAATGTAAGAAAAGCATTTTTAGAAATCTTTAAAAAAATAGGATTGCCAGTTATTCCAATTGTTGCAGATAATGGTGCAATGGGAGGGAAAAAATCAGAGGAATTCATGCTAATTTCAGAGCAAGGAGAAGATAAAATTTTATATGACGAAGTAACAGGAATTGGATTGAATACAGAAATATTGGAAAAAGAAAATTATAAAGAATATTTAAAAAATGAATATGGTATAGAAGATATATCAAACCTAAAAGAAATTAGAACAATGGAATTAGGACATATTTTCCAATTAGGAACAAGATATTCCGAAATGATGAATGGTAAGTTTACAAACCAAGAGGGAAAAGAATGCTTATACTATATGGGATGTTATGGAATAGGAGTAAGCAGGACAGTTGCTGCACTATATGAAAACTGTGTTATTAATGATGAAAAATGGGGACCATGTGGATTTAGATTGCCAATGTCAGTAGCGCCATTTAAGGTTCAAATTGTTCCTAAAATGGAGAATGTAGAAAAAGTAGAATTAGCCAATAAAATATATGAAGAATTAGCAAAAAATGGAATCGATTCTATATTAGATGATAGAGAAAATATTACAATAGGAGCTAAAATAAAAGATTGCAAGGTTTTAGGAACTCCATATATGGTTGTTTTAGGAGATAAAGTAGAAGAGGGAAAAGTAGAAATTGAAAATACAAAAACATCAGAAAAAAAAGTAATTAAAGTAGATGAGGTACTAGAATATATTAAAAAAGAAATGAAATAGGAAGATATATTGGAGGCGTTTATGAACGAATATAGAACAAACAATTGTGGGGAATTAAGAAAAGAAGATGTTGGAAAAGAAGTAAAGCTTTCTGGATGGATTCAAAAAAATCGTAATTTAGGAGCAATGACTTTTATTGATTTAAGAGATGAATTTGGTATTACCCAAGTGGTTATGGAAAACGGTGCTCAATTTGAAGAAATAAGTAAAGATTTAACAACAGAAAGTTGTATTATGGTAGAAGGTAATGTTGTAGAAAGAGCAAATAAAAATCCTAAAATGCCAACAGGAGAGATTGAAATTGTTGCAACCAAAATGACTATTTTAGGGAAATGCAAAAATGTCTTACCATTTGAAACAACTTCTGATACTTTGTCTAATGTAAGAGAAGATTTAAGGTTAGAATATCGATTTTTAGAACTTCGTAATGAGCATATTCATAAAAATATTTTACTACGTTCGAATATTATGAAGACATTAAGAAATAAAATGGATGAATTAGGCTTTACCGAGATTCAAACACCAATTTTAGCAAATTCTTCACCAGAAGGGGCAAGAGACTTCTTAGTACCAAGTAGAATTCACCCAGGAGAATTTTACGCACTACCACAAGCACCGCAACAATTTAAACAATTATTAATGGTAGGTGGATTTAATAAATATTATCAAATAGCACCATGTTTTAGAGATGAAGACCCACGTGCAGACCGTGCACCAGGAGAGTTTTATCAATTAGATTTTGAAATGAGTTTTGCAACCCAAGAAGATGTATTTAACGTATTAGAAGAAGTTGTTCCAGACGTATTTTCAAAATTTACTTCTTGGAAAGTGGACCAAGGGCCATTTATTCGAATCCCCTATAAAGAAGCGATGGAAAAATACGGAATTGATAAACCAGATTTGAGAAATCCTCTTGTGATTCAAGATGTTACGAAGGTATTTGAACATACAGAATTTAATGCTTTTAAAGATAAAACCATAAAAATAATTGTGGTAAATAATCAACCAGAACTAGGAAGAAAATTCTTTGATAATATGAGTGAATTTGCAGTAAACGAATTAGGTGCAAAAGGATTAGCATGGGTAAAATTAGATGGAGAAGGAAATCTAAATGGAGGTATCTCCAAATTTATTGATGAAGAACAAAAACAAGAAATAATTCAAATAACAGGTGCATTACCAAACTGTGCGATGTTCTTTATTGCAGATGAATTAGGCACAGCACAAAAAATTGCAGGTGGAGTTAGAATTGAACTTGGAAATCGATTAGATTTACTAGAAAAAGATACCTATCGTTTTTGCTGGATTATTGATTTTCCAATGTATGAACTATCAGATGAAGGAACGATTGACTTTAATCATAATCCATTTTCGATGCCACAAGGTGGAATGCATGCGTTAGAAGAAAAAGACCCATTAGAAATCCTTGCTTACCAATATGATTTAGTATGTAATGGCTATGAAATGGCATCAGGAGCTGTTCGTAACCACGATCCAGAATTAATGGTAAAAGCATTTGAAATTGCAGGATATACAAGAAACAATGTAGAAGAACGTTTTGGAGCATTATTTAATGCTTTCCAATATGGTACACCACCACATGCAGGAGCAGCACCAGGAGTTGATAGAATGGTTATGCTAATTGCAAATGAAGATAACCTAAGAGGAGTAATTGCATTCCCTAAAAATAAAAAAGCAAGAGATTTATTAATGAGAGCACCAAGTGCAGTAAGCGAGCAACAATTAAAAGATGTTCATATAAAATTAGATATTGAAGAATAATATCAAAAAACGACCATTTTCAATGGTCGTTTTAATGTAGGGATAGATATCCTCATCAGCCCTTCAATAAGAATTAATAAATAAGTCAACAAGGACAAAGGATTACTTCATTATTTTACAATTTAAAACAATGAGGTAACAAATCAGAAAGGGTATATTCTTCTATTGCATCATTTTCACCAAAACATGCATAAATTTTAAAAGTATTATCCACATAATCATTCATAAATTGTCTACAATAACCACAAGGAAGACAGTTATCTAATATGAGAGCATCTTTATTTCCACCAACGACAACAATATAAGAAAAATCATCTTCTCCTTCAGATAAAGCTTTAACAAAAGCAGTACGTTCTGCACAAATACTTTGAATACCACTATTTTCAATATTACAACCAGAATATGCCTTTCCAGATTTCGTAACAAGACAAGCACCAACGTAGTAATTAGAAGCAGAAGCTCTTGCACGTAATCTTGCTTGTTTTGCAATTTTAATCGCATCTTTTAATTCCATAAACATCACTCATTTCTTTTTATTATGCTTTTATTATATAAAACAGAGGAAAAATGTCAATGGATGAAAGAAAAATGTGAAAAAACTTTTCATTTTTTAAAATTATTAGTATAATTAGAATAATTTGAATAGGAGGAAGGGACAATGAAAATCATTGATAAAGTAGCATGGATTTATATAAAAGATAACAAAATACTTTGTACGAGAAGTAAAGGTAAAGAAAAGTATTATTCACCAGGAGGAAAAAGAGAACAAGGGGAATCGGATGAAGAAACTTTAATTCGTGAAGTAAAAGAAGAAGTTTCTGTGGACATAAAGAAAGATACCATACAATATTATGGTACATTTGAAGCACAAGCTGATGGAAAAGATGAAGGCATTATTGTGAAAATGACTTGTTATACAGCAGATTATGAAGGTGATTTAGAACCGGCATCTGAAATAGAAGAAATTAATTTTCTTGATACAAATGATATGGGAAGAATTAGTCTTGCAGGAAGATTGATTTTTGAAGATTTAAAGAAAAAAGGATGGATTAAGTAAATAATAAAAATAGAAAAAAGACTTACATTAAAAGGAAGTAAGTCTTTTTCTATTCACCGAAAATTTAAGGTAAGCATAATATATATAACATAAAGGAGGGTGAAAATATGCGGGTCATACATAATAAAAGGTGGAAAGAAGCTAGAAGGAGAAGCAGTCGTATCTGGTTCTAAAAATGCTTCTTTGCCAATTTTAGCAGCATCCATTTTAAATAATGGAATTACAAAATTATATAATGTTCCTAATATACATGATACAAAAGTAATGATAGAAATATTAAGAAATTTAGGTTGCAAAGTAAAAAGAGTTCGTGATAAAATAGTAATTGATGCTAGGAGTGTAAAAAAACAAGAAATTCCAGAAGAATTAATGAGAAAAATGCGTTCTTCTGTTATTCTTGCAGGAGCATTAATTGGAAGATTAAAAGGTGCAACATTTTCCTGCCCAGGAGGATGTGATATTGGAGCAAGACCAATTGATTTACACTTAAAAGCATTCGAAAATTTAGGAATTAAGATTTGTGAAAACACTGGATATATTCATTGTACATGTGATACAATAGTGGGAGAAAAAATACACTTAGATTTTCCAAGTGTTGGAGCAACAGAAAACGCAATGCTAGTAGCAGTTCTTGCGAAAGGAACTACCGTCATTTCTAATGCTGCCATGGAACCAGAAATTATTGATTTACAGAATTTCTTAAATAAAATGGGAGCAAAAGTGACAGGAGCAGGCACAAACGAAATTGTTATTCATGGAGTTGAAAAATTAAAGGATACAGGTTATCAAATTATGCCAGATAGAATAGAAGCAGGAACATTACTTTGTGCGGTGGCAACCACAGGAGGTAATATTAAACTAAAGAAAGTAATTCCAGCTCATTTAACTCCTGTGATTGAAAAACTAAAGGAATGTGGTTGCAATATTGAAGCTACGAAAGATACTCTTATTTTACAAGCACCTAAAAAATTGAATGCAGTTAATATAAAAACAATGCCATATCCTGGTTTTCCAACCGATATGCAAGCAATATTAGTTAGCATTCTTTCTACAGCGAAAGGAACATCCATTGTGGTAGAAAATATTTTTGAGAATCGTTATAAATACACAAATGAATTAAATCGAATGGGTGCTAAAATTATGATAGAAGGAAGAACTGCAGTGATTAAAGGGGTAAGAAAATTAACAAATGCGATAGTAGAATCAACGGATTTACGAGGAGGAGCAGCGTTAGTGGTAGCAGCTCTTAGAGCAAATGGAAAAACAAAAGTAACAAATATAGAATATATCTTACGAGGATATGAAAATTTAGACGAAAAATTAAATGCATTAGGAGCAAATATTACGAAAGAAGTTGGTTGAGTATGGGAAGAAATAAAAATCAGGAATTGAATTTTTTATATTTAGAAGACGAAAATAGTAATGCTTCAGATGATAAAAAAGAGAAAAAAGTATCTAAGAAAAAGAAAGTAACAAAAAAAGAAAGAACAACCAAAAACAAAACAGCACAAAATGAAAATGAAGCATTTAATTTTGATAATGAGATTGTAATTGGAGTAACCAAGTTACCAAATGAAACCCAAAAACACAATGTTTCAAAAACAAAGAAAAAGCAGAATCAAGAAACTGGTAAAAAAACAAAAAAAACACAAATACAAAAAGGAGCAGATAAAAAATCTGCTCCTAAGAAAAAACAAATAATGAAAAAGAAAGAAGAGAATAAAAAAGGAAAGATAATAAAAGGGGTAATAAAATGGACAATCCTATTAGGAGCGCTAATGGCAGCATTTATTTTCTTCATGATGTCACCTTTATTTAATATAGTAGAAATTAGTGTAACAGGAAATAACGCCATTTCACAAGAGACGATTACCAGTCTTTCAGGAATTACAGTGGGAGAAAATATTTATAAAACAAGTAAAAATAAAATCTCTCAAAGAATAAAGCAGAATGCTTATATTGATACAGTAGAAGTAAATAGAATACTTCCCAATAAAGTTGAATTACAAGTAAAAGAAAGAACAACAACCTATATGCTTGAATATGTAGGAAGTTTTGTCTATATTAATAACCAAGGATATATCTTAGAAATAGCAACAAATGCTGTAGATGTACCAATTATAATGGGATACCATACAACACAAGAAGAATTAAAAGTTGGAAATCGACTAGATGAAGAAGATTTAAATAAATTAGAAATGGTATTAAAGATTATTGATTCTATTCAAAGTAGTGGAATTGTAAGTAAAATCAACCGAATTAATATTGAAAATAAGCAAAATTATACTTTACATATCGAAGAAGAAAAAAAGATTGTATACTTAGGAGACGCCTCTAATTTAAGTAGTAGAATGTTATACTTAAAAGCTGTTTTAAACGATACAAAGGGATTAGAAGGAGAAATATTTATAAATGGTGATTTAATAAAAGAAAAGGCAGTGTTTAGGCAAAAACAATAAGGAGAAGGAGAAAGGAATTATGAGGACAAAAAAAATACAAATAGCAGTTACATTAGGGATTATGTGTTTTGTACTAGTATTAGGAATTGGAATCCAACTAAGAACAACTCAAAATTTAGTATCAACTGCTGGTAGTACCTACCGTGAAAATGGATTACGTGATGAAGTATTAAGATGGAAGGAACAATATGATCGTATCTATGAAAACTTAGAACATGCAGAAGAACAACTAGAAAAAGAAAGACAAGTTAGTATTTCTTCAGATGATAGTTCTGTTGAAAAACAAGAAGAATTAAAAAGAATTAATACTTATCTAGGATTAACCGATGTTGTAGGAGAAGGTGTTATTATTACACTAAGAGACAATACAAACTCGATGTTAGGAATTGCAGAGGATATTGTTCATGATGGTGATTTGCGAGAAATTTTAAATGAATTAAAAAATAATGGAGTGGAAGCAATTAGTATTAATGGTCAAAGAATTGTACCATCAACTGCTATTACTTGTGCAGGAACAGTTATACAAGTAAATAATGAAATTGTAGGAAGTCCATTTGTAATTAAAGCAATTGGAAATCAAAATATGATTGATAACATCACAAGGTCTGGTGGATATATCTATTTATTAATAAATAAGTATGGACTTGATGTAAAAGTAGAAAAAAGTGATAAAATAAAAATAGAAAAATATACTGGTGTTTTAACTAATAAATATATAACAACAGTTGAGTAAATAAAGTAGGTGATAAAAAGTGAAAAAAGGAAAACAGATTATGACAGTAACCATTGGTTTGGTTTGTTTTGTTCTAGCATATGTTATGTTTATGCAGTTTCGAACAGTAGAAGAAACCAATATTACGCAAATTGAAAATATGAGAGAGACACAATTAAGTGAGACATTGGCTAGCTGGAAAGAAAAATACCAAGAAACGGCAGAAAAGCTAGAAGAAACAAATATTAAATTACAAGAATATAAACAAAAAAGGGAATCGAACCAAGAAGCATCTGAATTATTAAATAAAGAACTTACACAAGCAAGAACAATTGCTGGATTAACAGATGTTAAGGGAAATGGAATTATAATTAACTATTATGACGAAGATACAGAAATTGGTAAAGTTACCAATTCCAATTTAATTGAATTAGTAAATGAATTACGACTTGCAGGAGCAGAAGCAATTAGTATTAATGACCAAAGAATTGTGAATATGTCAGATATTATTAATATTAATGTAGAAGGAGAGGACTTTATATTAGTCAATACCAAAAGAGTTACATCACCTTATACAATAAAAGCAATTGGAGACCAAAAATATTTAGAAAGTGCACTAACAACAAAAACCATAGGTTTTGTCACAAGGCATCCCAATGCTACTTTGGAAAAAAGAAATAATATAGTGATTAATAAATATAGTGGAGACATTAAAATAAAATATGCAAATAATGCAGTAAAGGAGGAAAAATAAATGGTTTTTATTGCAATACTAATAGGTTGTATAATTGGAGCTATTATGGGTATGAATGCACCAATTATTCCATATAGCTTATCTGGTTATTTAGCAATTTCAATTATTGCAGCATTAGATTCTGTGTTTGGAGGGATTGCATCTGTTGTAAAAGAAAATTTTGATTTAAAAATATTCGTTTCTGGATTTTTTGGAAATGCTATTTTATCAATTTTACTTACTTATTTAGGAGAGAGATTAAATGTAGATATATACCTTGCAGCTATTGTCGTATTTGTAGGAAGAATGTTTGTTAACTTGGCTATTGTGCGTAGGTACTACATTGATAAATGGACAAGTAAAATAAAAACAGGAAACAAAAAAGAAGAAAACAAAGAAAATTAATGATTTTAGGGACGGGGGTAAAAATCCTCTTTTTATAAAAAGGATGATTTTTACCCCCGTCCCTAAAATCATTTTTTCCAGTAAATGGATAAAAAACGACAAATACTAGGGGGAGTAAACAAAGAAAAATATTATTACAAAACAGTGGCGAAAATATTACAAAAATGTTACAAAAACTATTGACTTTTTTTGCAAAATATAATATTCTTACGTAAGTAAAAATACATAAAAATGGAGGAATAAGCTTTGGCAATAGGTGATATAATCGTTGGAGTTGATATCGGAACATCAAAAGTATCAACTGTTGTAGGGGAAGTGAATAATTTTAATCAAATTGAGATTATTTGTTCTACGAGCAGCAAATGTGAAGGTATCAAAAAAGGAAAAATAATTAACGAAGATGAAGTTGCTTTAGCAATCGCTAAAACAATTGAGAATGCTGAAGAAGAAGCTAATTTAAAGATAAATTCTACTTATGTTACAATACCAGGAAAATATGCAACAATTGTACAAAATAGTGTAACAAAAGAATTAAAGGATAAATATGCAGGGATTTCGGTAAGAGATGTAGGACAAGCTATTATGCAAGTAAGGGATATTGAAGTCCCAGAAGGAAAAACAATTATCGATATTGTTCCAAATGAATTTGTATTAAAAGATGGAACACATACACAAGATCCTGTTGGCAGTTTGTCTTCAGAGTTTACACTAAATGCACAAATTATTTTGGCAGATAAGGACTATACAAGACAATTATCGACAATTTTTAAAAAAGCAGGATTAGAAATTGATGGAATGGTTCCAAATACATTAGCAGAAAGAAACTTGATTTTAGATGTAAACGAATTACACGATAATGTGATGTTGTTGGATATTGGAGCAGGTAATACGGATATTGGTGTATTTGAAGGAGAATCTTTTATCTACACAAATACGATTCCACTAGGGGGGGATAGTATTACACATGATATTGCACTTGTATTAGATATTTCCGAAGAAGAAGCAGATAAATTAAAAAGACAGTATGGGTTAGCATTAAAATCGTTTATTGATAATGATAATGATATTATTTTAAATACTTGCAAAAATGAGCAAAAAAATAAAGTAATTAAAAGCTCAGAATTAATTGAGATTATTGAAGCAAGAATTGAAGAAATCTTTAGTTTAGTTAATAAAGACATTACAAACCAAGGGATTAAACCTAGAATTAACAATGTTATTTTAACAGGACAAGGAATCATTAATATTAATAAAAGCGATGTAGCAGGAAAAATAATTTTGAATATACCTGTTAAAATTTCAACAGGAAGATTAGTAAGTACAATTAGACCAATTTATCGTTCTGCATATTCTTTAGTTAGATATATTGCAGCAAGACCATTTGCAAAAACGGTATCAAGTAGTATTGATGTAAAATCAGATACAAACATCTTTATTACAATTATGGATAGAATAAAAGAATTTTTCTATTCTTAATAATTAAGTTTTTAATTTTAAATTATAATAAATATTGGGAGGATTAATATGATGGTAGACTATGAAGAAAATGAAAGAATGATGGATGGAACAGCAACGATAAAAGTAATTGGTGTTGGTGGAGCCGGAAATAATGCGGTAAATAGAATGGTAGAGTCTGGTATTAGAGGAGTAGAATTTATTTCTGTTAACACAGATAGACAAGCTCTTCAAGAATCAAAAGCAGCAACTAAAATTCAAATTGGAGAAAAAATTACAAGAGGATTAGGAGCTGGAGCAAACCCAGATATTGGTGCTCAATCAGCAGAAGAAAGCAAAGCTGAAATTGCAGAAGTACTACGTGGAGCAGATATGGTATTTGTAACTGCTGGTATGGGTGGTGGAACAGGAACAGGTGCTGCACCGATTGTTGCTGCTGCTGCCAAAGAAATGGGAATTTTAACAATTGGTGTTGTTACAAAACCATTTACATTTGAAGGAAAGAAAAGACTTTCACAAGCAGAACGAGGAATTGAAAGTTTAAAAGGAAAAGTAGATACATTAGTTGTTATACCAAATGATAAATTATTACAAATCATTGATCGCAAAACATCAATTGTAGATGCATTCAAAATGGCAGATGATGTGTTAAGACAAGGTGTACAAGGTATATCAGACTTAATTGCAGTTCCAGGACTTGTTAACTTAGACTTTGCAGATGTTAAAACCATTATGCTTAATACAGGTATGGCACATATGGGTATTGGTAGAGCATCTGGTGAAAATAGAGCAGAAGATGCTGCAAAACAAGCAATTCAAAGTCCATTACTTGAAACTTCAATCGAAGGAGCAAGAGGAGTTATTATTAACATTACTGGTGGAAGTGAGCTTGGATTACACGAAGTTAATACAGCAGCAGAACTTGTTCAAAGAAGTGTTGATCCAGAAGCAAACATTATCTTTGGTGCTGTTATTGATGAAAATATGGGAGAAGATATTTCAATTACTGTTATTGCAACAGGATTTGAACAAGAAGCACCTATTTCAACAATAGGAGTTGTAGATAAAGTTACAAAAGCATGGGATAAAAAAATTAATTCAATCCCAGTTGGAGTAGAAAATACATCAAATTCTAATGATTTAGATATTCCATCTTTTTTAAGAAAAAATAAGGGATTAACTAAATAAGAATCAAATAAAGATATAATAAAAAAGAAATAATCGAAAATACTCGATTATTTCTTTTTTTCTACACTAGGTTTTGACATGTTTTTTAAAACAAACGTTGTACAATGGAAAAACGATAAAGGACGAACAAAAGGAGGAGACAGTTGTGACAATATATTTAGATATTATTTTATTAGAAAATCTATGCATGAATTATATTATATTGTTTGCAACAGGCCTTATTCATAGAACCAAGATAAAAGGATGGAGAATTTTAGCTTCTAGTATAATTGGAGGAATTTATGCTATTTTATCTTTTGCTCCAATATTAGAAATTTACTCTAGTCTATTATTTAAAGTATTGCTGTCACTTGTTATGGTATATATTGCATTTCATCCATCTAATGTAAAATTGCTAATAAAACAGCTTGTTGTTTTTTACTTAGTATCATTTGCTTTTGGAGGATGTGCATTTTGCTTATTATATTTTATAAGACCACAAGATATTTTAATTAGAAATGGTGTATTAACAGGAACATATCCAATTAAGATTGCATTACTTGGTGGAATTGTAGGATTTGTTATTGTTAATATTGCTTTTAAAGTAGTAAAAGGTAAACTTACAAAAAAGGATATGTTTTGTGAAGTAACTGTCTTTTTAAATCATAAGCAAAAAACAATAAAAGCCTTTATCGATACAGGAAATTTATTAAAAGACCCTATTAGTGGTATGCCTGTTATGGTAATAGAAGCAGTGGAATTAGAAGAGATACTTCCAAAAGAAATTGTAATGCATATAAATGATATTTTAGAAGGAAAAAAGATAGATATATTGTCTGAACTTCCTAATGAATATAAGCTAAAATTTCGAGTGATTCCATTTTCTTCTTTAGGAAAGCAAAATGGAATGCTACTAGGATTTATTGCAGATAAAGTAGAGCTCAAAATAGAAGAAAATATACAAGAGTTAAACAATATTATTATTGGGATATATGAAAAGAATTTAACCAAAAACGGAGTATACACGGGACTTGTTGGAATTGATATAATAGAAAGGTGTGGTAATTATGAATATTTTACAAATGTTAAGTAAAAGCATTAATACAATCTATGTAAAATATATGGATAAAAATAGTGAGGAAATTGAGCAAATTCCTATTTTCTATATAGGAGGAAGCCAAACATTACCACCACCATTAGAGCCGAAAGAAGAAGAAGAAATACTAGCTAAATTGGCAAATGGAGATGAATCAGTTAGAAAAATATTAGTAGAACGAAATTTAAGATTAGTTGTCTATATTGCAAAGAAATTTGAAAATACAGGAATTGGAATAGAAGATTTAATTTCGATTGGAACAATAGGACTTATGAAAGCAATTAATACGTTCAATACAGATAAAAATATAAAACTAGCAACCTATGCATCCCGTTGTATTGAAAACGAAATTTTAATGTACTTACGAAGAAGTAATAAATTAAAAGGAGAAATTTCCATTGATGAACCATTAAATCAAGATGGAGATGGAAATGAATTATTGCTTTCTGATATTTTAGGAACGGACCGGAGACATTACATCAAGAGCATTAGAAGATGAAGTAGATAAAAAACTATTAAGAGCTTCTATGCAAAAACTAAACAACCGAGAAAAAAATATCATGGAATTACGATTTGGATTTATTTCCGGAAATGAAAAAACACAAAAAGAAGTAGCAGATATGCTAGGAATTTCACAAAGCTACATATCAAGACTAGAAAAGAAAATTATTAATAAAATGAAAAAAGATATTATGAGTAAAACAGGATAAAATCTAACAAACAAGATACTATTATCTTGTTTGTTAGAAAAATTAATGTGTTAATATATGTATTGACTTTACATAAAATAAGTAATATAATAGAACTAGATTTTTGTAACTGTAAACAAGCCTTTTTAATGGAGGAACCTAAATGGCTAGAACAAAAACATATTTACAAAATACGATGACACTAGAAGAACTTGATGAATTTGCAGCTCATGTAGCCACTAACTATGCCAATAGTGAACACAGGTTTTCTTGTTCTTATTATATGGAAGAAGAAAACATTACAAGGGAGTGCTTTTACTGGTTGCTAGAATGGGCTATTGTTCGGAACAAAGTTCCCGATAAGATTGTTGCTAAAATGAGAGCAAAATCGGATGCCAATGCCAATAGAAAGAGCAGGGAATATGCTAACCAGGGAAATATGAGAAGCCAATTAAGATATTCAAGAATGATTGGTCAACGTAAGTGGTTCATTTTTTTAGAGGGGATTCCGAAAGAAAAGAAAATTGAAATCACAACTTATTTTGCAGAACATCCGGAGCTTTCCAAGGAAGAGTGTGCAAACAAATTTGGTATTCCTAAAGCTAAGATGATAGCGATAGATAAGATTATCGAAGATACATTATTGCAAAATTATGTAGATGACAAAATCTATCAGAAGGTCCGGAAAAGAAGTTTAGGAAGCAATCCCACTGAGGCTGGTGTCAGCTATTTTAACAAATTGAAAAGGAGAAGGAACAAAAACAAAAAGACTGCCAGATAATTTGGCAGTTTTTTTATATGGTAGGAATGTTCTTCCGATTTTATATTATTTATTGATATAATTTTTTAATTCGACCAATGGCATCTTTTTCAAGTCTTGAGACTTGGGCTTGGCTAATTCCAATTTCATCGGCAACTTCCATTTGAGTTCTTCCATCAAAAAAACGTTTTGTAATAATCATTTTTTCTCGTTCATTTAGTTTTGACATTGCTTGTTCTATGGCAAGAGAATCCGTCCAATGTTCATCATTTGCTTTTACATCACTTACTTGGTCCATAATATAAATGCTTTCTGCTCCATCATTGTACACAGGTTCTTGTAAAGACAAAGGGTCTTGAATAGCTTCAAAACTAAAAACAATTTCTTCTTTATCGACTCCGATTTCTTTTGCAATTTGTTCTACAGTTGGTTCTTTATTAAATTCTTTTGTTAGTTTTTCTTTTGCTTGAAGAGCTTTATAGGCTAAATCTCTTATGGAACGACTTACTCGGATTGGATTATTATCACGAAGGTATCTTCTAATTTCTCCAATAATCATAGGAACTGCATAAGTCGAAAACTGAACATTTAAAGATAAGTCAAAATTATCAATAGATTTAATAAGTCCTACACATCCAACTTGAAATAAATCGTCCATGTTATCACATCTGCCACTAAAACGTTGTAAAACGCTTAACACTAATCTTAAATTTCCATTAATAAAAGTTTCTCTTGCTTCAATATCTCCTTGCTTAATTTTGATAAACAATTCTTTTTTTTCTTCGTTTGAAAGGACAGGAAGTTTTGAGGTATCAACATTACTAATTTCTACTTTTCGTATCACTTTTAAAAGCCTCCTTGCTTAAATACTTAGTAATAACAGTATTTCCGAAAGAAACACATGCTATTCATAAACAATTCGACGGGATGTGACAATAAATAATACTTTCTGTATGAATTAGTTACAATATGTTTTTTTCTTTCTTCCGTTCTCCAAACATTTCTAGACAGAAATATAGGTTACTATCCATTATGAACTTCTATTTAACACTTTTCTTAATTGAGAAGGTTGAACTCATACAGAAAAAAACATATTGTAACTAATTCATTAGACATATAGTATAAAGTTTGGTGAAAAGTGAATAATGAAAAGTAAAGAGTACAAAATTTTGCAAATTTTGAAAGGAGAAAAAAGATGGAGTTATTATGGGAAATAATTTTATTTGTTATGTATTCGCTTATTATTGTTGTTATCTCAAAATACATATTAGTACCTGTACTTAGAAAACTAGCTGAGAGTATTAATTTAAAAGCAAAAACAGTAGGGAATTTAGCGGGAATTGCAACATCCGTACCAGAGCTATTAAGTGTTAGTTTTGCAGCAACTACAGGATTAATTGGAACTAGCTTTTATAACATTTTAAGTTCAAATGTGATTAACTTACTACAATATTGGGTTAGTGTGTGGATGAATAAAAATGGAAACATAGTAAGAAATAGAGCATTAACCATTGATTTAATTATGGTGGTAATAACGATACTTTTACCATTAGGTATTATTGTTACCAATTTTGAGACAAATTTATTAGTAGTATTCTTATTTTTGTTATTGTTTATCCTTTTTTATTATATTAATCATAATACTCACAAATTATATTTAAAAACAGAAAATAAGCAGGAATTAGAAAAGATTGAAGAAGAAGCAAAGTGGGTAAGAGGCAAAAAGAATATTATGATAAAATATACAATTTATTTAATATTCATTGGAATTGCTTTATTTGTAGTAGGAAATTTATTAAGTAACACCCTAGAAAGTTTATGCATACGTTTTCTAGTTCCAGAATTTATAGTAGGTATTGCACTAGGGTTTATTACTAGTCTTCCAGAATTAATTACTTTTTTTGAATCACAAAAGCATCATAAATCAAAAAAAGAAGCTCGTTTAGGGGTAATAGAAGCAACCAACAATTTATTAACATCGAACATTTTAAATTTATTTATTATTCAAAGCATTGGTATCATCTTATACCAAATTTTTAGTTAAAAAGAATATTTTGGAAAAAGGTGAATATAATAACTATAAATTGTAAATGGATAAGGAGAGTTATATGCAAGAAGAATATATAAAAGAAAAGAATCTCATTCAAAGAACAGAAGAAGAATTAGATGTAGAGTTAATTAAAAGCATTATTAAAACAAAACAAGATTTAAGAGATTCCAATAAAAATTACGAATTTGCAGAAGGAGAATTAATTGATTATTATTTATATGAAATAAAAGCAAATCAATCCAAACTAAATTATCTATTAAAAAAAGCCAAGAAAAATGGTTTAATGATTGATATGATAAGAGAAATCGAAATTCGAAAACAACAATATGAGTCAGATATTGAAGCAGGTTAAAAAAATAAGAAAAAAAGAATATTTGTACATGCAGTATCATAAGATGGTATAAAAGGACGAGGTGATTTAAAGTTGGATACCAATACCATTATTATTTATATTGCATGTATTTGTTTTTTATTTTTATTTGGAAGAATTTTCATACTACCAATTAAAAGCATATTAAAGTTAGTATTAAACTCATGCATAGGAGCACTCATGATTTATCTGATTAACCTAGTAGGAGGAATATTTAATTTTCATATTGGTTTAAACTACATAACAGCTATTTTTACAGGAATTCTAGGAGTACCAGGAGTTATATTATTAGTCATTTTAAAATTAGTGTTAGGAGGATGAAATTAGTTATATATTGACAAGGTTACATAATTCTTATATAATAAATAAGATACTAATAACAGGATGTACATAATGGAGGTGTTTTATGAAATTGAAACAAAAACAAGTAATGGTGAATGCCTATTATCTCTTTCAACGGGAACGTTGGGAGATTAGTGTATGGGAAGATGGAAAGTCTGTAGCACGCAGAGCACTTCATTGGCCACTTCTTCCAGATTTTTCAGGCAGAAAATTTGAAAAAAAAGTCGCAAATGTTGCTAAAGAATTAAGTGAGTATGGCGTTACGAAGAAACAGATTGAAGATGCCATAATGAAACACTGTAAGGAAGAGCGTATCAAACCTCCGAAATACTTGAAGCAGTAGTTCAGCTTCGAAAAGAGCCCCTAAATAAGCATAACTTATTTGGGGGCTCTTTACTAGATTATTCAACCGTTACAGATTTTGCAAGGTTTCTTGGTTTATCTACGTCTAATCCTTTTTCTTTCGAAATGTAGTAAGAAAATAGTTGTAATGGAATAATGGAAAGAATTGGTGAGATAAGAGGATTAGTGTTTGGTATGGTAATTACCTCATCATAATTTTCTTTATTTAATTCTTGATTTGTTACAATTAGTGTTTTTGCTCCACGGGTGATAACTTCTTGTAAATTGCTAACCGATTTTTCTACTAAATTAGGGTCTGTTAAAATACCAATAACCGTAATTCCATTTTCGATTAAAGCAATAGGACCATGTTTTAGTTCTCCTGCTGCATATGCTTCTGAATGAATATACGAAATTTCTTTTAATTTTAAAGATGCTTCCATGGAAACCGTATAATCGGTTCCTCTACCTAAGAAAAAGACATCTTTTTCGGTATAAATTCTGTGAGCAAAATCTTTTACTTTTGTACTATCTTGTAGTACTTCTGATATTTTTTCAGGTAATAGTAATAATTCTTCTTTTATTTCATTAATTACTTTTGCATCTACAGATTCTAATACTTCTGCAAAATATAAAGTAAGAAGAGTAAGAAGGGTAATTTGAGAAGTATATGCTTTTGTAGAAGCAACTGCAATTTCTGGACCTGCATGGGTATAAATTGTGTAATCTGCTTCTCTTGTAATAGAACTTCCAATTACATTTGAAATTGCAATCGTAGTTGCTCCTTCTTTTTTGGAAAGTTTTAAAGCAGCAATGGTATCTGCTGTTTCACCAGATTGACTAATATAAATACATAGAGTATTTTCATCAATTAAAGGCTCGCGATAACGAAATTCAGATGCAATATCTACAATTACTGGAATATGGCATAATTTCTCAATCATTGGCTTTACGGCTAAACCTGCATGCATAGCAGTACCACAAGCAACTAAATAAATCTTATTAAATTTAGATAATGTTTCCTTGGTAAAACCAATATCTTCAAAATTTACTTTTTCATTTTTCTTTAAACGAGAACCAATGGTTTCTCTTACTGATTTTGGTTGTTCATAAATTTCTTTTAGCATAAAATCTTCATAACCATCTTTTTCACAAGCAGAAACATCCCAGTCAATGCTCTTTAATTCTTTAGAAATAGAGTTTAAATCCATATCATAAAAAGAAACTTCATTTTTCGATAATTTAGCAATATCTCCATCATTTAATAAATAAAAATTCTTTGTATAAGAAAGAATTGCTGGAATATCAGATGAAATATAATTTTCATCTTCTCCAACCCCAATAACAAGGGGACTATCTTTTCTTGCAACAATCATGGTATTTGGTTCATCTTTACAAAGAACCTCAATAGCATAACTTCCTTTTAAATCTTTACATGCTAAATGAATAGCATGTAATAATTTTTCATCAATTTCATTACTTCTTGAATAATAATAATGAATTAAGTTTGGTATAATTTCTGTATCGGTTTGAGAAAGAAAATGATACCCATTGTCATACAAAAACGCTTTTAGTTCTTGATAATTTTCAATAATTCCATTGTGTACAACGCTAAACGTATTTGAATTATCTATATGAGGATGAGAGTTTTCTTTTGCTGGTTTTCCATGAGTTGCCCATCTTGTGTGAGCAATACCAATTGTTCCAGATAAGTCATCAATTCCTTCTAATTCATATAAATTTTTTACTCTTCCTTTATCTTTCATATTAGAGATATATCCAGTTTCCATAGTAGAAATACCAGCTGAATCATATCCTCTATATTCTAATTTTAAAAGTCCATCAATTAAAATAGGACTTGCTTTTTTTGTTCCAATATAACCTACAATTCCACACATTGTGAAAAACCTCCTTAAATTTAAAATATGGAATTGAAAGTTTGCTTAAAAAAGTTACCCTACTAGATTTGTTATAACTTTACAGCTATTTTTTGTCTAGTATTTCATGGCAGTAACCTATGCCATAGAACCATCCGCCGAATCTTTCGATAAGTTCTATCCTCGTCAACAATAATAATGTATTGTCCAGGCGCTTAAAAATAAAACAAAACTCCTTTCACTAAAATTTTTAAAAGCGAAACTTCCAACTAATAATAGTATATTATACTAAATTTCAAAAAGTAGCAAGTACTATAAGAAAAAATTAAGATTTATTTACAGATAATATCATAATATGGTATAATATGAGTATGTTATAATGATAATGGGGAGTAGAGTATGGAAGAATTAAAAATATTAATTGATGAAAAAACAATTCAAGATAAAGTAGATGAGCTTGCAAAACAAATCGAAAAAGACTATCAAGGCAAAGAATTAACATTAGTATGTATTTTAAAGGGGTCTACTGTTTTTATGGTAGACTTAGCAAGAAAAATGAATAAAAAAATAAAATTTGCTTTTATGCAAGTTTCAAGTTATGGAGGAGAAAAGATTAGTTCTGGAAAAATTAATTTAAAATTAGATTTACCAGATTCTTTAGAAGGCGAAAATATATTAATTATTGAAGATATTATTGATACAGGGAGAACATTAAGTTATCTAATCAAACACTTAGAAACGAAAAATCCAGAAAGTGTGAAACTATGTACTTTATTGGATAAACCTGAGAGAAGAGAATATGATGTAAAAGTAGATTATGTAGGATTTCAAATCCCAGATAAGTTTGTGGTAGGATATGGATTAGATTATAATGAAAATTATAGAAATTTACCATATGTTGCAGAAGTGGAATAAAATAGTTTACGAACCAATCTTTGTACTTGACAAAATGATAACATTGTTGTATAGTAAAGAAGCGTTATAAGTAAGTAACGTCAAATCGTAAAGTTGGTAACATGAAATGTTACCTTTGGGGGTTGAAACTTGTTTTGGGCGAGAAAAGACAAGTTTGAAATACAGATGGGGCGAGACCTATCTGTATTTCTTTATATTTGGGGGAAATATGTTTAATATTGAAGAAGAACTAAAAAAATTACCTGCAAAGCCAGGGGTTTATATTATGAGAGACAAAGACGACCATATTATTTATGTTGGAAAAGCGGTTGTGTTAAAAAATAGAGTAAGACAATATTTTAGAAAAAACCGTAAAACCAAGAGAATTGAGAATATGGTATCTTTAATTGATCACTTTGAGTACATTGTAACCGATAATGAGGCAGAAGCTTTAATACTAGAATGTAATTTAATTAAAGAAAATAGACCGAAATTTAATGTGTTGTTAAAAGATGATAAAACATATCCCTATATAAAAGTAGATGTAAAAAATGATTATCCAAATGTGTGTATAACTAGAACCATTTTAAATGATGGTGCAAAATATTTTGGACCATATGCCAATTCTGGTAGTGCAAAAGAAATGGTTAATTTTATTAAAGAAAAATTTAAAATTCGTCAATGTAAAAATTTTAAGTCCAACCAAAGAGCTTGCTTAAATTACCATATTCATCGTTGTAGTGCTCCTTGTATGGGATATATTTCAAAAGAAGAATACAAAAAGCAAATTGACCAAATCTTGATGTTATTAGAAGGAAAAATAGACCCGATTATAAAGGAACTAGAAGAGGGAATGAGAATTGCATCTAAGAATCAAGATTATGAAGAGGCAGCATACTTAAGAGATAAAAAAATAGCAATTGAGAATATTAACCAAAAACAAAAAGTATCTAATATTACAGAAAACGATATTGATGTGATTGGTCTTGCAAGAAATGAGTTAACAGCTTGTATTGAAATCTTTTTTGTAAGAAAAAGTAAAATGATAGGAAGAGAACATTACTTTTTCCAAGAAACAATGGATACTTTGGATGAAGAAATTGTATCAAGTTTTATTAAGCAATACTACCTAACAAAAGAAGAAATACCACATAAAATCATGTTAAAAAATTTATTAGAGGAAAAAGAAGCAATAGAAGAATTTTTATCTAGTAGAGTAGGAAGAAAGGTAGAGTTAAAATCTCCACAAAAAGGAGAAAAATTAAGATTCGTAGAAATGGCAGAAAAAAATGCAAAAGTAACATTAGAAAACAAAGCAAAAGATAGATATGATACCTTAATGGAATTAAAAGAAATTTTAAACTTAGAGAAAATGCCAAGAAAAATTGAAACATATGATATTTCCAATATTTCAGGAACTGATATGGTTGCAGGAATGTGTGTGTTACAAGATGGGATAGTAAACCACAAACTATCTAGAAGATTTAAGATAAAAACAGTATTTACTCAAGATGACCCAAGATGTATGGAAGAAGTCATTACAAGAAGATTAAAACATTCCGTTGAAAACGAAAAAGGTGGTTTTGGAAAATTGCCAGATGCTATTTTTGTAGACGGAGGAATTACCCAGGAAAGAGCAGCTAAAAGAGCAATTCAGAAATATGATTTATCAATACCAATTTATGGTATGGTAAAAAATGATAAACATAGAACAAGAGCATTAATTAACGAAAATAGAGAAGAAATACCATTATCCGAAGAATTAATGAATGTTATTACTAATTTTCAAGATGAAGTTCATAAAACGGCAATTGAATATCATAGAAAAGTAAGAGCAAAACGAATGACAAAATCAAGCTTAGACGAAATAAAAGGAATTGGAGAAAAGAAAAAGCAAGACTTATTAAAACAATTTGGAAGTATTGAAAAAATAAGAGAAGCATCAGTAGAAGAATTAATGAAAGTAAAGGGAATTAATGAAGACCTTGCTAAAAAACTAAAACAAAATTAAAGAAAAGAGGTGCCCCAATAGGACACCTCCTTAAAAACTCATTCAACATCATAATAGTAAAAACACCAGCGACCTTGGTTGTTCAAGAAAAAGTCCAGCTTTTCAGGATTAAAGCCCTGCTCCTTAGCTTTTGGCTTTGCATCTTCCAAAGACACCTTTCTTAACAGCTTATTTTCTTCATTAATCATATGTCTATAATCTGTAAAGAATTTTTCATTTTTAGCTTCTTCCATGAGTTTTAATGATGCCTACAATCAAAAAAACAGATTGTAAGACAAATGAATAGTAATTAGATACGTTATTATATCTTACTATTAAGCATAAGAAACTTTGTATAAAAAGCTAATTACATAAGAAAAGAATGATGTACATTATGTAAGAATATTATATTTAAAACATCTTCATTTTATTGAGTTCTTATAAATGTAAATGTATAATGAAACAAAAAAGTAAAATAATACAGAAAAATGTGGAAATATATTGAAAACTATCGAAAACTTATGATATGATTTAAGCAAAATAAGTTATATTCTATCAAACTCTTTCATATATATAATACAAGAACATATTTGAAAGGGGAAATACAAATGATGGAGTATGCAAAAGATGAAATTTTTACAATTCGTTATAATATGAAAAAGGACAAGCTTGAATATCCAATACAAAAGAAAATACGAGAAAAAATAAAGCAAAATAAGGTGTTATCATTATTCTTTTTGATGGGGGTTATTTTTACTGTTCTTGATATTAGCTTTATTTATTGCTTTTTCTCACTACTAACTAAAATCTAAAAAGAGGAAAAAATATGGAAGTAATTGTTGGAAAATCCAATCGCTATTTAACAAAAAGCGTGAATAAAAAAATAAGAGATATGGCAAGAAAAGTAGAACTAATTATTGTTATAGGAGAAAAGAAAAAGTCAAACATTAATAAAATATATGAAATGTCCTTAAAAGAGACAGGAAATGCAATGATTGTTGAAACAATAGAGGATTTGTATATAAATTATATTAGGCGATTTAAAACAATAGGTATTCTACAAGACCCTACCATACCACAAAATCAATTAGAAATAATAGTAGATATGCTAAAACATACACAAGTAGAGGGGTATATATATGAACATTTCAAATAGTTGGAAAGATTATGAAATATTAGATATGGCAAATGGAGAAAAATTAGAAAGATGGAAAGACATTATATTAGTAAGACCAGACCCACAAATTATATGGAATCAAAAAACAAATCCAGCATTATGGAAAAATGCACATGCTGTTTATAATCGTAGCAAACAAGGTGGGGGAGCGTGGAATTATCAAAAAAAGCTTCCAGAAAGTTGGAAAGTAACATATAAAAATTTAACATTTAATATTAAGCCAATGGGTTTTAAACACACTGGCTTATTTCCAGAACAAGCAGTTAATTGGGACTGGATGATGGAAAAAATTAAGAACGAAAAAAGGCAAGTGAAAGTTTTAAATTTATTTGCTTATACAGGAGGAGCAACAGTTAGCTGTTTATCAGCAGGAGCAAGTGTATGTCATGTAGATAGTTCAAAAGGAATGGTAGCATGGGCCAAAGAAAATGTAATATCGTCTAATCTACAAGATAGGCCAGTTCGTTATATTGTAGATGATGTTGTGAAATTTGTAAATAGAGAGATTCGAAGAGCAAATACATATGATGCAATTGTAATGGACCCACCATCTTATGGTAGAGGAGCTAATGGAGAAGTATGGCAGTTTGAAGAAAATATTGCAGAACTTGTTTCATTATGCATGAGAGTGTTAAGTGATAATCCAGTGTTTTTCTTAATTAATTCTTATACAACAGGAATTTCAGCTAAAGTATTAGAAAATTTGCTACAAATCAATATGAGTAAAAAAGTGAAAGGTAAGTTTTCATCAGGAGAAATTGGATTGCCAATGACGAATTCTAATCTTGTTTTACCATGTGGAATTTATGGACGATGGGAGAAATAAGATGGAACAATTAAATGTGCTATATGAGGATAATCATATAATTGTAGTAAAAAAACCTTCCAATATTCCATCACAGCAGGATAAGACCAAAGATATGGATATGCTAACTTTTGTAAAAGCATATATTAAGGAAAAATATCAAAAACCAGGTGAAGTTTATTTAGGTTTAGTACACCGTTTAGATAGGCCTGTTGGAGGGGTTATGGTTTTTGCAAGAACTTCAAAAGCAGCAGCAAGACTAAGTGAACAAGTACGAAATAAAGTGTTTAAAAAACAATACTTAGCAATTGTAGATGGAAAATTGGAGCAAAAAAATGGAACATTAGAAGATTATCTTATAAAAAATGAAAGAACCAATTTAAGTAAAGTAGTAAAGCAAGAAACTAAAAATGCAAAATTAGCAAAGTTAGATTATGAAACAATAAAATATGATGAAGCGTTACAGTTATCGGTTTTAAAAATAAGATTACATACAGGTAGACATCATCAAATTCGTGTTCAATTATCTAGTATTGGGCACAGTATTTATCGGAGACCAAAAATATGGGAAACGAGGAAGAGGAAAGCAAATTTGTTTATGGGCATATTCACTAAGTATCTTTCATCCTATCACAAAAGAAGAAATGCAATTTACTTGTTTACCAGAAAAAGTGGGTTCATGGAAAATATTAGAAAATGTAGAACTATAAAAAGAGCATTTTGTTAAATGCTCTTTTTATAGTTCTATGTTAAAGGTGTTGATATCCTCATCGCCCCATTTTATTTGTACGAAACAGAAGATTTCGATTTAGAGTTAAATTTAGTTACTTTATCATAAAGCTCTAATTGCTGTCTAAAAAAATGTCCTTCTTGAGAGGTATACAAGTTAAGATTATTATTTTTGTTTAAGATTTGACGCACTTTCCAAAGTCCAAGCCCAGTATTTTTAGGCTTTGAAGAAATTCCTTTTTGAAAAATTTGTTCAAGATTAATATTTTCTTCACAACAAGTATTTTCAACAATTAGTAATTGGCGATTTCTTGAAACATCTTTTCTAAGTTCTATATTGACAATTTTTGTCTCACATTCAGATGCTGCTTCAATAGCATTATCTACAAGAATTCCTAAAACTCTAGAAAATTCATAAATCTTCATATTAAGTTCATTCAAATTTAAAAATATATTTAGCGAGATGGTAATACCTAATTCAATTGCCTTATAATATTTTAAAGAGAGAAGACGGAAAATAGCAGGGTTGTTAATAACAGAAGGACTTAAAGTATAAAGATTATTCAAACTTTGACATTCATCAAACAATTGAGAATAATAAACCCTTAAACCTTCCATATCATCACTTGCAATATAGCCACCAATTGCTTGTATGATATTACTAAAATCATGTTTAAATGCTCTTATTACATCATGTGAAGTTTTTAAAGAAGTATTATAAAGAGTAGTTTCTTCTAAATATTGAAGAGTATCTTCTAATTTAATTGATTTATGAATACTTAATAAAATAGTAAAAAAGAAAATGCATAATGTAACAAGAATAGCAATTCTTACATAAATCGATGGAATATAATAAAAAAATGTGATAATAAATGTCTGCAAGACAAATACGCTAAGGGCCAATAAAAAGCCCGTAATACATAAAATTCTTGCTTTTCTTTTCATTTGAAAAAATGAGTTTATACTTGAATGGATATGATTATATATATTATAAAAAAAATTCATAATGAACCCCTCCATATTATCTTTTGTAAGTATTTTATAGGATTTTAATAATATAACGCAGTTTTTGGAGAATGTCAAGAATAAATGGGGAGAATTGGAAAAAAGAGGAAAACGGAATAATCAAAACAATCAATTCATATGATTAAACAAGTAAACAGTTAAATAGGAGGTTTAATATGAAAAAAAAAATACAGTTGTTTCTTATTGTTACAATTATGGTATTCGTTATTGGGATAGGGATGGTAAAGACCAATCAAATAGAGGAAGAAAGTAATAAAAATACAATACCAACTTCAGTAAGTAATCTAAGCAATAAAAAAATAGGTTGGGGAATCAAAAGGGAAGAAAACCATCTTCAACCAGATTTAGGAAGCAAAAATAAAGAATTAATCGATACATACAAAGGGATTGCAATGGGGAATAATCAAAAAAAGTATGTATATTTAACATTTGATGAAGGCTATGAAGCAGGATATACACCAAGAATTTTACAAGTATTAAAAGAAAATAATGTAAAAGCCACATTTTTCCTAACAGCACACTATGTAAATACACAAGAAAGTTTAGTAAAAGAAATGATAGAAGACGGACATATTATAGGGAACCATACAGTTAATCATAAAAGTATGCCAGATTTAGAAGAAGAAAAGGTCAAATCCGAAGTAATGGATTTACATACGGTAGTTTTTCAAAAATTTGGTTATGAAATGAAATACATAAGACCACCCAAAGGAGAATTTAGTGAACGAACCATAAATATTACAAATAACTTAGGGTATGTCAGTGTTATGTGGAGCTTAGCATATGATGATTGGGATGAAAATAAACAAGATAGAGAAGAGTATGCTAAAAAGAAAATACTAGATAACATCCATCCAGGAGCTGTTATTTTGCTTCATGGTAATTCAAAGGACAATACCAATATATTAGATGAAGTGATTAAAGAAGTAAGGAATATGGGGTATGAATTTAAATCATTAGATGAATTTGAAAGATAGAAAAAAATAAGACAATGAGTACATTAGATAAGTTAATATAGAAAGGCTGCACTTCATGCGAAGTACAGCCTTTCTATGATTAGCATTTTGGTATTTAATAAAGGATTAAAAAGATATTCAGTAAAATAAAGCATATTTTGAGTTTTATACAAAAGAATGTTCTCTAATATTTTTATTCCAAAACCAGGAACTATTTTACAATTATTCTAAGTTTTACAGTACAAAAAGTATGGAAAAATGATGGTTTTTAGTAGGTATAAAATTCCTTATGTGAATAAATTACCAAAACATAGAGTATCAATTGTTTCCAGATTTTCATTCCCTACTTTGGCGTGTCGAGGTATAGAGTCATTATCGTAAGATAGGGAATCTATGCCTCTTAATAAGATACAGTACAATTTCGAGGACGAATTTGTTTACTTTTATAGTGTTAGTATGATACAATTAAACCAGTTAGTAGATGTTGAATTATATGAAGGAATAGATAATGATGAATAATGGATTAACACCAGAAGATGTTGCAAATACTGTAAAATTTGTATTTGATTTACCACATGAAATGACAATTCCTAGTATAGAAGTTAGAAATATAAAGAATTATTAAATTATAAGTTAGAAGTGAAGTGAACTATAAAATGTCCACTTCACTTCTCTTTATACAAACACATTCCACACCAAAGTAGTGCACATACAAATGACAATACCACATACTGTTGGAAGAATAAATGATATAATAGCCCATTTCCAACTACCAGTTTCTTTTTTGATAGTAAGTAATGTTGTACTACAAGGAAAATGTAGCAACGTAAATATCATAACATTAATGGCAGTAAGTAAGGTCCATCCGTTTTGAATTAAGATTGTTCCAATAGCATTGGCATCATCAAGATTTACTAAAGTGCCACTAGCCATATAGCTCATTAAAATAATAGGAAGAACAATTTCATTTGCAGGTAATCCTAAAATAAAAGCAGTTAAAATATAACCATCTAATCCCATAAGTTTTGCAAAAGGGTCTAAAAACATGGCAATATAAGTTAGAATGCTTATTCCAGCAAGTTGTATGTTTGCAAATAACCAAATGACAATACCAACAGGAGCGGCAACTGCAATTGCTCTTCCTAAAACATATAAAGTTCTATCAAGCAATGAACGAACAATTACCTTCCCAATTTGGGGTTTTCTGTAAGGAGGTAGCTCCAAAATAAAAGAAGAAGGTAGGCCTTTTAGTATGGTTTTGGATAGAATTTTAGATACGACTAATGTTAAATAAATGCCAAGTAGAATAACCAACAATACAACCAAGGTCGATAAGAGTGATGCTTTTATACCTACTGCAATACCACCAATAAAGATACTTGCTACCATAATTAGAAAAGGAAATCTTCCGATTACAAGGAACAAAAGCATTGGTTAAAATAGCAATTAGTCGTTCACGAGGGGAATCGATAATTCTACAACCAACAACACCTGCTGCATTACAACCAAAACCCATGCACATGGTTAATGCTTGCTTTCCAGTTGTGCAAGCTTTTTTAAAGTAGTTATCTAAATTGAATGCAATTCGTGGTAAATAGCCTAAATCTTCTAAAATGGTAAACAAAGGAAAAAAGATTGCCATAGGAGGTAGCATAACGGATACGACCCATGAAACGGTTTGAAACATTCCTTCTATTAAAATACCAGTTAACCATTCTGGTGCATGAAGTGTATGGAAAAGAAGAAGTAGTTTTTCTTGTAAAAATCCAAAAAAATCAGATAATAAACTAGATGGGTAGTTTGCTCCTGTTATAGTAAGCCAAAAGATGACTCCTAAAAACAGAATCATAATGGGAATGCCAAATTTTTTGGAAGTTAGAATTTTATCAATCTTTCGCTCGCGATTTAAATGTGTAACTCCTTCATAAGAAACAACTTCACGGCAAATGTCTTCTGCTTTTAATACAATATTAGAAACAATTTTATCACGAAAATTATCCTCTCCTAAATCATTTTTGGTTAAAAGCTTAGATGCTTCTTCTAACTTTCCTTGTAAGTCTTCATCTAAAAATGAAATATTAAAATGATTTTCAATAGAAGACAAAATCGTTTTTTCTCCATCTAGTAGTTTTAATGCTGTCCACCTAGATAAATGTAAGTATTCTTTAGGAAGAATGTTTTGGAGTTTGGATTCTAACATAAGAATACTATCTTCAATAATAGGATGATATGTTATAAGATTTGGTTTGCAAATAATTTCAGAATTTGCTACTTTTACAATCGTAGATAATAAATGGTTTAATGTTTTCTTTTTTCTAGCAGTTGTTCCAACAACAGGAACACCCAAAAAAGAAGATAATTTTTCTAAATCAATATGAATATGCTTCTTTTTAGCTTCATCTAATAGATTCACACAAACGACTACTTTATTGGTAATTTCTAATGTTTGAAATACCAAATTTAAATTTTTTTCAATACAAGTAGCATCTAAAATAATAACAGTGGCATCTGGTTTTCCAAAACAAATATAATCTCTTGCGATTTCTTCTTCTTGTGAGTTAGACATAATCGAATAAGTACCCGGAATATCAACAAATAATAAAGTTTTTTCTTTATGTATGCACGTACCACAAGCATTGCTAACGGTTTTTCCAGGCCAATTTCCAGTATGTTGATGCATTCCTGTTAAAGCATTAAAAATGGTGCTTTTTCCAACATTCGGGTTTCCTGCTAAAGCAATGGTATAATCACAGGATTCTTGAAGTAAAAGCATATCATCTTCTAATAAATTTGCTCCACAAGAACTAGCGGTAAGTCCCATAGTATCACCTCTTTAAATAGTAGGGCGATTGTAATCGCCCATTAATATATGTTAACTAAAATTAAGTTAGCATCTTCTTTTCTAAGTGCTATTAAACTGCCTCGAATCAAAAATGCAGTAGGATCACCAGATGGACTTTTTAAAACAGGAAGAATTTTAGTTCCTTTTACAATTCCTAAGTCTAGTAATCTCCTTCTAATAGCACCTCTGCAATTTAAAGTATCTACTAAGCCTTCTGTATTCAAAGGCAAGTTATCTAGATGTATTTTTTTCATTTCCTTTCGTACCTCCAGAGTAATAGAAATCTGTCTATTATAGTATATAAAAAAAATAAAAAATTGGTGACAAAGGATAAAGTCATATATTGACAACATTTGTCTTTTATCATATGATAGAAAAAAAGAAAAAGAGAGGAGCATATATATGAAAAAATGCTTATTGTTAGGAAATGGTGGAAGAGAGGCAGTGCTTGCAGAATATATTAGTAAGGGATATGCTTTATATAGTGTATTGCCATATGAAAATCCATCCATTGTAGATGCAGTAAAGGAATCATATGGAAAATATATTGTAGGTTCTCCTTTTGATAAAGAATTAGTATCAAACTTTATTAAAGAAGAAGGAATTGAAGTGTGTGTAGTAAGTAGTGATAACTTATTACAAGATGGATTAATTGACCTTGCTAAAAGTCTTGGATTACAAGTGTTTGGACCAACAAGTAAAGGCTCTAAAATTGAATGGAGTAAAACCTACGCATTAGATATTGTAAAGAAATTAAAACCAGAAATGGTGATTAAAAATTTCTGCATTACAAGTGAAAGTGAACTAGAAGAAGCAATAAAAAATTACGAAAATGATGAATTTGTTGTAAAACCAGAAGGCTTAACTGGAGGAAAAGGGGTAAAAGTAGGAGGAATTCATTTTAAAGGAAAAAATGAAGGATATGAATATGCAAAATCTTGCCTTGCCGATAGTGGAAAAGTAATTGTGCAAGATAAAGTAGAAGGTTCGGAATTTACCGTAATGGCTCTAACAGACGGAAAAAATATCGTTGTTACTCCAATTACATTTGATTACCCATATCGATATGATAATGATAAAGGACCAGGAACTGGTGGAATGGGATGCATGAGTTTTGAGAATAAATTATTACCATTTTTGGAACAATCAGATGTAGATGAATGTGCAGATTTAATAAAGAAAACGATTCAATATATGAATAAAGATTCGATGGAATTTACAGGAGTTATTTATGGTGGATTTTTTAAATGTGAAGATGGAATTCGTTTTATCGAATTTAATGCAAGATTTGGAGACCCAGAAGCAATCAATGTATTAAATGCATTAGAAACACCATTTACGGAAGTGATGGAACACATTGTAAATGGAGATTTATCAGAAGAAAATTGTAAATTCTCAGATAACTGTACATTTACTGTATATATGGTTAGTAAAGAATACGCCGTAAGTAAAGCAACAGAACCTTGCGTGTTTACATTAAATCCAAATAAAATAAAAGAAGCAGGATTAAAACTATATTTTGCAAATGCAAAGCAAGTAGGAGAAAATACCTATACATCTGTTAGTACATCAAGACTATTTGCAATTGAAGGAACAGGAAAGGATTTAGAAGAATTAAAGAAAAAGGTATATAAAGTAATAGAAGAAAATGTAGATACTAAACTAGATTATAGAAAAGATATTGGAAATATCTATGTCCATTAAAAAGATGATTTTAGGGACGGGGGTAAAAATCATCCTTCAATTGAAGAAGGTGATTTTTACCCCCGTCCCTAAAATTATCTTTTGGTATTTGCAAATTCTTGTAATGCTTCTACTAATTGTATTTTTTCCGCTTTTTGGACTTTTGCAGATAATGTTTCTGCTGTATCACTAGGTTCTACTTTTACTCTGGTTTGTTTTATTATATTTCCTTTATCATATTCATGATTTACATAGTGAAGAGTAACTCCACTGTATTCTTCTTTAGCCTCAATAACAGCTCTATGAACATTCATACCATACATGCCTTTTCCACCAAATTTTGGAAGTAGGGAGGGGTGGGTATTAATAATCGTATATGTGTTTAGCAGATGCTCACCAATTAGTCGTAAATAACCAGCAAGTACAATTAAATCAATTTGGTAATTTTTTAATTTATTACTTAATTCTTCATCTATTTCTTCTTTGGTTTTTGTTTGAATAACGTAGGTTTCAATACCAGCGTCTTTTGCTCTTTGTAAAGCATATGCGTCTTGATGGTCAGAAACAACAAGTGAAATAGAAGCGTTTAAAGTTTTATTTTGAATTGCATCAATAATACTTTGAAGAGTTGTTCCATTTCCGTGATGCAAAAACAACAATATGATACATAAGACCACTCCTTTTTATAATATAGTCCTTTAGAAAATAATATAATGTAAGTATAACAAAAAGTGATTTTTTTTACAATAGAGACTATACATTTTATAAAATATTCGATATAATAAAAATAGACGTTGAATTTCGACAAAATCAGATAAAAGAGGAGAAGAGATAACATGTTTCGCAAATTAAAAGAAGAGTGTGGAGTTTTTGGAATTTATTCTATGGAAAAAGAAGAAGACTTAGCGAATATTACTTGTGCAGGACTTTCAAGCTTACAACATAGAGGAGAAGAGGCTTGTGGAATTGCCATAAATAATGGAGGGGTTATTTCTTATCATAAAGATGTAGGTCTTGTTTCTAATGTGTTTAAACCACATATATTAGATACTCTACCAAAAGGAAAAATGGCAATTGGGCATGTTCGTTATTCTACAACAGGAGCGCCTAAAAAAGAAAATGCACAACCAATTGTAACAAGATATGCAAAAGGAAACCTTAGTATTGTACATAATGGAAACCTTACGAATGCAATCGATTTAAAAGAAGAATTACAAAATGCAGGAGCAATTTTTAATTCCACAAGTGATACAGAAGTAATTGCTTATTTAATTGCAAGAGAAAGATTAAAAACACATTCAATTGAAGATGCTGTTAAAAATGCAGTAAAATACATAAAAGGAGCATATTCTTTATTAGTAATGTCATCCCAAAAGTTAATTGCCTTAAGAGACCCACAAGGATTTAGACCATTATGTATGGGAAAATTAGGAGATGATATTGTTTTTGCATCAGAAAGCTGTGCATTAGATACCGTTGGTGCAGAATTTGTAAGAGATATTGAGCCAGGAGAAATGGTAATTGTAACAGACAATACCCTAACTTCTACTCGCTATAGCGATGAAAAAAATGATGGACTATGTATTTTTGAATATATTTATTTAGCAAGACCAGATTCAACAATTGATGGATTAAATGTTCATAAATTTAGAAAAGAAGTAGGAAAATATTTAGCTCGCCAAGCACCAGTAGATGCCGACATTGTAGCAGGTGTTCCAGACTCTGGAAATGATGCAGCACTTGGCTATTCAAAAGAATCGAAAATACCATATGATATGGTATTTGTAAAAAGTAAATACATAGGAAGAACTTTTATTCTTCCAACACAAGCACAACGTAAAACAAAAGTAGCTCTTAAGCTAAATCCAATTAAAGAAAATGTACAGGGTAGAAAAATTGTATTAGTGGATGATTCGATTGTAAGAGGAACAACCATTACAAGAATTGTAAAAACATTAAAAAAGGCAGGAGCAAAAGAAGTACATTTACGTATTGCATCACCAGCTTATACCGATATTTGTTATTTTGGAACTGATGTTGCAAATAAGGAAAGTCTAATTGCTAATAACAAAACAGTAGAAGAAATAAGACAAGAAATTGGAGCAGACTCATTAGAGTATTTAAGTATGGAAAGTTTATTAGAAATTGCAAAAAAATCAAAACGAAATGGATTTTGCACAGGATGCTTTACTGGAAAATATCCAATTTCGGTACCAGACGAAATTCAAAAAGACCGTTTTGAAAAAATATTTTAAATTTTGTAAAAATATGTTGCAATTTATTAGTAAGAATGATAAACTAGTAACATAGAGTTAAAGAATAGATTAAAAAAAAACCGAATTTTCAGGAATTTTTTTAATCTGTTTTTTTGTTTATTTTTAGAAAGAGGTAGGAAAAATGAACACAAAATATGTATTTGTAACAGGAGGCGTTGTATCTGGACTTGGAAAAGGAATTACAGCGGCATCCTTAGGTAGATTACTAAAGAATAGAGGATATAAAGTAACCATTCAAAAATTTGATCCATATATTAACGTGGACCCAGGAACCATGAGTCCATTTGAACACGGAGAAGTTTTTGTAACAGATGATGGAGCAGAAACTGATTTGGATTTAGGTCATTATGAACGTTTCGTAGACGAGAATTTAACCAAAAATTCTAGTATTACAACAGGAAGAATTTATTCGAATGTAATTGAAAAAGAAAGAAGAGGAGATTATTTAGGAAGAACCGTTCAAGTAATCCCTCATATTACCAACGAAATTAAAGAAAATGTATACAGTTTTGAAAATGACGATATTGATGTTGTTATTACTGAAATTGGTGGAACAGTAGGGGATATTGAAAGTTTACCTTTCTTAGAAGCAATTCGTCAAATTGGATTAGAAAAAGACCCAGAAGATGTCGTATATATTCATGTTACACTATTACCATACATATTTGGCTCAAATGAAATAAAATCAAAACCAACACAACATTCTGTAAAAGAGTTACAAAGCTTAGGAATTAAACCAGATATTTTAGTTTGTAGAACAGAAAGTGATATTCCAGAAGCCATTAAAGACAAGCTTGCTATGTTTTGTAATGTTCGAAAATCTAGTGTTATACCAAATAAAACAGCAGATAATTTATATGCAGTACCATTAATGCTAGAAGAAGAAGGGCTAGCACGTGAAGTTTGTAAAAAACTACATTTAGAAGAAAGAATGCCAGATAACCACGAATGGGAAGAAATGATTGCGGGCATTAGAAAGATTAAAGAAGAAAACGTAGTTACTATTGCAATTGTTGGAAAATATATTCAATTAGAAGATTCTTATCTTTCTGTTGCAGAAAGTATTACACATGCAGGTTTTGCAAACCATGTTAAAACCAAAGTAAAATTTATTGATTCAGAAACAGTAACAGCTGATAATGCAAAAGAAATTTTACAAGGAGTAGATGGAATTGTTGTTCCAGGAGGATTTGGAAACCGTGGTATTGAAGGAAAAATTCAAACCATTCGTTATGCAAGAGAAAATAAGGTGCCATTTTTAGGAATTTGTCTTGGTATGCAAATGGCAGTTGTTGAATTTGCAAGGGATGTATTAGGATTAGAAGATGCTAATTCAGCTGAGTTTGATGAAATTTGTAAAAACCCAGTCATTCACATTATGGATGACCAAGTAGGAATTAATAAAAAAGGTGGAACCATGAGACTTGGAGCATATCCATGTAGCATAAAAGAAGGAACTCTAGCACATCATATTTATGAAAAAACAGATATATCAGAAAGACATAGACATCGTTATGAATTTAATAATGATTATAAAGAAAGAATTGAAAATGAAGGTATGATATGTTCTGGAACATCACCAGATGGAAGATTAGTAGAAATTGTAGAAATACCATCACATCCATTCTTTATTGCAGGACAATTCCATCCAGAATTTAAATCAAGACCAAATAGACCAGCACCATTATTTAGAGCATTAGTTCGTGCTGCCAAGGAAAATATGAAATAGAGAATAACCATAAAAAAGTGTTCATACAATAGTATGAACGCTTTTTTGTGAAAACTATGTGAATTTTGGAAAATACTATTGACATTTATGTATATTGGGTATAAATTATTAGCAGTCGAAGAAATGGAGTGCTAATGTGAATTGGTTTTTACAGTGAAGAGTGAAAAATGAAGAGTACAAAATTCTTCGAATTTTGAAGGAGGGAAAAATTATGTTAAAACCATTACAAGACAGAGTTGTCATTAAAATGATAGAAGGTGAAGAAACAACCAAAAGTGGAATTATACTTTCTGCAAGTAGTAAAGAAAAACCACAAATAGCAGAGGTTATTGCGGTAGGACCAGGATTAAAAAAAGATGGCGAATTAATTCCATTAGATGTAAAAGTAGGAGATAAAGTAGTAGTAAGCAAATATTCTGGCACAGAAGTAAAATACGAAGAGGAAGAACTAATTATCGTAAGAGAAAGCGATATATTAGCAGTTGTAGAATAAAATGTAGGGGCAGCTCTTAAAATGTGCCCAAAGTGAAGAGTTAAAAGCGAAGAGTGAAGAGTACAAAAGCTTTACTTTTGAAGAAAGGAAATGATTTATTATGGCAAAAGAAATTAAATATGGCGAAGAAGCTAGAAAAAAATTATTAGATGGTGTTAATAAATTAGCTGACACTGTTAAAGTAACATTAGGACCAAAGGGAAGGAATGTTGTATTAGATAAAAGCTTTGGAGCACCACTTATTACAAATGATGGTGTAACAATTGCAAAGGAAATTGAATTAGATGATCCATATGAAAATATGGGAGCAAGATTGGTAAAAGAAGTATCAACCAAAACAAATGATGTGGCAGGAGATGGAACAACAACAGCAACTGTTCTTGCACAATCTATGATTAAAGAAGGGGTTAAAAACGTAGCAGCAGGTGGAGACCCAATGGCAATTAAAAGAGGAATGGATAAAGCAGTAGAAGTAGCAGTAGAAGAATTAAAAACCATTAGCTCAAATGTAAATGGAAAAGAAGATATTGCAAGAGTTGCAACCATTTCTGCTAATAACCAAGAAATTGGAACTTTAATTGCAGATGCCATGGAAAAAGTATCAAAAGATGGTGTTATTACAATTGAGGAATCAAAAACATCTAATACCTATGTAGATGTAGTAGAAGGAATGCAATTTGATAAAGGATATGTATCTCCATATATGGCAACTGATACAGAAAAAATGGAAGCGGTTATGGATAATCCATATATTTTAATTACAGATAAAAAAATTAGTAACATCCAAGAAATATTACCATTACTAGAAAACTTAATGCAAGCTTCACGGAAAATTAGTGATTATTTGTGATGATATTGAAGGAGAAGCATTATCAACCTTGATTTTAAATAAATTAAGAGGCGTACTAAATGTTGTTGCTGTAAAAGCTCCTGGATATGGTGATAGAAGAAAAGAAATGCTAGAAGATATTGCAATTTTAACAGGAGGAGAAGTGATTACATCTGATTTAGGACTAGAACTAAAAGATACTACTATTGAACAATTAGGTAGAGCAAAACAAGTAAAAGTACAAAAAGAAAATACCATTATTGTAGATGGTGCAGGAGATAAAGAAAAAATTGCAGAAAGAGTAAAACAAATTCGTGCTAACCTAGCAGAAACAACAAGTGAATATGATACTGAAAAATTACAAGAAAGACTTGCTAAAATTGCAGGTGGAGTTGCTGTTATTCAAGTTGGTGCTGCAACAGAAGTAGAAATGAAAGAAAAGAAATTACGTATAGAAGACGCGTTATCTGCAACAAGAGCAGCCGTAGAAGAGGGAATTGTTGCAGGTGGAGGAACAGCCTATGTTAATATTAGCAAAAAAGTAGAAACTTTAGTAGAAGAATTAAAAGATGACGAAAAATTAGGTGCTAGAATTGTTTTAAAAGCATTAGAAGAACCAGTAAAACAAATTGCGACAAATGCAGGATTAGAACCAGCAGTAATATTAGATAGAGTAAAAAACAGTGAAACAGGTTTTGGATTCGATGCAGCCAATAACCAATATGTAGATATGAAAAAAATTGGTATAGTTGACCCAACAAAAGTAACAAGAAGTGCACTACAAAATGCGGCAAGTATTGCATCTATGGTACTTACAACAGAATCGATTGTAACAGATAAAAAAGAAGAAAAAGCATGTAGCTGTGGGCACAATGATATGAGTGCTGATATGGGTGGAATGTATTAATGAAAGAGGGAAACTGTATAATAAGACAGTTTCCCTCTTTTATTAAATATTAAAGTAAATTTGCTATTCTAATTAGCAACATCCACCACATCCACCGCCGAAGCCGTTTCCACCGCAACAACAGCAAAGGATTAATATAACGATGATGATCCAAATGCAACTGTCTCCACCGAAACCGCAGCCACATCCACATCCGCAACCTCTGTTTTCTGGCATAATCTTTCCCCCCTTTCAAATGTTTAATCTACTTTTCTGTTTAAGGGTAAGATTTGCTAGTTGCATCTACATCTACCGAAAAAGTAGTAAGAATAAGATAATGAACCACAAAATCTCACTGTTACAACAATTTCTCATACTAAGTAACCTCCCTATAAAGAACTAAGTTTTTTGTTCTTTCGTATGATATATACTATTCTCTTATCAAAAAAAGTGTTACAAAATTAGAAAAAGTACTTGTAATAAAATGGAAATCTATGATAGGATAATTTTGCTAGTGTAAAAAGAGGAGGTGAAGTATATGAGTGAAATGTTAGCACAAGAAATATTAAACAAGCTTGATTTATTAATGAATAATCAAGAAAAAATAGTAACAAACCAAAAGGAAATGGCAAAGGATATTACAGAATTAAAAACAAACCAAAAGGAAATGGCAAAGGATATTACAGAATTAAAAACAAACCAAAAGGAAATGGCAAAGGATATTACAGAATTAAAAACAAACCAAAAGAAAATGGCAAAGGATATTACTACATTAAAAATAAATCAAAGAGAAATGAAAAAAGATATTCGTTTATTAAAAAGAGGACAAGATAAATTAAATAATCGAATTGAAGCGGTTTTAATGGATGTTGATTTAATTGATAAAAAAGCAGAATCCATTAAAATGGCGATGTAAAGTAGGTAAAAAAGGATATTTATTTATCTATACTTAATAATTTACTGTCAGTAAATTATTCAAAAAAGTTCAAATAAAGTTTGATAACAAACTTATCTTTTAAAATTCAATAATTTATTCCAAAAAACTATACAAAAAATGATAATAAATGATATAATCCATATAAAGTGAGTATTAGAAAGAAGAGGATATTTATATGGGAAATATTGTATTATTAGATGAACTAACAATTAATAAGATTGCAGCAGGAGAAGTAGTAGAAAGACCAGCATCTGTTATAAAAGAGATGGTGGAAAATTCAATTGATGCAGGAGCAACAAATATTAATATTGAAATTCGAAATGGGGGAATTTCTTATATTCGTATTACGGATAATGGAAAAGGAATTGCACCAGATGATATGGAAATTGCATTTGAAAGACATGCAACAAGTAAAATTCGAAATGCCGATGATTTAAATATGGTAAAGTCAATGGGGTTTAGAGGAGAGGCGTTAGCAAGTATTGCTGCTATTGCAAATGTTGAAATGGTATCAAAAACACAAAGCCAAGAAGTAGGAAATCGAATTGTAGTAGAAGCAGGAAAAGTACTTCTTATGGAAGAAGCAGGTTGCCCTACTGGAACAACTATTACAGTCCAAAATTTGTTTTTTAATACACCAGTTCGTTATAAATTTTTAAAAAAAGACTATACAGAATCAGGTTATATTGAAGATGTGATTACAAGACTTGCTTTAGTAAATCCACATATTGCATTTAAGTTAATAAATTCTGGAAAAACCATTATCCAAACTTCTGGAAATGGAAACTTACAAGATGTTATTTATGCAATTTATGGAAAAGAGATAGCAAGTAGCGTTTTGAATGTTGATTATACATATGAAGATATTCATATAACAGGTGTTGTGGGAAAGCCAGAAATTGCAAGGTCGAATCGTAGTAATCAAATCTTTTTTGTTAATAAAAGATATGTAAAAGACAAAACGTTAGCAGGTGCAACCGAAAACAGTTTTAAAGGACTATTGCCAATTGGAAAATACGGATTTTTAGTATTGAATATGGACATGGATCCAGCACGTGTTGATGTTAATGTTCATCCAGCAAAATTAGAAGTTCGTTTTGAAGAAGAAAGTAAAGTGTTTAAAGCAGTATATCATGCGATTAAAGATACGTTATTACAATCCGAATTAATTGCAAATACTGAAAAAACAGAAGAAGCAAGCACTATCAATGTAGTGAAGCCAGAAGAAAATACAAAACCAAGTATTACCAATTTATTTAGGAAAATAAAAAAAGAAGATACAAAAGAAGTAGAACGAAAAGATAATGTGATTGCTGATATATTTGAGAAAAAAGAGATGGAAACGAGTAAGCAAGAAAACACAATGAATATGGAAGATAAAAAAATGGATGTTTTTAAAGAGTTAGTAGAAATGCAAAAAAGATTAAAAGAAGAAGCTAAAAATAATCCTAATTTACATACGAATATTAACGAACTAATGTCAGACACACAAAAAATAGAAATACAACAGGGAATAAACGAAGAAGCAAAACAAGAAGAGATAGAAGAAGAATCAAGAGAAGAAGTACTTAAGGTAGAAGAAACAAATGAAAGCTATGAAGTGATTTCAGAACAAATAAAATTCGAGGAAGAATCAGAAGAGATACAAGAGCAAAAAGAAAATGAAGTGATGGAAGAAACGGATACTTCAAAAGAAGAAACCAAAGCATTTTCAAGTAGTGAAATACAAGAAATGATGGACAAGCTAGAGACAATGGAAAATGTAGGACAAAACCCAGAATTTGTAGGAATGTATGAGAAAATTTTTGGAAAATTACCAGCATCAACAATAGAAGAAGAACAAATAGAAAAAGAAAAAATAAGTGCATACGAATTAATAAAAGAAGATAACAAAATATCAATTTTTGAAAATATAGAAGAGTATAAAAAGCCAACTTATAAATTAGTAGGAATTGCTTTTAATACCTATATTATTATTGAAATTCAAAAAGAATTATATATTATTGACCAACATGCAGCACATGAAAGAGTTATGTATGAAAAAGTAAAAGAAAATTATTATTCTAGTGTAGAAAAAGACTCACAAATGTTATTGTTACCAGACATTATTACATTAACCCATAAAGAAATGGATATTTTAACAGATAATGAGGAAATGTTTAAAGAAGCTGGATTTGTATTTGAAGAATTTGGCGAAAACACGATTAAATTAACAGGAGTTCCTAATATTTGTTTAGAGTTAGATACAAAAGAACTATTTTTAGAAACATTAGATGAAATTAATACTGTTGCAAGAACAGCAAAGCAGGAAATAGAAGAAAAATTTATTGCAACTGTTGCATGTAAAGCGGCAGTGAAAGCAAATATGGATTTAACAAATGAGGAAGTAGATAATTTAATGAATGATTTATTAAAACTTCCAAATCCATTTACATGCCCACATGGTAGACCAACAGCAATTCGTATGGACAAAAATGATATTGAGAAAAAATTTGCAAGGAGAAAATAATGATTATTATTAGTATTATTTCAATTGTAATATATATGGTAGCAATTTTAATGATTTCTACAAATACATATGAATTTAAAAAGGAACAAAAGATAAAAATTATTTTAATAGGAATTATTGTTACTTTTGTTTTAACAATTTTAATATGTCAAATGAGTTCAAGTAGTATTAAGGTAGATGCTAATTATTTAAAAATAGCAAAAAAAGCTGCAATTTTATTATTTGCACCCATTAATGCAATATTATTTTTACCATATATAGGAAATGTACTAAATCAATATAAGAGTGAAAGACTTAATGAAAAACAGTTAAAGAAAAGAATCATAATAATATTCATAATAGTAATTATTATGATTGCATTTGAAATTGGCTATATTAAAAACTTTGAAATAGGATTAATGAAAAGTGTAATTTAAGGAAAGAAAGGTAAAAGATGCAGTGGAAAATCAAGAATTAAAACGACCAGATTCAAAGGATTCAGTGATTGTTATATGTGGGCCAACAGCTTCTGGGAAAACAGCATTATCTATTGAACTTGCAAGTAAAATCAATCGGAGAGATTGTTTCAGCAGATTCGATGCAAATTTATCAAGATATGGACATTGGTAGTGCAAAACCAACCAAAGAAGAAATGCAAGGGATTAAACATTATTTATTGGATTTTGTGTCTCCTAAAAATAGATATAGTGTGGCAGATTATAAAAAAGAAGCAACAAATGCAATAGAAGAAATTATAAAAAAGGGAAAAACGCCCATTGTTGTTGGTGGAACAGGACTTTATATTGATTCCCTTATCTATAATATTGATTATCCAGAGATTGAATTTGATGAAGAATACCGAAAAAATTTGGAAAAAAGAGTAGAACAAGAAGGGTTAAAAAACTTATATGATGAAGCAACCAAAATTGATGAAGAAGCAATGAAACGTATTAGCCCAAACGATCAAAAACGAATCTTAAGAGTGCTAGAAGTTTATCATCAAACAGGAAAAACAAAGACAGAGCAAGAAATAGAATCTAGAAAAAAGGAAGTCCCATATGATTACTATGTGTTTGCACTTACAATGGAGCGACAGATATTATATGACAGAATTAATAAAAGAGTAGATATTATGATAGAACAAGGACTCATTGAAGAAGTGCAAACTATAATGGCAAAATATAAAGAATATCCAACAGCGATGCAAGCATTAGGATATAAAGAAATCAAAGAATACTTAGAAGGTAAGACGACCAAAGAAGAGGCAATTCAAAAAGTAAAACAAGAGACAAGAAGGTATGCCAAAAGACAACTAACTTGGTTTCGAAAAAACAAACAAACCATATGGTTGGATGCAACAAATCAAAAAGAAGAAAACATAAAAAGAATTTTGGAGGAAATGAATTGAAAAAAACAGGAAAAATTCGTAATATGCCAAAGGGAAATCAATCTAAAAAGAAAAATATGAAAAAAGTAACGATTGCCTATGGTATTGGTATTATTCTATTAATTTATTTTGTTTATTGTATTATCCAATTGATTAAACAGCCAACGAATGTTATTGCAATTGAAAACGGAAATTTATCAGAAGAGGAAAATGCCGTTCGGTTATGTGATAAGAGAAGAGACCGTTGTACAAGGGAATAATTATAAAAATGGTATCGTTCAAATTAAAGCAGAAGGGGAAAGAGTTGCAAAAGGAGATCCGATTTTTCGTTATTATAGTAATAATGAAGAAGCATTAGTAAAGAAAATACAAGAATTAGATATTAAAATACAAGAGGCAATGGGAAATGAAAATAATTTGTTTTCAAGTGATATAAAGCTATTAGAGAGTCAGATACAGGAAAAATTGATTGAGTTAGAGACGTTAAATGATATCCAAAAGATTTCTGAATATAAAAAAGAAATTAATTCAAAAATTACTAAAAAAGCAAAGATAGCTGGAGAAAAGAGTCCAGCAGGTTCTTATTTAAAAAAATTAGTTGAGGAAAGAAGTTTGTATGAAAAAAACTTAAATTCTGGAGCGGAATATATTAGTGCACCTGTTAGTGGAATTGTATCTTACCGAGTAGATGGACTAGAAGATGTATTAACACCAGAATCCTTTTCAAGTTTGAATACAAAAATGTTAACAGATTTAAAGTTGAAGACAGGAGAAATTGTTGCAAGTAGTGGAGAAAATGGAAAAGTTATTAATAATTTTGAAGGCTATATTGTAACAAGCTTGAATTCCGAAAAGGCAAATGAAGCACAAATAGGAGAGCGTGTGAAGTTACGTTTATCCAATAGTGAAGAAATAATGGCAGAAGTAGTTTATTTAACAGAAGAAGAAAATACAAGATTAGTTACTTTTAAAATAACAAGTGGGTTAGAATTGTTAGCAAACTACCGAAAAATTACATTTGATATTATCTGGTGGAGTTATAGTGGTTTAAAAGTACCAAATACAGCATTAGTTAGTGAAAAAAGAAATACATCAAATGGAGAAGAAGATTTGTATTTCGTAATAAGAAATCGAGCAGGCTATACTGATAAAATACCAGTAAAAGTTTTAAAACAAAATTCGGCATATTCTGTGATAACCAATTATCAATCGACCGAGCTAAAAGAAAAATGGGGATATACAGATAGTGAAACAAAAAACTCGAAAACGATTGTACTTCATGACGAAATATTAATACATCCTAAAATATAATATTACAACAATATTACAAACAAATTAAGAATAAATTACAATTGCGAAATGTATTGACAAGAGGATGAAAAAGTAAGATACTAATGATACATACCAAGGAGAAAAATAGGAGGTTTATAAAATGGCAGGAGCTGTAATGAATAAAATTTGGGATTTTTTAGGAATGGATAATGCAGAAGAAGAGGAAGAAATAGAAGATAGAGTATATGAATACGATTACGAAGAAGAGGAAGAAGTAGAAGAACCAAAAACAATATTTGGAAGAAAGCAAAAAATTGTTAATATGCCACAAGTACAACAAGTCAAAATGGTAATATCACAACCAACTACTTTTGAACAATCAGAAGAAATTTGTAATTATTTAAAAGATAGAAAATCTGTTATTGTTAATTTAGAATATGTTAACAAAGATGTAGCAAGAAGAATTGTTGATTTTATTAGTGGAGCAGTTCATGCATTAGATGGACATATCCAAAAAATATCAAATTCAATCTTTTTAATTGCTCCAATCAATTATGAAATTGCAAATGAAATGGCTAGAGAAGAAATTAAAAATAGACTATCTGTTTCATGGTTAAAAAATAATTAAAGAATAAAAAATGTCGGAGGTCAACATCAGAAAATAGGCATTCTGATAAAGAAATCCGATTTTTTTATAGGATAAAACAAGGGGGAAGAAAAATGTTAACACCACTAGAAATTGAAAATAAAAAATTTGCAAAACAAATGATGAATGGATATAATGTAGATGAAGTAGATGAGTTTTTAGATTTATTAACTGCTGATTACGAAAAGTTATATAGAGAAAATGCAGAATCAAAAGAAAAAATAGAGCAATTAAATGGAGATATTGCACATTACAAAACAATTGAAAACACATTACAAAGCACATTAATGATGGCACAATCAACAGCAGAAGAAGTAAAAAATGTGGCACGTCAACAAGCAGAACAAATTATTAATGATGCACAAGCTTATGCAAAACAAGAAGCAATGAATTTAGAACAAGAAATTACATTAAAAAGAAGAGAGTTAGAAGATGCTGCAAAACAATTCGATATTTACAAAGCAAAAATGGAATCATTACTAATTTCTCAATTAGAGATATTAAAAGAAATCAATAAAGATTAATAAAAAACAAAAGAAAAAAAGGCAGAGAAAATGCGTTCTCTGTCTTTTACTGTCTTTATTACAGAATTGTTAAATGTATATTACATTTCAGTGTTTTCTATTGACTTATGGAAAAAACATCAATACAATAGAACTATCAAAAAGGAGTACAAATGCGAGTAATTAGTGGAATAGCAAAAGGAACAATTTTATATTCGCTTGAAGGAAATGATACAAGGCCAACACTAGATAGAGTAAAAGAAGCATTATTTAATATGATTCAAATGGATATACAACAATCTTATGTATTGGATTTGTTTTCTGGAAGTGGGGCTTTAGGGATTGAAGCAATTAGTAGAGGGGCTAAAAAAGCGATACTATGTGATAAATCCAAACAAGCAGTTGGAATTATTAAGAAAAATTTAGAAAAAACACACTTAGCAGAAAAAGCAATTGTGATACAAGAGGATTATAAAAAAGCACTACACTTTTTGAAAAATAAATTTCAATTTGATTTTATATTTTTAGATCCACCATATGCAAAAGATTATATAAAAGATGCAGTAGAAGAAATTTTGCAATTAGATTTATTAAAAAAAGATGGAATTATGATAATTGAGACAGATGAAGAAGAAAGAATTTTAAAAGAAATTGAAAATACAAATGTTAATGTATATGATTTAAGAAAATATGGAAGAGTAAAACTTATCTTCTTAAATCGAAAGGGGTAAAAAATGGAATTATTTACATTACTAGAAACATTAGAAGAAATGTTAGAAAATAGTAAGACAGTACCTTTTTCAGGCAAATCAATTGTTGAAAAAGAAGAAATATTAGATATTATAAAAGAAATAAGATTAAAACTTCCAGATGAACTAAAACAAGCAAAATGGATTAAAGAAGAAAGAGGGCGTATTTTAGTAGAAGCACAAAAAGAAGCAGATGATATTGTAAAAGAAGCAGAAAACAGAATTATTTCAATGATTGATGAACATGAAATTACAAGAAAAGCATATGAGCAAAAAGCACATATTATCGAAACAGCGAATGAAATGTCTAGAGAAATATCAAAAGGAACTAAAGATTATGCAGATAACCTTTTAGAGAAAATCGAAGTTGTTTTAGAAGATGCGTTAAAAACAGTTCAAAACAATAGAAAAGAATTAAAATAATAAACGAAACATTAGAAAAACTACGAAATCTCGTGGTTTTTTTCTTGCAAATATGTATGTACAATGATAGAATTGAAATGTAAGAAAATACAAAGGAAGGATAAAAAATGGCAAAAGGAAAAAGAAGAAAAACAAATACAAAAACAGTAAGTAAAACGAGAAAAAAACAAAATAGAATTGATATTGATTTAGCGGTTGTATCAATGATAATTATTAGCATTTTATTAACTGTACTAATTTATACAAATTCTGGATATATAGGCAAAACACTTAGCCCACTTCTTGGGGGATTAATTGGATGGATGAAATATATTTTGCCAATTGGAACATTTGCAATTGCTATTAATTTAGCATGTGAAAAGAAAGAAACATTATCACCAAAATTAATTCAATATGGCATTTTTCTAATGTGTGTGGCGGTTATTATGTGTATTTACCAAATATCAAGACAAACCATTAATATGAATCAAGAATTTGGTGGAATTTTACAACAAGCTTATGAATTGGGACAGAAGAATATTGGTGGTGGTGCTATCGGAATGATTGCTACACTTCCGGCAGTTAATTTATTAGGGGAAACAGGCGCTGTTATACTGGCGATTGGAGTTGCTATTATTGTTCTTATTTTTATGTTTGGTATTCATCCTGCAAAATTAATTACCAATGCAGTAGAAAATATGGAAGAAAGAAAAGAATTACGAAAAGAACGTAGATTAGAAGATGATGAGGAAGATGAAGAAATAGAGGAAGAACAGATTGTTGTAAAACCAAAGAGAAAAGAAAAGGTTAAGAAAACAAAAGCAAGTTCAATCGATATTCCACTAGATGATGATCAAATTACGATTAATTTAAATGATAAAACAGAAAAATTAAGAAAATATGATCATTCTAATGATGACTTAACACCTCTTGGAATGAAGAACACAAAACCAAAGAAAGTAGAGATACAAGAACAATCACCAGATGAATTGGATAATATTTTTAAAACAGAAGAAGAAGTAAAAGAAGATAAAACAAAACAAGTTCTAGTATTAGAACACACATTAACTTCAGAAGATGAACATTACGAATTTCCACCAATACAATTATTAAGTGAAGGTAAAGGAACTAGTTTAAAAGGTGGTAAAAAAGCAATTGCAGATAATGCAACAAGACTTCAAAAAACTTTATATAGTTTTGGAGTATCGGCTAAAGTCGAAAATGTATCGGTAGGACCTGCGATTACAAGATATGAGTTAAAACCAGCAGAAGGAGTTAGAGTTAGTAAAATTGCAAACTTGGCAGATGATATTGCTTTAAACCTAGCCGCAGAATCCATTCGTATAGAAGCACCAATACCAGGAAAACAAGCAGTAGGAATTGAAGTACCAAATAAAGAAACAGAAATGGTACATTTAAGAGATATTTTAGAAAGCGACAAATTTGTAGATTATGAATCACGTCTTGCATTTGCACTTGGAAAAGACGTTGCAGGAAATGAAGTAGTAACCGATATTGCAAAAATGCCACATGTTTTAATTGCAGGAAGTACAGGCTCACGGAAAGAGTGTATGTATTAATACATTAATTACTAGCATTATTTATAAAGCAAAACCAAGTGAAGTAAAATTGGTAATGGTAGACCCAAAAGTAGTGGAACTTTCAGTATATAATGGAATACCACATTTATTAATTCCAGTTGTAACAGACCCTAAAAAGGCAGCAGGAGCACTTGCTTGGGCTGTACAAGAAATGGTAAATCGTTATGGATTATTTGCTGCAAAAGGGGTAAGAGATATAAAAGGCTATAATGAAGCAATAGAAAAAGAAGGTTCAAGCGAAAAGTTACCTCAAATTGTGATTATTATTGATGAACTTGCAGACCTTATGATGGTAGCTGCAAAAGATGTAGAAGATGCGATTTGCCGTTTAGCACAAATGGCAAGAGCTGCTGGTATGCACTTAGTAATTGCTACTCAAAGACCATCCGTTGATGTTATTACTGGTATTATTAAAGCCAATATTCCATCTAGAATTGCATTTGCTGTTTCTTCACAAGTAGACTCAAGAACAATTCTAGATATGGTAGGAGCAGAAAAGTTACTTGGAAAAGGAGATATGCTATTTTATCCATCAGGAGCACCAAAACCAACAAGATTACAAGGTGCATTTGTATCAGATAAGGAAGTTGAAAAGATAGTAGATTTCCTAAAATCAAATGGAGAAGTAGCTTATAATGAAGATATCCTAGAAAAAATTGAAAAAGCAAATAGTACCGATAAAGAAGTTGATGAAGCAGAAGAAGATGATGATACAGACCCATTTTTAGCAGATGCAATAGAGACTGTTGTAGAAACAGGACAAGCATCAACATCTTTTATTCAAAGAAGATTTAAAGTAGGATATGCAAGAGCAGGAAGAATTATTGACCAAATGGAACAAAGAGGCATCATTTCTGGTTATGAAGGAAGCAAGCCACGTACAGTTCTTATGAGCAAAGAAAGATGGCAAGAATTAAAAATGGCAAAACCTGAAGAACAAAATGATGAAAATAATGAGGATTAAGAACCCACAGTCTGCTAAAGTAGACAGCTCCCTTAAGTAAAGCTACCTTTATTTATGGGAACTGGCAGGACCAAGTCCTGATAGAGGGTTCTAATAACAAAAGAGAAAGGAAGAAGATTTGTGGATACAGAAAAAATTTTATCGAAGATTACACCAAAAGATTATCATAATGAATTAGAAATCATTTTGGAAGATAAAGATTTTTCAGAAGACGTTAAAAATCTTCTTCTTTCTTGCATTTATAAAATAGAAGCAGGTTATCATGATTATGAAATTGTAAAAAAAGAAGTGGTAAGCAAGAAAGAATATTTAGAAGAAATCTTATCGATTATCAAGAAAAAATGTCATCATATTGAAATTAGAAAAGAAGAGATTAAAACAATTGAGGATGACAGTAAAACAAGATATGAAATTGACCGTGTAGAAGGAAGTATTATACTATGGCATCCAAATGAAAAAGCATTATTATATGCTATTTATGAATTAGATGATAACCAAATTTATGTAGATGAAAAATATAGTTTAATTAGAACTTCGCTTTCAGAATTACTAAATAAAGGTGAAAATATGAACCGCCTAGAGGTATTAAGAGATTTTAATGGATGGAATTGGAATACAGACCTAGATGAATTACAGAATATAACCATTAATTTAGTATATCAAAATTTAATTACTTTACTAGGAATTAACTTTATGGAAGAATGGATTCATTCAGAAGAAGTAAAAGATTATTTTGGACTTGCAAAAGAAAAAATAAAAGAAAAGTTTGGAAGAGAAAAAGAAGAAATTATTTCTAGCTTAATTAGTAAATTAGCATTAAATACATGTATTAAGACCAATGTAAAGCAAAAAAAATATTTATTAGAAGAAAAAGAAGAATTAGAAACTGAATTTGCAAAGTTGAATAATAAAAGAGAATTACTAGAAGAAATATCGAAAAATAAAAAAGAAGCATTAACCAAAATAAAAGAATTAGATACGATTTTAAATGATAAAAAATTATTAGAACAAGAGTATATAAAACGAAATGCAAAACTTCCAGAATATCATAAAATATTCAGTTTATCGCATTTAACAGAAATTTTAACCAAACAAAGAAAAAAAATAATGCAAAAAATAGAAGAACAAAATAAAATGTTAGAACCAGCATATTATGTGGAAATGAAAACAAAACTAGAAGAAAAGTTAGATTTATTATCTGGTTTAAATTTAACGAAAGAACAATTAAAAGAAAAAATTATGGTAGATAGTATTGCATTAGAAAAAACAATCATAGATTGTTTTAGAATAAAAATTCATGAAATTGACCAGGTAGAAAAAACAGCTAAAAAAGAAGAATTGATAAAACGAATTTATGAATTTCGTTATTACTCTTTTTTGTACTTAGAAAATGGTCAACGCATCGGAAAAACAGAAAAATTACAAGATAGCATAACAAAAATACAAAAAATGTTAATTCAGAAAGCGAAAGAGCTAAAATGCATGAATCAAATAGCAAAAGAAGAGAAAGATTTCGAAATTCTCCATATGTTGTTTGACACAAGAATGATTAACTTAGAAAATATGGTGGTTAAATTACAAAAAAAAGAAACAATAGAAGCGTATTTATATGAAACGGATATTTTAGAAAAAAAAGTACCTCTATCAATTTCGAAAGAGGATTTAATTATAAAATTAGATAAAAAAATAAAATTATTAGGATAAGGAGGAAGTAAATATATGAAAATAACATTTTTAGGAGCAGCAAAGACAGTAACAGGTTCGAATTTTTTAGTAGAAGCTTGCCGGGAAGAAATTTTTAGTGGATTGTGGTATGTACCAAGGAAAAGCAACCGAAGAAAAGGAAAATGATGATCCATTTTTATTTGAGGTATCGGATATTGATTTTATGCTATTAACCCATGCTCATATCGACCACTCTGGTCGTATTCCAAAACTGTATAACGATGGATATAGAAACCCTGTAATTGCAACAAAAGCAACATGCGACCTTTGTACCATTATGCTACCAGATAGTGGACATATTCAAGAAATGGAAATCGAATGGAAAAACCGTAAACGTAAAAGAGAAGCAAAACCAGAATTACCACCATTATATACTGCAGAAGAAGCAACAAAATCACTAGAACTATTTAAGCCTGTACAATATGATGAAATTATTGACATTGACGAAAATATTAAAGTAAGATTTAATGATGCAGGACATATGTTAGGGTCGGCTATTATTGAAGTATGGGCAACCGAAAATGGTAAAACGGAAAAAGCCGTATTTACAGGAGACCTTGGAAACAATGATATTCCACTTTTGTCTTCTCCTACAATGATTGAATCTGCAGACTACTTAGTAATGGAATCTACTTATGGTAGCAGACTTCATATGAGAAATGATGATAAAGCAGAATTATTTTTAAAAGTTGTTTCAGAAACATTAGATAATGGAGGAACGGTTGTTATTCCATCTTTTGCAGTAGGAAGAACACAAGAGATTGTATACGAATTAAATAAATTAAAAGAAAAACGTGATGATGAAGAATTCTTAAGACAATATGAAACTTTAATGAAAGTTCCTGTATTTGTGGATAGCCCACTTGCCATTTCTGCAACAGAAGTATTTAGACAAAACATGGATTTATTTGATGATGATGTAAAACAAGAGATGGAAAAAGGAGATAATCCATTAGAATTTCCAGGGTTACAATTTACAAGAACAGCAGAAGAATCGAAAGAGTTAAACGAAAGAAATGAATCTTCTATTGTTATATCTGCTAGTGGTATGTGTGAAGTAGGACGTATTAAACATCATTTAAAACATAATCTTTGGAATCCAAAGAGTACCATTCTTTTTGTTGGATACCAAGCACCAGGAACCTTAGGAAGTAAATTGGTAAATGGAGAAAAGAAAGTAAAAATATTTGGGGAAGAAATTGCAGTTAATGCTAGAATTGAATATATAGAGGGATATTCTGGTCATGCTGACCAAGAATGGTTATTAAACTTTATTTATTCTTTCATCCAAAAACCAAAACAAATCTTCTTAGTCCATGGAGAACCAGAGTCACAAGAAGTGTTAAAAGAAAAAATATTAGAAACAACAGGAATACCAGTAATCATTCCAGATTTTGGAGAAACCTATGAACTAACAGAAGATGTAGTAAACTTAACAAACAAAATAGAACTTACTACAAGATATAAACCACTAAGAATAGAAGTCCTAGACCGTATGCAAAAACTAAAAGACGAAGTAGCAGACATGACTCAAATTATAAAAGAAGAAATCATTACCGAAAAAGCAAAAGATGCAGAAGTTGCATTCATTAATGAAAAAATAAAAGAATTAGAAAGACAAATTGTAGAGATTATAGGAGAATAAAATAAAAAATGAAAGATAAATATTTAAATGATGCAATTATTGGAAATAAAAAAATAGTAGCAAGTTATACTTCAAAAGGGGAATTATTAAGGTTATATTATCCAGCACCAGACCATAAACAATATATTGACTATTGGTATGCGGGGCTTAAAATTAATGATTCATGTCTTGTTAATTTGTATGATGACATTAATAATGAATACAATCAATATTATACAGAAGATACCAATGTACTAAATACTCAAATTCGTAATACTTATTTTAATTTAAAAATAAATCAATTGGATTTTGTGCCAATGAAGAAAAATGTTTTAGTAAAACGATATGAGTTTGTGAATGAAAATAATATTGATTTGAATGTAAAATTTTTACTACATTCTAAATTATTATCTGAAGAAAATAATCCTGTTAGTTGCAAAATCATAGACCAAGGAATGGTACAATATTCACATGATTTTACAATTTCGACGGTTTCTAAAAATACCAAATTAGATAGTTTTCAAATTAATGATACAAGTTCCAATATTCATACAGGAGCAATTTGGGATAAAGATTATATTGGAATGAGTGCAGATTCTAGCATGAGTTATGATATTGGAATATTAAAGCCAAAAGAGAAAAAAGAACTGATACTATATTTATGGCTTAATGATAACAAAGAAACTTATAAGTTAGATGACATTCAAAAACAAAGTAAAGAAATTAGTAAAATTGATGTAGAAAAAGAGCTAGCAAGTACGGTTAAATATTGGAGAAAATATGTAAAAGAACATGAGACATTAGAATTAAAAGAAAATACAGATTATGACAAAAAAATAAAGAATATTTATCATCGAACCATTTTATTATATCCATTACTTACCAACGAAGAAACAGGAGGAATATCTGCAAGTATTGAAGTAGACGAGAATAAAACACAATGTGGAAGATATAGCTATTGTTGGACAAGAGATGCCGTTTTTGTTACAAATGCATTAGATATTCTTGGAATGGAAAAAGAAACCGAAAAGTTCTACAAATCGTTTTGTAAAAACACACAAAGTGAATCTGGTATGTGGGAACAACGCTTTTTTACTGATGGACGTTTAGCACCATGTTGGGGCTACCAAATTGATGAAACAGCAAGTGTAATATATGGTGTTTGGAAACATTATGAAAAAACGAAAAATGTTAAATTTTTAAAAGACAATTTAAAAATGTTAGAAAAAGCAAGTAAGTTTTTACAACAATATGTAGAAGACATTATAAACCAAAAAAATCAAATGCATGTAAGTTATGATTTATGGGAAATGCATGAAGGAATTCATTTATATTCGATAGCAAGCATTTATGCAGCATTTGATGCCATGATACAAACATATGAAATAATAGAAGAAAATAGCGAAGAGGGAAGTATCAATCGTTTAAAACAAGAAAACATAGCAAAACAAAGAGAAATTTTAACAAAATTAGTTGATGAAATAAAACAATATGTGATGAAAACATTTTATGATGAAAACATGAACTGTTTTAGAAGAAATACGAAAGATTTAAAAACCGATATTAGCATATTAGGAGCAGTAACGCCATTTGGACTTATTTCACCAAAAGAAAAGAAAATGGCAAATACCGTAGAAAAAATCAATTTAACATTACGTACCTACACAGGAGGATATAAACGTTTTGAGGAAGACCATTATCGAAATGGTAATCCATGGCCAATTGCAACACTTTGGATGGCATTATATTATATTGAAACAAAAGAATATAAAAAAGCAAAAGAATGCATGGATTTTGTGGTAGCATCTAGTACCACTCATGGATTTTTAGCAGAACAAGTTGATAACAATACCATGGAATCAAATTGGGTTATTGGATTAGGTTGGAGCCATGCGATGTTTATTATTGTGCTAGAAAAATTAATGAACAAATAGAAAAAAGGTTTGCTATATAGCAAACCTTTTTTCTATTTGTTTTTAGCCTATTATAATAGAACCAAATATAATTACATGGATATCCCTTTAGCAAACCATATAAGATAAGCGACACCTACAAGAACTACACATGCTAGTATAATAGCACATATACAAAGAAGGTTGTCAGTAGTTTGGTCATCAAGATGATTTGCCATAAAGTAATTAATATGACTACAGATATTTTTAATCTTTTTAATCATATGAATACCTCCATCTATGCGGATTAATAGTAACGAATATTAGTATAACATAACTCTAACACAAAAACAACCGAAAAAATGTTTGATTTATTTTGCAAAATCCATTGACATTTTGTAAGAATCTATATATAATCTTTTTGAAAGTAGGAAAAGCAGAATGTGGCTTGCCATCTCATTATACATAAGATAAGGAGGTGGTGCTAATGATAGAACAAGTATTATTGCAATTAGTGATTATTCTTTTTGTTGCATTTGGTGCAGCAACTATTATAGCATTTGCCTTAGTTATAGCTTTAGTTATAATTATAAGCAAATAAAAACAGCCCTTCTCTGCTTCGCCATAGAGAAGGGCTTAAAATCAAACATCGGCAACCACATTTTGTGGTTTTACTTTCTAAATTAATTATAGTACTAGAAAAAAAGTTTGTCAATAGAGAAAGGAAGAAAGTTATGGCAAAAGAAAAAACAGTATTTGTATGTAGTGAGTGTGGATATGAAACACCAAAATGGCTAGGAAAATGCCCTGCTTGTAACCAATGGAATACTTTTTATGAAGAAAAATTAACCAAGCAATCTGGGTCAAAATATGAAAAGAAAAAAGAAGCAGTACCAATGGTATTAAACAAACTAGAAGGAAAAGAGGTTAGTAGAACTTCTACTGGTTTTTCTGAGTTAGATAGAGTACTTGGTGGAGGACTTGTAAAGGGATCTTTAGTGCTACTTGGAGGAGAGCCTGGAATTGGAAAATCGACGCTAATTCTACAAATATGTGACAAAATAAAAGGAGAGGGAAAAGTTCTTTACGTATCTGGAGAGGAGTCTGCAGAACAAATAAAATTAAGAGCTGACCGATTAGGAATTCATAATGAGGATATTCTATTTTTAGGTGAAACCGATATTGGATTAATTGAAGAAGTCATTGTAAAAGAAAATCCAAAACTTGTTATCATCGATTCCATTCAAACCATGTATTCAGATGAAATTACTTCTGCACCAGGAAGTGTTAGCCAAGTAAGAGAAATCACTTCTCGAGTAATGAGAGTATGTAAAGAAAATGCAATTACGACTATTATTATTGGACATGTGACAAAAGATGGAAATATTGCGGGACCAAGAGTATTAGAGCATATGGTAGATACGGTATTATATTTAGAAGGAGAACGATATTTTTCTTACCGAATTTTACGAGGAGTAAAAAATCGATTTGGATCTACCAACGAAATTGGTATGTTTGAAATGCAAGATAAAGGAATGTGCGAAATTTTAAATCCATCCTCCATCTTAATATCCGAAAGAGAAGAAACACCACCAGGTTCTATTATTATAGCAACCATGGAAGGAACAAGACCACTTATGGTTGAAATTCAAAGTTTAACATCAACAAGCGTTTTTGGAATTCCAAAAAGAACAGCAAACGGGATGGACTATAACCGATTAACATTACTAATTGCAGTGCTAGAAAAAAAGGTTGGATTAAATTTAGGAAATCAAGATGTTTATATTAATGTTGTTGGAGGAATTAGGTTAAATGAGCCAGCAATTGACTTAGGAGTAATACTTGCAGCAGCTTCTAGCTATAAAAATATTCCAATACCAAAGGGAACAGTTGCCATAGGAGAAGTGGGATTAACAGGAGAAGTTCGAAGTGTGAATTTAATCGAAAAAAGAATAAAAGAAGCAGAAAAATTGGGATTTACGAGATGTATTATTCCAGAAAGTAACAAAAAACTATTGAAAGAAAACTATAAATTAGATATAATAGGCGTAAGTGATATAATGGACGTTATGAAAAAAGTGAACCTAAAATAAAAAGAAAGAGGTGAAATGGTTGAGACTTAACCGAGATACTTCAATAACAGACATTTTAAAATTAATTGCACCAGGAACACCCATAAGAGAAGGTTTAGAAAATATACTAAAGGCAAAAACAGGAGCATTAATTGCAATTGGAGATTCAAAAGAAGTATTAGATATTGTAGATGGTGGTTTTTCAATTAATGAAGATTATACGTCATCAAGATTATATGAACTTGCAAAAATGGATGGAGCAATTGTACTAAGTAAAGATTTAAAACATATTCTTTATGCAAATGCACAATTAATTCCTAATGCTAATATTGTAACAAGAGAAACAGGGACAAGACATAGAACAGCAGAACGTACAGCAAAACAGACAAAAGAATTAGTGATTAGTATTTCACAAAGAAGAAATATCATTACTGTTTTTAAGGGAGATTTTCGTTATGTGATTGAAGATACAGCAAGAATTTTAGCGAAAGCCAATCAAGCATTACAAACAGTAGAAAAATATAAAAAGGTATTTGATGGAAAACTAAGCATTTTAAATGAGTATGAATTTAATGATATTGTAACATTAGATAATGTAATAACAGCTATCCAAAGAGCAGAAATGGTTATGAAAATGGTAGAAGAAGTACAAAGAAGTATTTATGAACTAGGAGAAGAAGGTCGTTTGGTACAAATGCAACTAGACGAATTAGTTGGGGATTTGGAAAAAGAGGAATTGTTAATTGTAAAGGATTATATTGTACAATCCAAAAAAAGAAATCCAGAAAAGGTGTTAAACGAAATTATAGATTTATCTTATGAGGATTTAATGAATGCACAAGTAGTAGCAAAAATTTTGGGGTATGAAATTTTTGATAATTATGATGAAGTGGGAGTATACACCAAAGGATATCGAATTTTAAATAAGATTCCAAGAATGCCAAATAATATTGTAGAAAACTTGATAAAAAAATTTAAATCGTTACAACATATTATTGCAGCAGATATTCCTGCATTAGACGAAGTAGATGGAATTGGAGAAGTAAGAGCAAGAACGATTAGACAAGCATTAAAAAGAATGCAAGAACAATTTGTCTTTGATAATGTTATGCTATAATAATCAACACAAAAGAAGAGGTGAATAGAATTTGGTCCAAGAATATCGAATCTGCCAAAAAGAACCACAAAACATAAAGCTACAAAAAGATACATCTGGAATAACATTACTTAGTTTAGTAATTACGATTGTTGTAATGCTAATTTTAACTGGAATTACGATTACTGCTGGAGTTGACTCAATTCAATCTACTAAAAGAACTAGTTTGATAGCAGAGTTAGAGATGATTCAAGAAAAAGTAAATACGATTTATGAAAAACGAAAATTAAATGAAGAAAATACAAATTATTATAATGCATTAGGACAGAGTATATCTTCTGTAGATATGGAAAAATTAGGGGAAGTTTTAAAAGAAACTTCACTAGAAGGATATCGTTATTTTTCAAAAGAAGACTTAAGACAACTGGATTTAGAAAATATGACGCAAGATGTTATCATTAATTTTGATACAGCAGATGTTGTCAGTATAACAGGTGTTAAGATAGATGAAATAATATATTACCGATTAACTGATATACCAAATTATTTAGGGAAAAAGATAGAACATATCAATAAAAATAGTGAGCCTCCAACGTTTGAAGTAAGAGTATATCCACAATCCAATTTTTGGAAAATTAGATTGGAACAGATTAAATATAATAGTAATGTAGTAGGAGGGACTCTAAGTTATCAATTAAAAGATAGCTCAAACTGGATAATAGTAGGAGAAACGATGTCTTTTGAAGTAAATCAATCTCGGACTATATGATATAAAATTAACCGATGTGGCAGGGAATAAAACAATCAAAACAGTATTAATTGGTAAAGAAATTTATCGAGAAGACTTTGAAGCGTTTACTTATCAAACATCTGGTACAAAAGTAAATTCTTGTGAAAATAGTATATTGGATGTGACATCAACAGATGAAAATCCTTTTATCATAATGGAGCAAATGGTATCCTTCCAACCGAAGGAATATCGATATATAGAAATAAAATATAAAACAACAGATAATAAATTATTAGAAATATATACAATAAAAGAACCAAAGGATGATACATATTGTATGACAAGTAATGAGTTAATTACAGATGGAAATTGGCATACAGTAGTGCTTGATTTATGGAGTAATGAAAATATTAAAAATCAACAAGAAATAACAGGATGGAGATTGGACTGGGGAGATAACCAGATAGGAGTCTCTATGCAAATTGATTATATCAAGGTAATTTAAATAAATTTAGGAGGAAAGAAAATGAAAGTAAAAAATGGAATGATAATAATTGCTATAATAGCTGTCATCGTATTAATAGGATGGTTAGGATTTGGATACTACCAAAAAGTATGTGTAAAAGCACAAAATCCAATTGCAACAATGGAAATAGAAGGATATGGAACTATTAAAATAGAATTATATCCAAGTTTAGCGCCAAATACAGTTGCAAACTTTATAAGACTTGCAAATCGTGGATTTTATAATGGATTAACATTTCATAGAACCATACCTGATTTTATGATTCAAGGTGGAGATAAAAACGGAGATGGAACAGGAAGTCCTATGTTAAGTAATATTCAAGATAATGTACAAACAGATAAGGCATATACGATTGAAGGAGAATTTATTGCCAATGGATTTAAGAAAAACACATTAAAACATGAAGAAGGAGTTATTTCTATGGCAAGAGGAGATTACTCAGCTTATGGAAGTTCTTTAGTAAAAGAAGGATATAATTCAGCAGGTTCACAATTCTTTATTATGACAGGAAACAATACACAGTTAAATGGTTTATATGCAGCATTTGGAAAAGTAACAGAAGGAATGGATATTGTTCATAAAATTGAAAATGTAGAAGTTGTAACAAGAGATTCTTCTGCATCAGAAGGAGTGGATAAACCAGTAAATCCACCAGTTATCAAAAGTGTAACAGTAGAAACTTTTGGAGTAGATTATGGTATGCCACAAACCAAAGAACCATTTGATATACAACAATGGTTTATGAATAACTTTAGTTCGAACTTACAATAAACAAAATAAATGGAAAAAACAAGCAAAATTGCTTGTTTTTTTGCTTAAAAAATTATATAATATGAAACAATATAAAGGTAGGAGATGATATTATGCAAGTAAGTAAAGAAGAAATTTTACACATTGCAAAATTAGCAAATTTAAACTTAAAAGAAGAAGAAGTGGATACTTACATGGGACACTTAGAAGAGATTTTAAATTTTGCAAACATTGTAAATAAAGCACCAATTGATGGACTGGAAGAAACAATTGGCGTAAATGAAGCCTATAATGTATTTCGAAAAGATGAAATTGTAGAAAGTTTAAATAGAGAGGAACTATTACAAAATGCACCAGAAGCACAAGAAGGAATGTTCAAAATCCCAAAAGTAATTAATTAATGTAGGGGTCGATGCCCTCATCGACCTGTTTATACATAAATTTAATGCAATTAAAAAAAGGAGGAAAGTAAATGGAAATTTATGAATTAACGGTACATGAATTATTAGAGAAGCTAGATAAAAAAGAGATAACAAAAGAAGAAATGTTAGCTTCTTACCAAAATAGAATTAATGAAAAAGAAAAAGATGTACAAGCTTTTGTTACGATTACAGAACAAGAAGCAAAAGAGGACTTAAAACAAAAAGCAAATAGTCCATCAAAACTAGCAGGAATTCCAATAGGAATTAAAGATAATATTTGTACAAAAGGAGTAAAAACCACTTGTGCATCGAAAATGTTAGAAAACTTTGTTGCACCATATGATGCAACCGTAATGGAAAAAATTAATGAAGCGGGAATGGTTTCTCTTGGAAAATTAAACATGGATGAATTTGCCATGGGAGGTTCAACAGAACATTCTTACTTTAAGAAAACAAAAAATCCATGGAACTTAAATAAAGTACCAGGAGGCTCTTCAGGAGGGTCAGCAGCAGCTGTTGCAGCAGGAATGGTTCCTTGGGCATTAGGTTCTGATACAGGAGGAAGTATTCGTCAACCTGCTTCTTTTTGTGGAATTGTAGGATTAAAACCAACCTATGGTTTAGTTTCTCGTTTTGGTCTTGTAGCATTTGCTTCATCATTAGACCAAATTGGAACATTAACCAAAGATGTAAAAGATTCAGCTCTTTTATTAAATGTAATTGCAGGGCATGATGAAAAAGATTCTACATCAGCAAATAGAGAAAAAGAAGATTATACAAAAGCTCTAAAAAATGATGTAAAAGGATTAAAAATAGGAGTTCCAAAAGAATATTTTGGAGATGGAATAAATACCGAAGTAAAAGAAGCAATTGAAAAAGTAATTGAAAAATATAGACAATTAGGAGCAACGGTAGAAGAATGTTCTTTAGATGTTGCAGATTATGCACTTGCAACTTATTACATTATTGCTTGTGCAGAAGCAAGTTCAAACTTAGGAAGATTTGATGGAATTCGTTATGGATATAGAACAAAAAATTATGAAAATTTAAAGGATATCTATCGTAATTCAAGAAGTGAAGGATTTGGAGCAGAAGTAAAAAGAAGAATTATATTAGGTACCTATGTACTTTCTTCTGGATACTATGATGCATATTATAAAAAAGCACAACAAGTTCGTACACTTGTTAAAAATGAGTATGCTAAAAACTTTGCAAAATATGATGTCATTTTAACACCAACAGCATCTAATGTTGCATTTGATATTGGCTCAAAAATTAATGACCCATTAGAAATGTATTTAGCAGACCTTTGTACAGTTCCTGTTAATATTGCAGGACTTCCAGGAATAAGTGTTCCATGTGGACTAAATTCCGAAGGAATGCCAATTGGATTCCAATTAATTGGAAAACCTTTTGATGAAAGTACAATTTTAAATGCAGCTTATACATATGAGCAAAATACGGATTTTAGAAAAAATAAACCAGAGTTTAAAAATTAAGGAGGGAATAAAATATGTCAAGAGAAGATTATGAAGTTGTAATAGGACTAGAAGTACATGCAGAACTTTCAACAAAAACGAAAATATTTTGTTCTTGTCCTACCGAGTTTGGTGGAGAGCCAAACACACATTGTTGCCCAATTTGTATGGCATTACCTGGAACATTACCAGTATTAAATGAAAAAGTTGTAGAATATGCAGTACGTGCAGGTCTTGCAACAAATTGCGAAATTGAACAAAATAGTAAAAATGACCGTAAAAATTATTTCTACCCAGATTTACCAAAAGCTTATCAAATTTCACAATTTGATAGACCACTTTGTAAAAAAGGTAGTATCGAAATTGAAAACGAAAAAGGTGAAAAAACAGTTATACGTATTACCAGAATTCACATTGAAGAAGATGCTGGTAAATTGAACCACGATGAATTTGGTGGAGGGTCTTTAGTTGATTTAAACCGTGCAGGTGTTCCATTAATTGAAATTGTATCGGAGCCAGATATTCGTTCAAGTGTAGAGGCTGAAAATTATTTAAGAAAATTAAAATCGATTCTAGAATATATTGAAGTATCAGATTGTAAAATGCAAGAAGGGTCTCTTCGTGCCGATGTTAATGTTTCAGTTCGTAAAAAAGGAGAAACAAAACTTGGTACTCGTACTGAAATGAAAAATATGAACTCATTTAGATCCATTGTAAGAGGAATTGAATACGAGATTGACCGTCAAATTGATTTAATAGAAGATGGAGGAGTGGTAGAACAAGAAACCTTAAGATGGGATGATGTATCAGGAAGAACATTTTCTATGAGAGATAAAGAAGATGCACAAGATTATCGTTATTTTCCAGACCCAGATTTAGTTGCTATTCGTTTATCTAATGAATATATAGAAGATATTAGAAAAACACTACCAGAGTTACCAGAATCTAGAAGAGAAAGATATATGGAAGAATATAACCTAACAGAACGTGATGCAAATTTATTAACAGCATCAAAATATCTTTCAAACCTTTTTGAACAAACAACCACAATATGTGGAAATGCAAAAGCTAGTTGTAACTGGATTTTATCAGACATATCAAGAATCTTAAATGAAAAAGAGCTAGAACCAAACCAAATTCCATTTACTGCGGAACATTTGGCTGAAGTAATTGCTCTAATTGAAAAAGGAACCATTAGTAGTGCGATTGCTAAAAAAGTAGTAGAAGAACTATTTGAAAATCCAACATCACCAAGCAAAATCATCGAAGAAAAAGGATGGATTCAAATTTCAGATGAAGGAGCTATTAAAGAAGTTGTCCTTCAAATACTACAAGCAAATCCACAGTCAGTTGCAGATTATAAAGCAGGAAAAGAAAAAGCAATTGGTTTCTTAGTAGGGCAAGCCATGAAAGAAACAAAAGGAAAAGCAAATCCACAAATGTTAAACAAGATGTTTGTTGAAGAAATAAATAAGATGTAAAAAAGAAGGGATTTTGAAGATGGAAATAAAAGAACAGCAATGCTGTTTGCGAATAAAATGATGATTCAAAACGGAAAGGGAGTTATAAGTGTTCCAGTTGAGGAAGATATACAATTTGTAGAAGAACTTATTAAAAGTAAATAAAACCACCACCAGTATAATGCTAGTGGTGGTTTTGCTAAAACAATATTCTAGCACATTTGCTTCTTAATTGTGTCAATTGCAAAAGCACAAATGACGAATTCAACGGCAAAAAATAGGCTTAAGCGAAATACGGATAGACCAATGTAATATAGGTCTAAATTAGCATTTAGATCGTAAGCAATTAGTAAGCCCATACTAATCATGCATACGATAAAGGAAAAAAGAAAGCCGGCGTTCATAATCTTTTTTACTTTTTCCTCCATAGAATTTAGTTTATCTTTTAATACTTTTATCATAATTATTTCCTCCTAAATTAAATACACTTATAATACAATGGTAACATAGAAAAGTACCAAAATCAAAGGTAATTCATGGAAGAACCCTCAGTCATCTACGGTGACAGCTCCCTTAAGTAAAGAGGCCATAGTTAGAAATATAACAAAAAATCTTCCACGTATGTGGAAGATTTTTTTAAAAAACTATGCATAATTTTTTAAAATCCTATGCTTTTACAGCATTTAATTTTTTTGCTAATCTAGATTTTTTTCTAGCAGCTGTATTTTTTACGATAACACCTTTTGTACAAGCCATATCGATTTTTTTAGTAGCTTCTACAAATAAGCTTTCAGCGTTTTTAACGTCTTTTGCTTCAACAGCTTCTTCAAATTTTCTAACAGCAGTTCTATAACCTGATTTAATCATATTATTTCTTAATGTTTTCTTTTCGATAACACTTACTCTTTTAATTGCTGATTTAATGTTTGGCATCTATGTTTGCACCTCCTTAAAATGTAAATTAAACTATAACGCATAGTATTCTATCATAAAAAGATAAAATATGCAAGTACTATAGTGACAAAATATTTAGAATTTGATATAATTTTTCTAGAAGTGATAAAAAGTAGAACAATTCTTATATGAAAATTGTATTTTTGGAATTGAAAAATAAATTACACAATCAAAACATAAATCTTATAAGAAATTTGAATTTTTAATAGTAGGGGTCGCATAATATGCGACCCCTACTATTAAATCAAAGGTTTAAGATTGATTTTTCAAGGAATTGTCTAATATTCCTATTATTTTCTAATTGTTTTTTATCTAATAAAGTTAAAAATTCGTCTCTATTCATTTTAGACAATTTGGCATTTGAAAATTGTTTTTTACTTAACTCATTTCCAAACCAATTAGGTTTAATAAAATTAGCCATGTTACTTTCATTAGGAAACTCGACTTCTACAGTAAGAAGTCCTTCTAAGGTACCGTAGTAAACATCTAATTCTGCAATTAATCCATTATCAATTGGAATGTTAATTCGATACTTTTCAACCAAATGATGTAAGTTATCTGTAATACCATCATATTGCTGTTTTGTTATTTCGGTTTCAATTTCATAAATAGAAGTATCAGTTGTTAAATCACCTTTAGTTTTTACAGTATAGATATATTTTTGTTCCTTGCTTTTTACATTTAAAATACTTCTTTTTCGAATAGCAGAAAATGAATCTTTATAAATATAGTATTGTAAGATTTTATATATCTCAATGGAATCCGTCGAATTTAAAACAGGAAAATCAACAACTTCAAATTTTAATTCGATTTCTTTATTCATATTTATCCTCCTTGAAAATTATTCTTCAATTTCTAATTGTTCTCCAACCATTTCTTCCAATTGAGATGTACAATGAGGACATCTTGTTGCTTTAATATTAATTTCAGATAAACAGAAAGGGCATATTTTTGTAGTAGGAGCAGGTGCTACTGGTTCTTCTTCTTTCTTTTTCTTTTTAAAGAATTTATTTTTTTTCTCTAATTTTTGATTGATTCCTTTTGCCTTTTCTTCTAAAGTTTTATTTAATTTATTTATATAACGTACCATAACAAAAACAGAAAAAGCAATGATTAAAAAGTTAATCACATTAGTAATAAAAGAACCATATTTAATAGAAGTATCACCAATGGTTATCATCATATCATTAAAATCAATTTTTCCTGTAAAGATAGAAATAAATGGCATAATAAGGTCATTTACTAAGGAGTTTACAATCTTTTGAAAACCACCACCAATAATAACACCAATTGCTAAATCTACAACATTTCCTTTGGTTGCAAATTCTTTAAATTCTTTCCACATAGTATTATTCTCCTTTTAATATATTTCTTTTTTATGATATGATAAAACTCGAAAAATGTCAAATGAAAGAAAGAAAAAATATAGGGTAAGGTATTCAAAATCATAAATAAATGGTGTATAATGGAGTAGACAAAAATCTAAAGGAGAAAAGACAAAATGAACAGTCTTATGAAAATGCTATTAAATTCGAAAAAGTTTAATAGCTATATAGAAGATTTGGAAAAAACAAAAAGTCCAGTTATGCTAACTGGGCTTACAGACGTTATGAAAACGTATTTTGCTTATGGTACAAAAGAATATAACAATACCAAAATATGTATGATTACTTATAATGAAATACAAGCAAGAAATTTGGTAAAGAATTTAGAATTTTTTACGAATCAGGTAGTATTTATTCCGAAAAAAGAAATTGTAACCTATGATTATGTTGTAGAAAGTAAAGACTTGCCATATGAAAGAATTGAAAGTTTAAATAGAATTAGACAAGATAATGTTGGTATTGTAGTTACTACTATAGAAGCTCTTATGCAAAGTATGGTACCAAAAGACATATTATATGAGCATGTATTAGAATTTAAAGTAGGAAGCAATTATTCCTTGGACCAAATAAAACAAGATTTGGTCTATTTAGGCTATGTAAGATGTGATTTAATAGAAGGAAGAGGACAGTTTAGTATCCGAGGTGGAATACTAGATATTGCCCTAAACGAGAAAAAGGGAATTCGTATAGAATTTTGGGGAGATGAAGTAGACTCCATTCGTTATTTTAATATGGCAAGCCAACGCTCTACCGAAATGTGTAAAGAAATTACAATTTATCCTGCTCATGAATTTGTATTAGAAAAAACCATAGAAGAAGTGGTACAAGATATGAAAGCAAACTATGGGGAAGAAAATGAACAAGTTAAACAAGATATCGAACAAATTACAAATGGTAGTTATATTAGTAAGGTAGATAAGTATTTTAACAATTTTTATACCAAAACAGGAAGTTTATTTGATTATATCAAAGAAGATGCTCTAATTTTTATGGATGAAGTAACCAAAATAAGAGCAAGAGCGAACAATATTATCATTGACAACCAAAATATTCAAAACATGTTAGTAGAAAAAGAAAAAAAGATACCAGATGTAATTTTAAATATAACAGGATATGAAACCGTTTTTGATAAAATTAAAAAAAGAAAAAAAGTATATTTAGAAAAACAAGATATTGCGGTAACAGATGAAGAAATTGGAGAAGCAAGGCACAACGAAATCCATTTTAGAACAAGAGAAATCAATTATTATAAAAGTAGTATGGAAGTATTTTTAGAAGATATTCTAAAAGCAATTAATGAACAAAAGACAGTAATTGTATTAGGAGGCAGTGAAGAAACTAGTAGAAAATTATCTTTACTATTACTAGAAAAAGAGATACCACATAAGTATTTGGAGAATTTAGATGGAGAAATCCCAAAACGAGTGGTAGTCGTAACAAAAGGCACTTTGGAAGCAGGATTTGAAGACTACGATATGGGATTAATGGTAATTAGTAGTAAAGAATTATTAAATCGTGATACCAAAAGAAAGAGAAAAACACATACTGCATTCTCTGAAGGAGAAAAAGTAGTATTTGCGGATTTAAAACAAGGGGACTATGTTGTTCATAAAACGCACGGAATTGGACAATTTATTGGGGTTAATACGATAAAAGCAGATAGTGTTACCAAGGATTATATCAAAATTAAATATCGAGATGCTGATGTTTTATATATTCCAACCAATCAACTAGATAGTATTCGAAAATATATTGGAGCAGGCGAAAACGACCTTAAATTAAACCGATTAGGAAGTAAAGAGTGGACAAATACAAAAGCAAAAGTAAAAAATAATTTAAGGGAAGTAGCAAGGAACCTAATAGAGCTATATGCAAAACGTCAAAAAGCAAAAGGGTTTTCTTTTAGTAAAGACACTCCTTGGCAAACACAATTTGAAGACAGTTTCCCATATGTAGAAACAGATGACCAATTGCGTTGTATCGAAGAAGTAAAAAAAGATATGGAACAAGAAAAACCAATGGATAGACTTCTTTGTGGAGATGTTGGTTATGGAAAAACAGAAGTAGCAATACGAGCTGCTTTTAAAGCTTGTATGGATCAAAAACAAGTTGCTTATTTAGTTCCAACAACTGTGCTTGCAAACCAACAATATGAAAGTTTTAAACAACGTATGGAAGCGTTTGCTATTCGAGTAGAATTGTTAAATCGTTTTCGTACCAAAAAAGAACAAGAAGAAGTAATTAAAAAACTAAAATTAGGAGAAGTCGATGTTGTCATTGGCACTCATAGAATTTTAAGTAAAGATGTGGAGTTTAAAGATTTAGGATTGTTAATTATTGATGAGGAGCATCGTTTTGGAGTAAAAGATAAAGAAAAAATAAAAGAATTAAAAACAAATGTGGATGTATTAACCATGACAGCAACTCCAATTCCAAGAACCCTACATATGTCAATTGTAGGAGTAAGGGATATGTCTGTTATTTATGAACCACCACAAGATAGAAGACCTGTACAGACATATGTATTAGAATATGATGAAGAGGTAGTAAAAGAAGCAATCACCAAAGAATTAGAAAGAGATGGGCAAGTCTTTTACTTATTTAATAATGTAGAAAACATAGAGCAAAAAGCAAGACAAATATCAAATTTAGTACCAGAAGCAAAGGTCGCATTTGCTCATGGAAAAATGACAGGGTCTGAATTAGAAGATATTATGATGGATTTTATCAATCAAAAAGTAAATGTTTTAGTATGTACTACTATTTTGGAATCTGGAATTGATATACCAAATGCCAATACCATTATTGTAGAAAATGCAGATAGGCTGGGACTTGCACAGTTATACCAAATCCGTGGAAGAGTAGGAAGAAGTAATATTCAAAGTTATGCCTACATTACTTATAAACCAGATAAACTACTATCAGAAGTTGCTGATAAACGTTTAAAAGCAATTAAGGAATTTACGGAATTTGGTTCTGGTTTTAAAATTGCAATGCGAGATTTGGAAATTCGTGGAGCAGGAAGTTTACTAGGGGAAATCCAACATGGACACATGGACCAAGTTGGATATGATACCTATTGTAAATT
>CANAZY010000002.1 GCA_947365805.1 uncultured Clostridium sp. | reverse complement strand
CATAATACATCTTACAGATTAGAAAGTTACTTTACAGAATGAAATGAAGGATTTTTAGGAACTCCTTATGGTGCACTTGTGAAAAAACAAGCAGTATGTGAAGGGTATGCAAGATCATTAAAAATAATTTTAGATAAAATAGGAATTAATAATATATTAGTACAAGGAACACATCAATCAGATGGAGCTGCTGCAGTTCCTCATATGTGGAATTATGTTCAAATAGAAAAACAAACAAACACAAGAGCAATAGAAAAAGTTTGGTATGCTATAGATGCTACATTAGATGATCCTTTTTTACGTGATACTACTGTAGATACTACACTTCCAGAGTTTGGACCTGGAGATGATATAGTAGAAGGATTTGAAAATACAAGATATTGCCTAGTTGGAACAGAAACTATGAATAAAGAACATATTGCAATAGAAACAGTAGAAGCTGCAGGAAATTATGTATTTAGATATCCTGAATTAAATATAGAAGATTATGGTATTGATAATGTAACAAATATAAATGGTTTAGTAGTAAAATATAAACAAGATGGAACAGAAACTGAAGAATATAAAGCTGGTGATTTTCATATTAGCTATAATGGTAAAGGATATGCAGAAAATGTAAAAGACAACAAATATATATTAATGAAATATCATGAATATAAGCCAGGTGATGATAAATGGATTGAAGGTAATTGGGGATATATGAATCCTAACTTATATGCACCAGGAGCATTTAAAGATAATGGAAATCACATTTATATATCAGTTCCAAACTCAGAATATGTAGAATTTGCAGTAACAACATTAGCACCTTCAACTGATTCTTTAAAACAATATACTTATCAAGGTGATGGATCTGACTTTGTAGCACAATCTGGAAAACTATATAACCCAAGTGGAATATACAAATCAAAACCATATATAAAAACTCAAACACCAAAACCAACAGCATCACTTTCAGTAGGACCAACTTATCATGTAGATGTTACTTATGATGATGATTTAGTTTTTGAAAATGGAGTAACAGAAGCAGGATATAGAATGGAATCATCAGGTACAACTGGAGCAGAAAAATCAGAAATAACAAATTTTAAATTTGATGGAAAGAATAGAATAACATTTGATTTAAAATTTAGTGAAATGTATGCTGATGATGGAGCAAATTATAGAATTTATGTTACAGGGTTAGTAGGAAAAAATAGTGGAAAAGCACCATTAGAAATATCATATGGATCATATAATATTATAGCTTGTTCATTTAGTATGAATAAAGCAAAAAATTGGGAAGTATTTGCTAGACCAACTCTTCTTGAAAATGAAGACCTTTCATTGAATGGTTGGAAAACAAGTGATGGAAAAGCAGTATCCGATAAACTAAAAAGTAGAATAGCACTAGTAGCAACAAGAACAACTCAAACAGAAAAAGAAACTATGAATGATTTAATAAAAGATGAGTTACCAAATCAAGAAATGGTTACAAGTGAAACATATAATATTTCATTAAATGTATGTAAAAAATATGTTGTAAAAACAGGACATAGATTAAGATTATCACTTGGATTTCCAGCAGGATATGGTCCAGAAGATGCAGGAGTAACATTTAAAGCATATCACTTTATAAGAAATGATAAAGGAGAAGTAACAGGTGTTGAAGAAATTCCATGTGTTGTTACACAATATGGTTTAGTTGTTACATGTGATTCTTTTAGTCCATTTGCTATTGCAGTATTAGAAAATGATGGAACACAAGTACCACAAGATAAAACAGTAATCGTATCAGACACAGAAGGTGGAATAATTACAGGAGCTAATAGAGAAGAAGGAAATATTATTACACTTAAAGAAAATGAATCTAAAACACTTAATATCAAAGCTGATGAAGGTTATGAAATAGAGTCAATAACCGTTTGTGGTGAAGTAACAGATATGGCTCAAGTTGAAAACAAAGAAGAAACGTCAATTGATGTAAACTATGGAGATGTTAAAGATGGAAATTGTATTATTGATGTTAAATTTGTTGCTAAAACAGTACTTCAAGTAGAAGAAAGCAAAGGGGAAATGGTGGTAGAACCAGAAGTAACACCAGCAACAGCTACAATACCAAATGAAAGAATGGCAAGCTTAAATAATACACTAACAATCAATAGCAATGTAGAAGAAACAGAAGGAATAGTTACATATCAATGGTATAAAGATGGAACAAGATTAGAAGGAAAAACGAATAAAGTTCTAACAATAGAAAATGTAAAAGAAACAGATGCAGGAGAATATGTATTAAAAGTTACTACAACATTAGGTACAGCAAGTAAAGAAACAAGCAGTAATATTTGTGTGGTAACTGTTAGAGGATTTGTAACATCGATAACATCTGAAAATGAAACAATAGACCTACAAAAAATAGAGCCAGGTCAAGAATTTGAATTAAACTTTAATATAGATACGTTCAAAAATATAGGGCAAGGATTAGTTTCTTTAACAGGTCAACTAGAATATGATACTAATATTTTAGAAAAAATTAGTATTACAGGACAAAATGGTTGGGAGTCAGATAAAAACTCATTTAACAAGGAAAACTTCAAATTTGTAATAGATAATGAGGACTATGTAACTGAAGCAGGAGCTATATTTAAAGTTAAATTTAAAGTAAAAGATACAATAACAGAAAATACAAGTACAACAGTAAAAATAAAAGGAATTACAGCAAGTGGTGGATATGGAGTAATTATATCAAATGATTCAGAAATAGAAATCGGAGTACAAATAAAAGAAGAAATAGAAGAAAAAGAAGAGATTAAATCTGAAAAATACGATATAAATGAACAAGAAAAAGACATTTCAAGAATAGTACCAGAAACAACAGTAGCACAGTTCAAGAAAAATGTAACAACAAAACAAACTTTAGTATTTATAGACAAAGAAGGAAATACATTAAGTGATGATAGTGTTCTTGGAACAGGTATGAAAGTAAAGGTTGGAAAAACGTTAGAATATACAATTGTAGTAACAGGAGACATCGATGGAGATGCACAAATTACAGTTAATGACCTTGCAGACCTAAAATTACATTTAATTGAGCAGGAATTACTTACAGGAATTAGCTTAAAAGCAGCCAATATAGATGGGGATAATCAAATTACAGTTAATGATGTAGCACAGATAAAATTAGTACTAATTGGATTGTTTGAAATAAAATAATAATGAGGAGAAGTTATGAAAAAAATAGCAAAATTAAGTATAATAATGTTATTAACTATGGTTTGTTTAACGGTGAATGTATATGCGAAACCTAATTGCAATATTAATATGGAGACAAAACAAACTGAAATTGTTAAAGGAGAAGAATTTACAATCGATGTAAATTTATCAAATATACAATCTGAAAGAGGAATTATAGCAATAGAAGCCACATTAGAATATGATAAAGATTGTTTAACATTATCTAAGATGAAAGGGCAAAATGATTGGAGTAGTCCAGTTGAAGGAAAATCTTATAATGCGTCAAATGGAAAACTTGTAATTGATAAAGACGGATTAGCTAAAAATGATGAAACAATATTAAAAATTACTTTCAAAGTTAATGAAACAAACAAGGAAACTACTACAGTCAAATTGAAAAACATTATTGTTGCAGATGGAACTCAACCAACAAAAATATTAGATGTAAGTCAAACTATAACAATAAAAAGTGAAGCTGAGAAACCAGGTGAGGACCAAAAGCCAGGCGAAGATCAAAAACCAGGTGAAGACCAAAAGCCAGGTGAAGACCAAAAACCAGGTGAAGATCAAAAGCCAGGTGAAGACCAAAAACCAGGCGAAGATCAAAAGCCAGGTGAAGATCAAAAACCAGGTGAAGACCAGAAACCAGATATGAATACAAACCAAATTATAGGAGATAACAACAATGGAGAAAATATGGCAACAGGAAAATTACCACAAACAGGAAATAATAGTAATATAATAATGATAATAGCAATATTATTACTATGTATAATTATTATAATGGGAGTGTATGTATTTATAAAAGAAAAACGACTAGGAAGATAATGGACATACAATTGCATTTTGATATTACAAATTAAATTTAAATAGAAAATAACTAGAAGTTAGTAAGAGCTAATTTCTAGTTATTTTTAATTTAATAGGAAAGTACTCTGAAATTTCTATTAAATCAAAAAGCTTCTCTAAACATTCTACATAAATTTTATTTCATAAAATTTGGCGGACGAACAAAGAGGAAGTATGAAAAGCTTTCTAAAGTGTAAAGAAATTCTAATTATGCTTCTTTCGCTCTGTAATTTTCCTAAAAATTATACCTTTTGAACTTTTAAACGGCATATACATTATGAAAAAAATTTAAGAAATTTTATAAAATTTACTCCTTTTTCATAAAATGGTGCATATACCTAGTAAACAAATTAAAAAAATTTCAAAAAAGGTTACATTTCAAGTGCCATTTTGAAACTTATCTAGTAGAAGAGGAAATTAGTAATAAAATTTTTTAAAACTAATAAACTTAAATAAGCTGTTAGCGAGGTACGAGCTTTATAGCTTAATTATGCAGTTACGAACAACTGTAAACATCTAAATTTGAGAGGTATAAAATTTTGAAGGAACAAAACAAAATAACCAAGTACTTATTAAATACGAAGAATCCATATCAAATAAAAGTTGGAGATACGATTGTAGAAATGGAATATTCTAATAGAAACAAAACATTTAATAAATGTATGTTAAATATTTTAAAAGGAAAGATAGGAAAGTAAAATTGCTTCGCAATTTTGCATTTTTGAAACTGTAACAAATAAATTTAACAATTTTAGCAAAAAAAGGGCTGACATTTATTAGTGAGCACATTACACTATATACGAAAGGAGGAAAACATTAATGGCAGGAAGAAAATCAAAATATTCTTCTAATGAAAATAATACGATAAAGCATAAAATATGGTCAGTTGCATTATATATAAGGCTTTCACAAGAAGATGAAGACAATCGGAAAAGATAAGCAAGAAAGTAATAGTGTAACAAGTCAAAAGACACTATTAAACGAATTCATAGAGGAACATGATGATTTGATAGTTTATGATAGTTATATAGATGATGGATTTACAGGAACAGATTTTAATAGACCTTCATTTCAAAGATTGCTAGAAGATATGAGAAACGGAAATATTAATTGTGTCATTGTAAAAGATTTATCAAGACTTGGAAGAAACTATATAGAAGTTGGAAACTATATAGAACAAGTTTTTCCATTATTTAACATAAGATTTATCGCCATTAACGATTCAGTAGATAGTTTTAAAAATCCAGCAAGTACAAATACAATTTTAGTACCATTTAAGAACTTAATAAATGATGAGTATTGTAGAGACACGTCAATGAAAATTAGAACATCTTTAAACGGAAAAAAGAAAAAGGGAGAATTTATAGGAGCATTTCCATCTTATGGCTATATCAAAGATGAAAAAGATAAACATAGATTAATAATTGATGAAGTAGCAGCAGATATAGTAAGAAAAATATTTAATTGGAATGTAAATGAAGGGGTAGGAAAAATAGCAATTTGCCACAGACTAAATGATTTAGGTATTTTAAATCCTACAGGACATAAGAAACTAGAATTAGGACAAAATTATAATAACTATGGAATACGAGATAATACATATACTTGGACCCCATCTACCGTGCGAAATATTTTAAATAATGAAGTTTATATAGGTAATACTGTTCAAGGAAAAAGAAGAACGAAAAGCTATAAAGTACATAAAGTAGAGGCAGTTCCAAAAGAAGAATGGGTAAAAGTAGAAAATACCCATGCTCCAATAATTGATAAAGAAACTTTTGAAAAAGCACAAGAATTATCTAGAAGAGATACAAAGGTATCTCAAAAAACACAGCAATTATCAGTATGGGCAGGCTTTCTAAAGTGTGCAGATTGCAAAAGAGCAATGAACAAAAAAAGCAGTACCAATAAAAGTGGTAGCAAATATGAATATTATATTTGTAGCACCTATAGAAAAAAGTCCAATAATTTATGTACCAAACATTCTATTAAAGTGGAAAAATTAAATGAGGCAGTTTTGCAAGCCATTAATTTACATATTAATTTGTTAATTAATACAGAAGAAATTGTAAAACAGATAAATGATGTAGGGGCGAGCATTGCTCGTCCGCAGATAATAGATAATATGATTATAGAAAAACAAAATGAAATTTTTAAAATATCAAATTTTAAAATGAAGTTATATGAAGATTGGAAAAATGAAGATATAACAAGAGAAGAATATTTACAATATAAGAAAAAATATGAAAATGACATAGAACGATTAAAACAAAATGTAGAAAGGTTAGAGAATGAAAAACAAAAGTATGAAAACCAAAGTATAAATAGTAATGAATGGATAGAGAAATTTAAACAACAAAAAGGTATTAATGAATTGTCAAGAGATATAATGATGGAACTAATAGATTGCATATATGTAAAAGAAAATGGAGATATAAAAATAAAGTTTAAATTTGAAGATGAATTTGAAAGATGTTTAGAGTACATAGAGAATAATAAAGTAAATATTTTTAAGAAGATGGCTTAAGAAAGAACTTTTACTTGATTCATTTGGAAAATATGTAATTTAGAAGAATATTCATTATAAAATTTGTATTTATATCAAATATTCATTTTGTGTTGTTATAATTACCCAAGAAGGTGCTGTTGCGGCACCAGTAGGTGGGCAAATCTTAGGAGATGTACTTCCTTATTTAGAACTTACAAAAGATAATGAAAAAGAAGAAGATGTTATTGAAGAAGTTGAAATGCCAGAAATTCGAAATTTGAACCTAAAAGAAGCAAAAAAGACATTAAAAGAAATCGGTGTAGAGATAAATCTAAACCGAGAAATTGGTCAAGAAGAAAAAGAAGAAGAAATTATTATAAAGGAGCAATTACCAAAGCCACGGAATTAAAGTAAAGAAAGGTTCAAAAATTAGTGTAGAAATTTAAGGGAAAACCTATACAAATTTTGGATTTCGTTATATAATAAAAACGTAAAAATGGAGTTTGGAGGTTTTTAGATGAACTTAAAGGAAATTTTGATAGGTTTAGAAGGAATAAAAGCAAAAGGAAATATTGAATTAGAAATCACAAATGTAGATTCTGATTCAAGAAATATAAAAGAAAAGGGAATGTTTATTGCAATTCATGGATTTGAAACAGATGGAAATAACTATATACCAGATGCTATTAAAAATGGTGCAAGTGTGGTTATGGTAGATGAAAATACGAATTTGAAAGAATTAAATATACCAGAAAATGTTACTTTATTAGTAGTACCAGATACAAGAATTGCACTTGCTGTTTGTGCATGTAATTTTTATGAGAATCCATCCAAGAAATTTAAATTAATTGGAGTAACAGGAACAAAAGGAAAAACAACGACTACTTTTATGATAAAGAAAATATTAGAAAAAGCAGGTCATAAAGTAGGATTAATTGGAACCATAGCAGTTTATATTGGAGATAAAAAAATAAAAGATAGTAGTAGAACAACACCAGAAAGTATTGAATTACAAAAAATATTTGCTGATATGGTAAAAGAAAATGTAGATGTTGTTGTTATGGAAGTATCATCTCAAAGTTTAAAATTAAATCGTGTGTATGGATGCGATTTTGATATGGGAATTTTTACGAACTTTTCACATGAGCATATTAGTGAAAAAGAGCATCCAGATATGGAGGATTACTTCCAATCAAAACTAAAATTATTAGATATGTGTAAAGTAGCATTTGTAAATGCAGATGATATTTATGCGGCAAAAGCAGGAAGAGTAGCAAAAATACCAGAAATTACAACTTATGGAATTGATAATTTTTGCCATATCTTAGCAAAAGACATTACAATTACTAATTCTTATGTGGATTTTAAAGTAAAAATTGATAACAAAAATGAAAGAGTAAAAACCTGTATTCCAGGTAGATTTAGTGTATATAATTCACTTGCTGCTATTTGTGTAGCAATGAAATTAGGAGCAAATGCAGAACAAATTAAAGAAGCATTAGTAGAAGTAAGAGTACCAGGAAGAAGTGAATTAGTGGATAATAAACGTGAATTAACTATTATGATTGACTATGCTCATACTCCAGAAAGCTTGGAAAGTATTTTACGTGCTGTAAAATCTTATACAAAGGGAAGAGTCATTAGTGTATTTGGGTGTGGTGGTGATAGAGATAAAATCAAAAGACCATTAATGGGAGAAGTTTCTGGTAGAGTTGCAACCAATACTATTATTACAAGTGATAACCCAAGAACAGAAGACCCAGAAGAAATTGTAAAAGAGATTGAAGTTGGTATAAAAAAGACAACAGGGCAATATATATGTATAGTAGATAGAAGAGAAGCAATCAAAGAAGCAATTAAAATGGCTTGTAAAAATGATATGATTGTACTTGCTGGAAAAGGCCATGAACCATACCAAGAAATCAATCATGAAAAATTACCATTTGATGAAAGAATCATTGTAAAAGAAATAATTGAAGAATTGGATGAAGAAGAGTCAAATAAGAAGAAGAAATAGAACCAAAAAGCAATAAAGTGCAAACGAAGGGTGAGAAAATTGGATTTCGGAATAAAAATACTACTATTGTCGTTTTTTGTGACAGTAGTGTTGGGAATAGGAATTGTTCCCATTTTAAAAAGATTAAAAGTTGGTCAAATTGAAAGAGAAGATGGACCACAATCACATTTAAATAAGCAAGGTACACCAACAATGGGAGGAATTATCATTGCTCTTGCTATCATTCTTTTAATTGTGTTTGTATTTGTTAGTTATTATAGAAAGGAAGATACAGAACTTGCAAAACGATTAATTCCTCTTGCGATTATGTCCATAGGGTTTGGCATCATCGGATTTATTGATGATATGAAAAAATTAGTTTTTAAAAATACAAAAGGATTAAAACCAGCTTATAAAATGATAGGACTTTTAACAATTGCTGTTATTTATGTGATTTATTTAATTAATATTATTGAATTAGGAACCAATACCTATATACCTATATTAAAAATATACATTCCTTTACCAATTTGGCTATATATTCCATTTGCTATTTTTGTTATTTTAGCAACAACCAATGCAATTAATCTAACAGATGGTGTAGATGGCTTATGTCCAACAATAGCAGCAGTTGTTATTACCTGTTTAACGGTAATTGGTATTATTTTTGATATTAAAGAAGTAGTTGTTTTTGGAACAATTGTGATTGGAATTTGTTTGGGATTTTTATTATTTAATATGCATCCTGCAAAAGTATTTATGGGAGACACAGGATCACTTTTATTAGGTGGTGTTATTGTTGCTATGGCATTATATTTGAAAATGCCACTTATCTTAATCATCATAGCACTAATCCCAGTCTTAGAAACATTATCAGTTATTATGCAAGTATTATATTTTAAGAAAACAGGAAATCGATTCTTTAAAATGGCACCATTACATCATCATTTTGAACTATCTGGATGGGGAGAAAATAAAGTTGTATCTGTTTTTAGTATTATTACATTGCTATTATGTATTGTAGGGTTAATTTGTATTTAAAAAGAAAGGAGAAATGATGACAATGCCACAAGCAAAAAAGAAACAAATAAAACAAATAGAAAAACCATTTGACTTTATTTTATTTGTTACGGTTTTAATTTTACTGGCTATGGGAATTGTTATGGTATTATCAGCAAGTTCTCCACAGGCTTTAGCAGAAAGTGGAAATAGCTATGCTTATGTTTCAAGGCAAGCAGTATTTGCTGTTTTAGGAATTGGACTAATGCTCTTTATTTCAAAAATTGATTACCATAGATATGAAGCTTTTGCTCGTATTGCTTACTTTGGTTCTATCATTATGTTAGCAATTGTTCCATTACTAGGTTTTTCTGCAAAAGGAGCAACCAGATGGTTAGAAATTGGACCAATTCGTTTCCAACCATCAGAAATTGCAAAAATTGCACTAATTATTTTCTATGCTTCTTGGCTTACACAAAATAAAGATAAATTGAAAGAATTAGGAAATGGATTTATTAAACCATTTTTGTTATTAGTACCAATTGCCATTATTTTAGTTATATTTCAAGACCATTTAAGTGTTACAATTATTATTATTTTAGTAATATCTATTATGATGTTAATGGCAGGAACAAAAATCAAATATTTTGTAACATTAGGAAGTGTTGGAGCAATTGGAGGAGCAGGAATACTATTTGCACTTGCTAAATTTACTGAAAAAGGAGCATACCGTATTTCTAGAATTGTAACATTTCTAGATCCATGGAGTGACCCATCAGATAAAGGATGGCAAATTATTCAAGGACTATATGCTATTGGCTCAGGTGGACTATTTGGAGCAGGCTTAGGGGGAAGTAAACAAAAATTTTTATATATACCAGAACCACATAATGATTTCATTTTTGCTGTTTTAGCAGAGGAATTAGGATTTATTGGATGTGCTGTTGTGATTATATTATTTGCCATTTTTATATGGAGAGGATTATTAATTGCAATGAAAGCACCAGACATGTTTGGAAGCTTAGTTGCTGTTGGAATTACCGCTTTAATTGGGTTACAAGCTATTATGAATATAGCTGTTGTAACATCATCTATGCCAAACACAGGTATTACATTACCATTTTTTAGCTATGGAGGTACCTCTCTTGTTATACTGCTATGTACAGTACGGCATATTGTTAAACATATCAAGGTCATGTAAAAATGTATAATGTAAGGGTCGACGCCTTCGTCGACCCATTTAAAAATGGTAGAAAATATAAGGAGGAACCTATGAGAGTTATTATTGCTGCTGCAGGGACAGCAGGCCATATCAATCCAGGAATTGCCATTGCTAATAAAATAAAAAGAGAAAGTCCAGGTTCAGAAATTATGTTTTTAGGAACCGATAGAGGACTAGAAAATGATTTAGTGCCAAGAGCAGGATACATATTAAAAACCATACAAGCATATGGATTAAGTAAATCGATTAGTATTAAGAGTATACAAAATAATATAAAAACAATAAAGGGAATTCGGTCAAGCAAAACAGATTGTAAAAGAATTTAAACCAGATATTGTAATTGGTACAGGTGGCTACATTTGTGGAGCAGCGATTCTTGCTGCTAAAAAGTACAATATTCCGACTTTATTACATGAAAGTAATGCCTTTCCAGGAAAAGCAGTTAAGATGCTATCTAAAAAAGTAGATACGATTCTAGTTAGTTTTGAAGAAGCCAAAAAAGAATTACCAAAAGCAAAGAGTATTGTATTAACAGGAACTCCAACCAAAATTACGAATTTGAATTTAAGTCGAATGCAAAAAAATGAAGTATTAAGACAATTGGGATTAAGTCAAGAAAAGCCAGTCGTTTTAATATTTGGAGGAAGCCAAGGAGCAAAAGCTATTAATGATACGATAGTAGATATTATTAACCAAAAATTAAATCAAGATTATCAAATCATGTGGGCACCTGGTCCATTACAATTTGAAGAAGTAAAACAAGAAATTAAAGATTTATCAAAACAAAAAGATGTAAAAATTGTTCCATATATCTATAATATGGAAGAAGTATTAAATAGTGTTGATTTAGTAATTTCAAGAAGTGGGGCGATGACAATAACTGAAATATCAATTGTTCGGAGTTCCAGCAATTTTTATTCCGCTACCAAATGTAAGCAATAATCATCAAGAGTATAATGCAAAAGTACTACAAAATGCGAAAGCTGCTAACATTATTTTAAATAAAGATTTAAAAGCAGACTTGCTAAACAAGGAAATAGAAAATATGATACGAAAACCAAAACAATTAGAACAAATGGGACAAAATGCGAAAAAAATGGCAGTAACGAATGTAGAAGATAAAATTTATAAAGAGATAAAAAAATTAATAACCACAAAATCGTAGGGGGTTGCATATAATGCAACCTTTTTTAGGAAAATTTTCCGAACTTCCTATTAAATTAAAAAGCTTCGCTAAACATTTTACACAAATTTTTTCAAATATATTTCAGGAATATGTTTTTTTATTGACAAAGTTAAAAAAAGGCACACATTTTAGAACAGTGTGTCTTTTTTTGATATTTATCGTAAAATATTGTAAGATTTCGCGAACGAAAAAGCTTGCCTGTTAGTATAAAAGATAGTATAGTAAGGAAGTTAGGGGGATAGTACAAATGAAAAGTTTTTATGGGGGAACCTATATTGGAAAAGAAATATTAGAGGAAAATAATATTTATCATCCAATTCGACTAGAATACTATAAAATAGAAAAAGAAGAAAACAACAAACGATTTTATGGTATTGAAGTAGTAAAAACGGACTATAAAGAAGAACAACCAAAAGTAGAAAATAACATAGTAGAAGATATTACAAAAGAAGAAACAAAAATTATAGAATTATTAGAAAAGTTCAAAAGAGGAACTGTTACACCATCATTTTTAGAAGAAATGGTAGAGCAATTCCAAAAAGAAGAAGAGCTATGTCGATAAGACATAGCTTTTTTATACTATTTTAATTTTTTTTCTAAATTCTTTATTTCTTCAATAGATAAGTCAGTAGTTTGTTGTATTAAATTTATATCCAAGTCGATTTTTAATAATGCAATAGCCACTTTTTGCTTTTCTTTTAGGCTACCCTGCTCAATCCCCTTCTTAATGCCTTTCTTAATACCTTCTTTTAAACCTTTTTCAATACCTTCTTCTATTCCACGTTTCATACCTTGCTTGAATCCAGAACTTACAGCAGTATTAAGTTCAAAAATTGCTTTTTCACGTAACTCTGCTAATCGTTGCATTTTTTCATCCTGACTTAATGTTTCTAACTTCTCATTTGCTTGTTTTAATTCTTTATTCTGTTCCATCTTTTTCATCACCCTTTCACATTTTGGGTCATTCAAAAATAATAGCCAATCTAGTAAGTTATCATTTTCATTTGAAACCTCAATTATTTTTGGTAATTCAATTATATGAAATTCTAACTTGTTTGTCAATATAGTCTTACGATATTTTTCTTCAATAATTTTCCAAGAACTATGATATTCTAATCTTTCTAATCCTTTTACATTAAAATTTGCAATCAAAATTACAATCGTTTTTTTCAAAACATCATAAGACTGTCCAGACTTTAATTGTTTTGTATAAACTCGTCCCCAATAATATAGTAGTCTTTCAATGATTTCTTCCTGCCCAGCAACTTGCATTTCAATATTACAATACTCACCGTCATTAATCTTAGCAATAATATCAAGAACTCCCAACTTATCTTTTGGATAATCCCTCCTTAACACAACATTTTTACTTAAATCAATTGTATAAATCTTTTGATTTAAAATAGCTTCTAAAAACTTAGAAGTAATTTCTTCACTTCCCACTTCACCAAATAAAGCCTGAAAAACAACATCTAACTTAGGGGAAAGAAGAGAGATTTCCTCTTTTAAAATTTGTGACATAAAAAATCCTTTCCGATTTTACAGAACAGTAAAATCTTGAACAAAAATTTACACAAAACTTAAAGTGCATCAAAAAGATAGGCATAATAATAAAAAAATAAACTTAATATTGTCATCATTCATTTAGGAAAATAGTAAGAACTAAATTCATGAAATAAACGTTTATGAATGGAATGAAATAAAGATACACGTTAAATATGTGTATAAAAATATTAAAGCATATAAACTAAAAAAAGTAAACAAAAATATTTCGTTAAATTTCGACAAAATATGTTTTAAAACTATTAATTTAGAGAAAACCATATATTTAGTTTTTTTTCAAAATGACTTGCAAAATCAATCAATATAGTCTAGAATAATTTAATATAAAAGAAAAAGGAGATAATAATGGCAGATAAATTAATTATTGTGGAATCACCTGCAAAGGCGAATACCATCAAAAAATTTTTAGGGGGCAGTACAAAAGTTGTTGCATCTATGGGACATATTAGAGATTTACCAAAATCTAAAATGGGTATTGATATTGAACATGATTTTGAACCACAATATATTAACATTCGTGGAAAAGGAGATTTAATTAAAAGCTTAAAAAAAGAAGCAACAAACGCAAAAAAAGTATATCTTGCAACTGACCCTGACCGTGAAGGAGAAGCGATTGCATGGCATTTAGCCCATATTTTAGGAATTGATGAAACAGCAAGTGTACGTGTTACTTTTAACGAAATTACCAAAGGTGCTGTTCAAGAAGCAATTAAAAAACCAAGAAAAATCGATATGAATTTAACAGATGCTCAACAAGCAAGGAGAGTATTGGACCGTATTGTTGGTTATAAAATTAGTCCTGTATTATGGAAAAAAGTAAGACGTGGCTTATCAGCAGGTAGAGTTCAATCCGTTGCTGTTAAATTAATTGTGGATAGAGAAGAAGAAATTGAAAAATTCATTCCAGAAGAATATTGGAATATCTATGCTACTTTATTAGATAAAACGTCAAAGAGAACATTTGAAGCAAAATTTTATGGAAAAAATAATAAAAAACAAGAGCTTCATAAACAAGAAGAGGTAGAAGAAATCTTAAAACAAATACAAGATACGAAATATATTGTACAAGAAGTAAAAAAAGGAGAAAGAAAAAGGAATCCTGCTCCACCATTTACAACAAGTACAATGCAACAAGAAGCATCTAGAAAATTAGGGTTTACGTTAAAGAAAACAATGAGTGTTGCCCAAGGGTTATATGAAGGTGTAAAAATACCAGAAAAAGGAACAGTAGGTCTTATTACTTATATGAGAACAGATTCTACCAGAATTTCAGAAGTGGCAAGAGCGGCGGCAAAAACTCACATTTTAAAAACATATGGGGAAGAATATTATAATAATCGTTATTATAAAACAGGAAAAGATGCCCAAGATGCCCATGAGGCAATTCGACCAACTTATGTTGAAATAACACCAGATGAAATAAAAGATTCTTTAACAAACGACCAATATAAATTATACAAATTAATTTATAATCGTTTTATTGCAAGTCAAATGGCAGGAGCTATTTTTGATACAATAAATGCAATTATTGATGCCAATGGTTATACCTTTAAAGCAAATGGTCAAAATTTGAAATTTAAAGGATTTATGGTTTTATATGTAGAAGGAAATGATGAAAAAGAAGAAGAGGACAATACCAATTTACCAGAATTACAAGAAAAGCAAGAAGTAGTTAAGAAAAAATTAGAACCAAAGCAAAGTTTTACTGAGCCACCAGCGAGATTTACAGAGGCAAGTCTAGTAAAAGCATTAGAAGAAAAAGGAATTGGAAGACCAAGTACATATTCACCAACAATTACTACTATTTTAGAAAGAAGATACATCGAAAAAATACAAAAACAATTGGTACCAACTGACCTTGGAAAGATTGTAAATAAACTATTAACCCAAAACTTCCGTGATGTCATTAATGTGGAATTTACCGCTAAAATGGAAAATGAATTTGACCAAATTGCAGAAGGAAAAGAAAAATGGAAAAAGGTAATAGGAGAATTTTATAATCCTTTTGCAAAAGTGGTAGAAAAAGTAGAAAAAGAACTAGAACACGTAGAATTAGTAGAAGAAGTATCTGATGTCCCATGTGAAAAATGTGGTAGAATGATGGTCATTAAATATGGCAAATATGGTAAGTTTTTAGCATGCCCAGGATATCCTGAATGTAAAAATGCAAAACCATTTGTAGAAACCATCGATGTTCCATGTCCAAAATGTGGAGCAAAAGTACAAATACGAAAAACAAAGAAGAAAAGAAATTACTATATTTGTGAAAACAATCCTACTTCTTGTGATTACATCTCATGGAACAAACCAAAACCAGGAGAAAAGTGGGAAGAGCCAAAAGAAAAAGTAGAGCTAGAAGAAACCAAAACAAAAAAGAAAAAATCTTTAGGAAAGAAAACAACAAGGAAAAAATAAACATACTGTAGGGTCGCATATTATGCGACCTTTTTTTAAAAATATCTTCCAAAGCCAAAGAAAATGTGATATAATAATACATCATATTTTTTAGTTCTAGGAAATTGCATCTCGAAGAGAGCAATAGACGTAGAAATAAATTATGCGAAATTTAGATTTGCTTAGCGACATAGGAGCTTAGCAAATATTAATTCCGCTTTTAAAGGAGTTATCATGTATATTAACCAAGATATCGCAAACGAAATATATAAAGAAGCAGGGCCAGAAAGACTTTCTGGGGCTACTAACTATATAAAATGCAAACGAATTAGCATTGAAAATATTTACTATGAGAATAGCAATAACTTTTCTGTTACAGCAGAGGTGGAAGGAAATTATAATGATTACCATGTAAAGGTTTCAGTAAAAAATGGAGAACTAGAACAAACTTCTTGTGAATGTGAAGATTATCAAAATCATTATGCTGCATGCAAACACATTGTTGCAACACTGTTAGAAGTAGATGGAAATCCGAAATATAATACAGCTCAATATACTAAAAAATCGAAAGAAAAATATACAGACTTTAAAGATTTAATTAATACTTTTTATGAAGAAGAAATGAAGCTAATAAATGAATCAGAAGAAAAGGCAATAAAATCATTGGATACGAATATAAAAATTGTGCCAAAACTGATTTATACTCCTTATAATAAAGAAATGAAAATAGAATTTAAAATTGGAACCAAAAAACAATTCTATAAATTAAAAGATATCACTGAATTTTATGATCATATGATGAAAAAAGAGACATATCAATATGGTGCAAAATTGCAATTTCTACATGAAGAAGCGTCGTTTGATGAATCATCAAAACCAATGTTAGCATTTATATTAAAACATGCAGAAATTATGAACCGTATGAATTCGAATGCCAATAGTATGTATCGCTATTTTGGGAAAAATGTAAATGTAGGTAACATACCATTAAACTATACAGCATTGGATGAGGTATTCGAATTATTAAAAGGACGAGAAATTTCAATAGAACAATCTTATTTTACCAATGTTATTGAATTTGTAGACCAAGAGCCAGATATTCAATTTAATTTAGAAAAAATGAATCAAGAAGAATATTGCTTAAGCTGTAACATAGAAACTCATAATGATTACGAAATATTACAAGGAAGACAATATGTATATTTCTTAACAAAAGAAAAAATATATCGTCTAACACAAGACTACAAAGAAACAACATTAAAAATACTAGAAGTATTTAAAAGAAATTATACAACTGAAATTAAATTTGCAAAAGAAGAATTATCGAAATTCTTTTCTATTGTACTTCCTAAAGCAAGAAGAAGTATTTTATTAGATGAAATAGAACCAGAAGAAATTAAAAAATATATGCCACAAAAACTAGGAGTAAAAGTATATTTAGAGTTTAATGATAAAAATTACATCATAGCAAAAGTGATGTTTTGCTATGGAGAAAAGGAATTTAATCCATTACAAGAAAATCCGAATGTGCCAAGAAGCGTTTTAGAAGAAGCAGAAAGTTTAAATTTATTTCGAAAAACGGGATTTTTATTAGATAAGAAAAATGCTTGCTTTGTATTAGCTAATGATGAAAAAATATATGAATTTTTGTTAGAAGATATTAATATATATATGCAAAAATTTGAAGTATTAGCAACCGAAGATTTTAGAGAAAGACAAATTAAAAAACCAAAAATGACAGCATTAGGAGTAAAAATTGAAAATAATTTATTAAACATTGATATAGAAAACTTGAACTTTGATAAAACAGAATTAAAAGAAATTCTTACCAAATATCATTTAAAACAAAAATATTATCGTTTGAGGAATGGGGATTTTTTATCTTTAGAACAAAACGAAGATATGGACTTTTTAGAAAATTTAATTTCTGGAAGTGATGTTAGTATTAAGGAATTAGAAGAAGGTAGTATTAAACTTCCTATTTACCGAAGTTTGTACTTAAATCGAATTTTAGAAAGAATCGGTAATACTACAATTCACAAAGACGAGAATTACAAAAAAATAGTGGAAGATATAGAAGATAAGTCAGATGTAAAAGAACTCCAAATCCCAAAAAGTTTAAATAAAACGCTAAGGCAATATCAAAAAATAGGATTTAAATGGCTTAGTACACTGGATGAATATGGGTTTGGAGGAATTTTAGCAGATGATATGGGGCTTGGAAAAACGATTCAAGTATTATCTCTTATTTTAGCATATAAAGAAAAAGCAAAACAAGATAAAAAACCAATTATTGTAGTATGCCCAAGTTCACTTAGCTTAAACTGGAAAGCAGAAATTGAAAAATTTGCAAGTGATATTTTAGCAATTGTTATTAGTGGAAATATGGCAATCAGAAAAGAACAGATTAAACAAATTTCAAAGGTAGACGTTGTTATTACTTCTTATGATTTATTAAAAAGAGATATTGAACTATACAAAGAATACAATTATGAATTTCGTTATATTATAGCAGATGAAGCACAATACATGAAAAATAGTAATACCCAAAATGCAAAAGCGATAAAAGCCTTAAATGGAAAAACAAGATTTGCTTTAACTGGTACGCCAATTGAAAATTCTTTATCAGAACTATGGTCAATTTTTGATTTTCTAATGCCAGGATACTTATTTTCATATAAAAAATTTAAAGAAAATTATGAGATGCCAATTGTAAAAGATGAAGATAGTGTTATGATGAATAAATTAAGAATGCTAATCGAACCATTTATTTTAAGAAGAACCAAAAAAGAAGTATTAACGGAACTTCCAGATAAAACGATTACTGTCTTAAATAACGAAATGGAAGAGGAACAAGAAAAAATATATTTATCATATTTAGCACAAGCAAGAGAGGAGTTGCAACAACAGCTTGCAATACAAGGAATTGAAAAAAGTAGTATCCAAATTTTAGCACTACTAACAAGATTAAGACAAATCTGTTGCCATCCAAGTTTATTTTTATCAAACTATAAGGGAGAATCAGCTAAATTAAAACAATGTATGGAATTACTAAAAGATGCCATCGAAAGTGGACACAAAATATTGCTATTTTCTACCTATACCACTATGTTTGAAATAATTGAAAAAGAATTAACAAAAGAAAACGTATCTTATTTTAAATTAACAGGACAAACAAAGGTAAATCAAAGAATAGACTTAGTGGATGAATTTAACCAAAATCCAGAAATAAAAGTATTCCTAATTTCACTAAAAGCAGGAGGAACAGGATTAAACCTAACAGGAGCAGATATGGTTATTCATTATGACCCATGGTGGAATTTATCAGCAGAAAACCAAGCAACTGACCGTGCTTATCGTATTGGGCAAAAAAATAATGTTCAAGTATATAAACTAATTACCAAAAATTCAATTGAAGAAAAAATTTATGAATTACAAGAAAAGAAAGCAAAATTGATTGATAATGTATTAGACACTAAAACCTCATTTATTAGCAAATTATCAAAAGAAGACATCATGAAATTATTCTCGTAGGGGTCGAAGCCTTCGATACCTCGGTTTCTAAAAGTCAAATAAAAGGGGTGAGGAAGACCAAACGCCTACAAAAACGATTAACTAGCTGTTGATTTATCCAAAAAAATGTAGTATAATTAGATAGATTTTAAGAAAAATCAGAAGAACATAAGTGGAGCCTTTTAAGGCAGGAAGGAGGATATGTTATGCAACGTATCAAAACATTAGCAACAAGAGATTTAAAAGAATCCATGAAAAAGGGTGGCTGCGGTGAGTGCCAAACGTCATGCCAGTCGGCATGTAAGACCTCATGTACAGTCGGAAACCAGTCCTGCGAACGCGTAAAACGTGAAATCGAAAGGATTTAAGTTCGGATGGGGGAGCTTTTGCTCGCCCCATTTTTTTAAAGTAAAAGATAGGAGTAGATAAATGAAACAAGAAGTAACAATTATTGGTGGAGGCTTAGCTGGATGCGAAGCGGCTTATCAAATTGCAAAAAAAGGAATAAAAGTAAAATTATATGAAATGAAACCACAAAAATTTTCAGAAGCACATTCGAGTGAAAACTTAGCAGAAATTGTGTGTAGTAACTCGTTTAAATCCAATTTACATACGAATGCTTGTGGATTATTAAAAGAAGAATTACGAATGCTTGATTCTCTATTAATCAAATGTGCAGATGAAACGAGTGTGCCTGCAGGACAAGCACTAGCAGTCGATAGAGAAGAATTTTCAAAATTAGTTACCAAAAAAATAAAGGAAAATCCTAATATCGAAATCATAAACAAAGAATTTATTGGCGACGAACTGGCTTGCCTTCGGAAAGAGTGAAGAAAGAAGAGTGAATGGTGAAGAGTACAATAATGTAACGATTATTGCAACAGGGCCACTTACATCAAGTGCTCTTGCTGAAAATATTTCAAAACTAACAGGAGAAGATAGGTTGTATTTTTATGATGCAGCAGCCCCAATTGTAGCAAAAGATAGTATTGATATGAGCATAGCATTTTACCGGAAATCGTTATGACCAAGAAAGAGGAAAAGAAGAAGAGATAGAAGAGTGGAAAAAACGTGTAAGTAATCAAGAAGCAAGCTATATTAATCTTCCAATGAGCAAAGAAGAATACGAAGAATTTTACCAAAATTTAGTATCAGCAGAAGTGGTTACATTACATGAATTTGAAAAAAGAGAAATTTTTGAAGGATGTATGCCAATTGAAATTATGGCAAAACGAGGAGAAGATACGCTTCGTTTTGGACCATTAAAACCAGTGGGATTTACAGACCCAAGAACAGGTAGACGTCCCTATGCAGTAGTGCAATTAAGACAAGATGATGCTAGTGGAACGATGTATAACTTAGTAGGTTTTCAAACAAACCTAAAATTTGGAGAACAAAAGAGGGTGCTTTCTTCTATACCTGGTCTTGCAAATGCTGAATTTGTAAAATATGGTGTTATGCATCGAAACACATATATTAATTCCACGGAGCTATTAGATAATACCTATTGTTTAAAGAAAAATCCCAATATTTATTTTGCAGGGCAAATAACAGGGGTAGAAGGATATGTAGAATCGATTAGTTCTGGAATGGTAGTTGGGTTAAATGTAGTAAACAGGCTATTTGAAAAAGAAAAAATAGAATTTCCAGTAAATACAATGGTAGGAGCATTAGCAAATTATATTGCAACACCAAATAAAAAATTTCAGCCAATGAATGCAAACTTTGGAATCTTACCAGAGCTTGGAGAGAAGATAAGAGATAAGAAAGTAAAGTATGGTGCTCTTGCGGATAGAGCGATTGAAGCAATGAATGCAGTGCAAAATCTTTAAAAAGAGTAATATAGCAAATTTTACCAAAATATTACAAATATATTAAATTTTAATGAAAAGCTGACAAATTTACATAAAACTATTGTCAGCTTTTGCTTTGTGTGCTAAAATAAACATAAGTATGATTTTACAAAGTTTAAGTGAAATTGAGAGGAGAGAATTATGAAAATAGAAATTGAGAGATTAGATGAATTGAAAAAAAATTATCAAAACGTATTAAGCAAAGCACAAGAGGATATGAAAGAAGAATTAAATAAAAGAGAACAATATTGTAAAAGCAATAAAGAATTTAAAGGCTTAGATGAAAAGTCTCCGATGAAAGAGATGTATAATAGAACAATACGAGATTTTGATGCAAAAATTGAATTTCATAAGAATACTGTACGTTATACTATGGAAGATGTGATAAAAAGTGCAGACACAGTAAATAAAGAAATAGAAAAATATATTTCAGTAACAGATTTAATGGCTACTACAAGAATAAGATTGTATAATGTACAAAAAGATGAACTAAGCAAACAAATTACTGAATTAAAGAAACAAAAGGATTTATATCCAAAATATAATAGAACATATACTGAGCAAGGGAAAAAAGAATTTGCACAAATTGAAGATAATATAAAGAGTAAACAAGAAGAATTAGGAAAGATTAATGACGAAATCTTAATGTATAAAGATAGAGAAAATCTATTAAAATTATATAAAGAGAATATAAAAATAAAAAATGATGTTATAAGTACAGCTAAGAAAAGTAAAATAGAATTAGAAAGTCAAAGAAGTGACAACACACAAAAAGTAGAAGACAAGAGAAAGACAGATGAAACGAAAAAGGCAGATGAAGAGAAAAAGAAAATTGCAAAAGATATGTTTTCTAAGAAAGAAGAAGGGATAGCAGATTTATTGCCAGATGAATATAAAGCTTTTAAACAAAATGTGTTAAAATTAGTAGATAAAGATGTCAAAAAATTTGATGACATGATAAATAAAATAAATGGAATGACAGTATGTGATATATGTAAAGGAATGTTAGAGACTGCAAAAAAATCAGGAAATGTAGAACAAGCTAAGAAGCTTGCTAAAATTTTAAAGAAAATAGAAGAGAGAGAAAAGGCTTTGACCAAAGGCAACGAAGGCAAAGGTAGCGAAGGTAAAAGTAGCGAAGGCAAAGGTAGCGAAGGCAAAGGTAGCGAAGGTAAAAGTAGCGAAGGCAAAGGTAGCGAAGGTAAAAGTAGCGAAGGCAAAAGTAGCGAAGGCAAAGGTAGCGAAGGTAAAGGTAGCGAAGGTAAAAGTAGCGAAGGTAAAAGTAGCGAAGGCAAAAGTAGCGAAGGCAAAAGTAGCGAAGGCAAAGGTAGCGAAGGCAAAGGCAGCGAAGGTAAAGGCGACGAAGGCAAAGGCGGCGAAGGAAAAGGCGGCGAAGGAAAAGGCAACGAAGGCAAAAATGATGAAGTAATTATAGATAAAAAGAAAATGTTGAAAGATTTGAAAGAATTAAAGAAAAAATCAAAAGACCTAAATGGTGTTTCAGTGGAGTTTATTGCTAAAGAAGGAATTTGCAAGGTAAGTGGAGATTTATTTAGAGAAGAAAAATACAATTACATGGATGCATATGAAGCAGGATTAGAACGAATGAAAAATGAATTAAAAGAGTTTTCTCCAGAAAATCTAGCTAAAATAGATCCAGCATTTTATGAGGTTTTAAGACAATATGATGAAGTGTATTCTGGTATGACAAACGGTGAATCGGATAAGGCATTTTCTTATGTCGCATCATTAGTAGGGTTTGAAGAAAATGAAAAGAAAGAAAGAAAAGATTTATTATCAAGAAGAGGAATTGAATTAAGATGCAACCTTACAGGAATCAATAAGGATATATTTTCTAAAGATCGTATAGAAGAAATAGAAAATAGAGCTACTACCTACAAAGAAATGGGAGTAGCAACTGTAATGAAAGGAAAAGGAATATTTTCAAAGGCTGGACAAGCAGTGGCTACAGCTGCAAAAGGAGTAGGTAAAGTTGCAAAAGGAGTAGCTACAAAGGTTAAGAACTTTTTCACAATTAAAGAAGAACCAGAAGCATTACCACAACCACAAGCAAACACAAAAGAAGATACTAATAGAGGAAAAGACGATGGGGCAAAAGACTCTAAAGATACTAAAAGGGAACCTATAGAGTCAGAAACATTAAAATCACGAGTAAAAGTTTCAGAGGAAATTGTTGATAATACTGTTAAAGTAGGAAAAAATACAATAACACTAACAACAGCAAAAGGTCCAAGACTAAAGACAGAAGAGAGAGATACAAAAACAGGACAAGAGCTTTAGATAATAAACTAGAGGACTATGAGGAAGAACAAATGCCAGATTCAAAAGTACAAGAGGGAGATTATTTTGAATTGTAAATAAAAACAGAAAAAACTTTCACAGATGTGAGAGTTTTTTTGATATAGCTGTTAAGAAAAATGCAATGAAAATAATTTGCGCTTTTTATGTAAATATGATATAATATAGATATAAAGTTTTCAAAAAAGAAAACAAAATATCCATAAACAATAAAATAAAAAATCGAAAGGAGAGCATGGATATGAGTAAAAGAAAAAATGAGGAATTCTCAACGAAACGGGTAACAAAGGTGTTTGTATTAACTTTGGTCATTTTGGCAACAACAATACTGGGATTTGCAGGTATTTGGTTTGTTGTATCAAAGCTAGGGCAGCCTATCATGCAAGCATTGCAGGAGTACTGGTCAGGAATGATTGCCGGATTTATAATCACGACAGTTTTTATGATAACAGTCATTGCAAGAGTACAGGCAAAATCCGAGAGAGAACCTGCTAAGAAGGAACCAAAGAAGGTGGAATTTACTCCAGACGAAGTTCTACGGAGATGCGGAGTTATTTTATGCGGCATCGTGATTACTAGTATCGTGATTGGAGGAAGTAGTTTTGTGATAGCAAAACATGGTACCACAGTAGCAGCATGGTTATTAAAACAATGGGTTGCGATAATAATAACTGTTATAGCAGTGGTATCTGCTTTTGTCCTTATCATGTATAATGCTTATAACAACATGATGGCAAAAAAGGAGGAAGAGAAGAAAAAGGGTGCCAATAAAGCACTACGGATAATAGTGAACAAGTGTCATCCTAAAGAAAACAACCAACAGCAGGAAGATGTGCTAAATATGGATGAAGCCGAAGAAGCCTGAAAGAAAAAAAGCCGACGTTATGTCGGCTTTTTTTTGGTTTGTTATTGACATGACGTTAAGAAGATGATATAATAATCACCGTTATGATAAAATGCTAATATTAGCATTTCCGTAGCGGTTTATTTAATTTTTCAAGGAGGTGAAATTTAAGTGCCAACAATTAACCAATTAGTAAGAAAAGGAAGAAAAACAACTACTTCAAAATCAACTGCGCCAGCGTTACAACATGGATACAACTCTAGAAAGAAAACATTAACAGACGCAAGAGCACCACAAAAAAGAGGTGTATGTACAGTCGTTAAAACTGTAACTCCAAAGAAACCAAACTCAGCTTTAAGAAAAGTAGCCAGAGTTAGACTTTCTAATGGATACGAAGTTACTTCTTATATTCCAGGAATTGGACACAACCTACAAGAACACAGTGTTGTTCTAATAAGAGGAGGAAGGGTAAAAGATTTACCTGGTGTTCGTTACCACATTATAAGAGGAACATTAGATACAGCTGGGGTAAAAGACAGAATGCAAGCTCGTTCAAAATACGGAGCAAAACGTCCAAAAAAATAAAATAAAGTTTTTTGGAAAGTAGTGCTTGTAATTCTTACTAAACTTAAGGTACTTAAATTTAGAATAGATTTAAAAGCACTATACGAAAGAAAGTTTAAACTTTCTTTCGAGTACCGAGATACTTACGGTTATTGAGTATCAAATTTTATAAGGAGGGAAGAATAGTGCCAAGAAAAGGATATATAGCAAAAAGAGATGTTTTACCAGATCCAATATACAATAGCAAAGTTGTTACAAAATTAATTAACAATGTTATGTTAGATGGTAAAAAATCAGTTGCTCAAAAAATAGTATATGGTGCATTTGATATCATAAAAGAAAAAGAAGGAAAAAATCCTTTAGAAGTTTTTGAGCAAAGCTTAGAAAGCGTAATGCCTGTTCTAGAAGTTAAAGCAAGAAGAGTTGGTGGTGCAACATACCAAGTACCATTAGAGATTCGTCCAGAAAGAAGACAAACATTAGGACTAAGATGGCTTGTAACTTATGCTAGAAACAGACATGAAAAAACAATGGCTGAAAAATTAGCTGGTGAAATTATGGATGCAGTTGCTGGAAACGGTGGAGCATTCAAGAAAAAAGAAGATATGCATAGAATGGCAGAAGCTAATAAAGCATTTGCACACTATAAATGGTAAGACTCGAGTAAGAGCAAATGTTACCATATTAACAAACTGTAATCGCTTTGCTCAACAGTTTGTATAACTATAAATGGTAAAAGTGTAGGGGCGACCATTGGTCGTCCGGCTAGATGCATATAACAGTTAGAAAAATAGTAAGGAGGAAAATAAATTGGGTAAAAGAGAAGTCTCACTAGAAATGACCAGAAATATAGGAATCATGGCTCATATTGATGCTGGTAAAACAACAACAACAGAGAGAATCCTTTTCTATACAGGTCGTGTTCATAAAATTGGTGAAACTCATGAAGGTGCAGCAACAATGGACTGGATGGCTCAAGAACAAGAAAGAGGTATTACAATTACTTCTGCTGCAACAACAACTCATTGGTTAAACCATAGAATTAATATCATCGATACTCCAGGTCACGTTGACTTTACCGTTGAAGTACAAAGATCATTAAGAGTATTAGATGGTTCTGTTACAGTATTTTGTGCAAAAGGTGGCGTTCAACCACAATCAGAAACTGTATGGAGACAAGCTGATAAATATCATGTTCCAAGAATGGCATATGTTAATAAAATGGATATTACAGGTGCTAATTTCTTAGGATGCGTAGAGCAAATGAAGGAACGATTAAATGCAAATGCAGTTCCAGTTCAATTACCAATTGGAGCAGAAGATACTTTCAAAGGAATTGTTGATTTAATTAAAATGAGAGCATTTGTTCATAAAGACGACTTAGGAAAAGAAATTGAAGAATGTGATGTTCCTGCTGATATGTTAGAAGATGCTAATAAATATAGAGCACAAATGATTGAAGCAGCGGCAGAACAAGACGATGAATTAATGATGAAATATCTAGAAGGAGAAGAATTAACCGAGGAAGAAATCAAAAAAGGTTTACGTAAAGGAACTATTAACAATAGTATTGTTCCAGTATGCTGTGGTTCTTCTTACAAAAACAAAGGTGTTCAAGAATTATTAAACGCTATTGTTGCTTACATGCCATCTCCACTTGATATTCCACACATTAAAGGTGAAGATTTAGATGGAAATGAAATTGAAGCAAAAACAGGGGATAATGAACCATTTGCAGCACTTGCATTTAAAATTGCAACCGATCCATTCGTTGGAAAACTTTGTTTCTTTAGAGTTTACTCAGGAACTTTACAAGCAGGTTCTACTGTACTTAACTCTACAAAGGACAAAAAAGAAAGAATTGGACGTATTTTACAAATGCATGCAAACCATAGAGAAGATATTGAAGAAGTATTTTCTGGAGATATTGCAGCAGCAGTAGGTCTAAAAGATACATCAACAGGAGATACACTATGTGACCCAGCACATCCAGTTATTCTAGAATCGATGGAATTTCCAGAACCAGTTATTGATATTGCGATTGAACCAAAGGATAAAGTAGCAAGTGAGAAAATGGGTATTGCATTACAAAAACTAGCAGAAGAAGATCCTACTTTCAAAACTTACACAAACCATGAAACAGGTCAAACTATCATTGCTGGAATGGGTGAATTACACTTAGATATCATCGTAGATAGATTAAAAAGAGAATTTAAAGTAGAAGCAAATGTTGGTAAACCACAAGTTGCTTATAAGGAAACTATTAGAGAAGCAACCCGTGTTGAAGGAAAATTTATTCGTCAATCTGGTGGACGTGGACAATATGGTCACGTATGGTTAGAAATGCAACCATTAGAGCCAGGTAGTGGTATTGAATTTGAAAGCAAAATCGTTGGTGGAGCTGTTCCAAAAGAATATATTAAACCAATCGAGGAAGGAATTAGAGAAGCTGCTGAAAGTGGAATCTTAGCTGGTTACCCAGTAATCGACTTTAAAGCAACTTTAGTAGATGGTTCTTACCATGAAGTTGACTCTTCAGAAATGGCATTTAAAATAGCAGGTTCTATGGCATTTAAAGAAGGATGTAAAAAAGCAAAATCTGTTATTCTAGAGCCAATCATGAGAGTAGAAGTAACCGTTCCAGAAGAATACATGGGAGATGTTATTGGAGATATTAATTCAAGACGTGGTAGAATGGAAGGAATGGAAGCAAGAAGTGGTAACCAAATTATTCGTGGATTTATTCCATTATCAGAAATGTTTGGTTATGCAACAGACCTTCGTTCAAAAACACAAGGTAGAGGAACCTACGCAATGGAACCATCTCACTATGAAGAAGTTCCAAAATCAGTATTAGATGCAATTGTAGCATCACGTGCTAAGAAAGAAGAATAGTCATAAAGAAGAACTTAGTTCTTCTTTATGAGTGAAAAGTTAATAGTGAAAAATCTATTAAAACTATTGCAAAAGTAGCAAAAGTATTATAAAATACTAATGCAAATTAATAATATCGTTATTAAATTTTAAAAAATAAAATAAAAATTAAGGAGGAATTCAAAAATGGCAAAAGCTAAATTTGAAAGAACAAAACCACATGTTAACATTGGTACAATCGGTCACGTTGACCATGGAAAAACAACAACAACAGCAGCTATTACAAAATACTTAAGCTTATTAGGAAAAGCTAAATTTGAAGCATACGATCAAATCGATGGTGCTCCAGAAGAACAAGCAAGAGGAATCACAATTAACACAGCTCACGTAGAATATGAAACAGACAACCGTCACTATGCACACGTTGACTGTCCAGGACACGCTGACTACGTTAAAAACATGATTACAGGTGCTGCACAAATGGATGGTGCTATCTTAGTAGTATCTGCAGCAGATGGACCAATGCCTCAAACAAGAGAGCATATCTTACTTGCAAGACAAGTAGGTGTTAAATTTATCGTTGTTTACTTAAATAAATGCGATATGGTTGATGATCCAGAATTATTAGAATTAGTTGAAATGGAAGTTAGAGATTTATTATCAAGCTATGATTTCCCAGGAGATGATATTCCAGTTATCAAAGGATCTTCATTAAAAGTATTAGAATCTACATCTACAGATCCAAATGCACCAGAATATGCATGCATGAAAGAATTAATGGAAGCTGTTGATAGCTATATCCCAACACCAGAAAGACCAGTAGATCAACCATTCTTAATGCCAGTTGAAGATGTATTCACAATTACAGGACGTGGAACAGTTGCAACAGGTAGAGTAGAAAGAGGTATCGTAAAACTTTCTGACGAAGTTGAAATTGTAGGATTATCTGCAGAAAGCAGAAAAACAGTTGTTACTGGTGTAGAAATGTTTAGAAAATTACTAGACCAAGCTGAAGCTGGAGATAACATTGGTGTTCTATTAAGAGGTATTGATAGAAAAGACATCGAAAGAGGTCAAGTACTTGCAAAACCAGGAACAATCCATCCACATACAAAATTCACATCTGAAGTATACGTTCTAACAAAAGAAGAAGGTGGACGTCATACACCATTCTTCAACGGATACAGACCACAATTCTACTTCAGAACAACAGACGTTACAGGTGTTATTGAATTACCTGCAGGAACAGAAATGGTAATGCCAGGAGATAACATTTCAATGACAATCGAACTTATTACTCCAATCGCTATCGAAAAAGGATTAAGATTCGCTATTCGTGAAGGTGGACGTACAGTAGGTTCAGGTATCGTTGCTGATATCATTGCTTAGTTTAAAATAAGTAAATATAAAAAAATAACAAGGGTTAGCCCTTGTTATTTTTTATTTATAATAGTAAAATAGATACATATTAAAAAAGGAGATACCATGTATGAAAATATTAATTAAAAATGCAAATTTAATTTCAATGGATAATAAGCGTCCACAAATAGAAGAAAAAATGGATATTTTAATAGAAGATACAAAAATAAAGAAAATAGATAAAAATATGAAAGAAGATGTAGAAAAAGTAATTGATGCTACAGGAAAAGTAGTTATGCCAGGGTTTGTTAATACACATTCTCATGTACCAATGAGTATCTTTCGTGAAACTGTTGACGGTTATATTACGCAAGATTGGTTAGAACAAAAAATTTGGCCAATGGAAGATAAGTTAACTAGTGAAGATATTTATGATGCTTCCATGTTATCTTGTATTGAAATGATTAAAACAGGAACTACAACGATTAATGATATGTATTTTATGACAGATGATATTATAAAAGCAGCAATTGATAGTGGAGTTCGTATGCAAACGACTAGAACCTTAATGGATTTAACAGGTGATGGCAATACCAGAATACAAGAACTAGAAGAGATTATAAAAGAATATACAAACAAAGCAGAAACAATTAGTTTCAATATAGGAATTCATGGGTTTTATACGACCAATGCACCATATGTAGAAAAATGTGTACAACTTGCTAAAAAATATAATTTACCAATCCATATTCATTTTTGTGAAAATGCAAAGGAAAAGGAAGATATAAAAAGTGCATATAATGTTAAAAGTCCAGTAGAATTAATAAAATGCTATTTTAAAGGAATGCATGTTATTTTAGCACATAGTGTAAAACTAACAAAAGAAGAAATAGAAGAATTAGCCAATGAAAATGTGTATGTATCTCATTGCCCAGTAAGTAATTTAAAACTTGGATGTGGGATAGCAAAAGTGATAGATATGCAAGAAGAAGGAATTACTGTTAGCCTTGGAACAGATGGACAAGGAAGTGGCAGTAATTTGGACTTATTTGAAACCATGAAATTTACTGCCCTTTTACAAAAAGGAATAGAGGAAAATCCAAAAAATTTATCAGCTTATGAAGTGCTAAAAATGGCGACAATTGATGGAGCAAAAACATTAGGATTGGAAGAACAAATCGGAAGTATTGAAGAAGAAAAAAAAGCAGACTTAATTATGATAAATTTAAACGAAGTTATCCAAAAACCAATTAACAACATTTTTGCACAAATTGTATATAATGTAAAAGGCACTAATGTGGAAATGACAATGGTAAACGGAAAAATTTTAATGGAAAATAGAAAATTGTCATTTACAAACGAGAATGAAGTTTATAAAAAATGTAATGAAATTATTAAAAGAATTAACTAACCTCAAAACAGTAAAGTTTGTCCGAAAAATTGACATTTTTTGATTATTAGTGTATACTAGTAAAATATGAAATAAAAAGGACTTAAAAAAGGAGTATTTATTTATGGCAAACGTAAAAAAGGCCATTTTATTGTTATTCATTATTTTACTTATCTTATTTGCATTAACACAAATTGTTTTCTCAGTAGATACTGGAAAAGCAACGGAAGATGCCAAACTAAAAAAATCAATGGAAGATTCTTCTATTACACTTGAAATTATACCAAAAGATGATACATTTGAAATATTAGAAGAAAAAGACAACTGGTATCGTGTTAACTATCAAAAAATAAAAGGATATGTAAAAAAAGAGCAAGTAGAAATTATAAAACAAGAAACGAATAACAAAGAAAATGGTGAAATATCAAATCTTACGAATGAGCAAAGCCAAAATACAAAGGAAGAACAAGACCAAAATAGAGTAAATGAAAATGTAATTGTAGATAATACAAAAACAGCATTAACAGAAGAAATAAAAATTGGTGACAAATTATATACGAATATTGAACTAAAAATGTATTTAAGACCATTACCAAGTTCTATGAAAATTGATACCCTTGTAAAAGGGCAAGAAGTAACAGTTGTAGATATTGCTAACAAATGGGTGTATATTTCTGTAAATGGTAAAACTGGTTGGATTGCAAAAAGCCTGTTAATAACTGAAAAACAAAAACAAGAACAAATCGAACAGCAAGAGCCATCAAAAGAAAATAAAAAAGACGAAACAAAATATTTAAACAAAACAGCATATGTTACATCTGATGGAATTAATTTTAGACAAGAAGCCAATACAGATAGTAAAGTTTTAAAAACATTTTTACAAAATGCAAAAGTAACCATTTTACTAGAAGAAGGAAATTGGTATAAAATTAAACATAATGACCAAGAAGGATACATTTTAAAAATGTATGTTTCAGAAAAGAAAGTAGAAGTTACTTCAAGAAGTTCTGAAAGTAGACAAATAACAACGAAAACATCAAATGAAGAAACAACAACCAAGAAAGAAACAACAACAGTAGCTCAGTCTTCAAAAGGAAGTGGGGTAGTAAGTCTTGCTAAAAAGTACTTGGGTTCACGTTATGTGTATGGAGGAGCAAGTCCTTCTGGGTTTGACTGTTCAGGATTTACAATGTATCTTTACAAACAATTTGGAGTAAGTTTGCCACATTCTGCAACAGCACAATCTTATAAAGGAACAAAAGTATCAAAAGCAAATTTACAACCAGGGGATATTGTATTTTTTAAAAATTATAGAACCAATGTAGGAATTGGACACTGCGGAATTTATATTGGAAACAATCAATTCATACATGCATCTACAGAAAAAACGGGGGTTATTACATCATCTTTAACAAGTAGTTCATATCAAAAACGATATGTAACAGCAGTAAGGATATTTTAGGGAGTTAAAAGGAGCCTTTTTAGAAAAGAGGAATTCTAATGCTAAAACGACCTATGGTAGTAGTAACGATTCGGATGGATAATTGGAATTTTAATAGGGCTATACTGTCATATCAGTATAGCTCTATTTGTTTTATTCTTATTTTTTGGTTGTCTTTATTTTATATCAAAACACAAAAATTTAGGAAGATATGACACTGTTTTAAATTTGAAAAAGACAGTAGTCCTATTTTTCGTATTTGTTTTACTATCCTTGATTTTTACTAATATTAAAAATCAAGAATATGAAAATAGCAATAAACGAATGAAAAAAGAAGAAGTTTATGTGGGTATTATTAGTAGTAATGCTACCAAAAAGGAATATAGTACACAATACAAATTAAAAGTGACAAAGATTGGAAGTAAGAGTGCAAACATAAGCGTATATTTGCGAATAAAAGGGAAGTGCCAATTACAATATGGTGATGAAATTTCTTTTGAAGGAGAATATAACGAACCAGATGAGGCAAGAAATGAGAAGGGATTTAATTATAAAAAATATCTTAGGTCAAATGGCATTATAGGGGTAGTAACGACTAGCAAAGTTGAAAAGATAAATATGAATAAAGGAGAGCTTTTAGAAAAAACTGCATGTAATATACAAAATATTATAGAAAATACAATTCGTAATAATATTAAAAAAGAGGAACATCAAGATATCTTAATTGGTATTTTATTAGGAAAGGATGAAGGAATTGAAAAAGACTTAAAAGAAGATTTCGTAAATAGTAATTTATCACATATCTTAGCTGTATCTGGAATGCATGTAGCCTATATCATCACAATTGTGGATTATTTGTTATCAACATTAAAAATAGGAAAAAAACAAACCAAAGTCATCACTATTTTCTTTTTAATGTTTTTTATGGCACTTGCCAATGGTACGCCATCGGTAAGACGAGCGTGCATTATGGCGGGGATCGGCATAGGTGCAAATTTAATTTACCAAAAAAGTGATATTATCAATAATATGGTAATTTCAGCATTAGTAATCCTAGTGCCAAATCCATTTGCTATTTGGAATACAGGATTTATACTATCTTATAGTGCAACACTGGGAATTGTACTATTAACGCCAATTTTTTTAACGAAAGAAGAAACAGTAGAGAAAAACAAATGGAAAAAAATTTGGACACAAAAAATAAAATCGGTTTTCGTGGTTTCTATTTCTTCCTGGATTGCAATTTTTCCAATTAGTATGTTATTATTTAGAACAATTTCTTTTACATTTATTTTTTCAAACTTAATGGTAAGTGCAATTATTGGGACCATTATTATGCTTGGAATGGTAGCAAGCATTCCCATTCATATTCCGATTGTATCAGACATCCTTTTTTGCTTACTTGATTTCCTACTTGCTATATTAACGAAGATTAGCCAAATATTTTCTAGTATGCCATTATCACATATACTTGTTTGTCCTCCTAGTATAGGAATGATTATGTTATATTATGGAGGTGTATTTTGGTGGATTTATCAAAAAAAATTAAATCGGAAAAGAATTTAAAAGAAGAATAGAAAAGCAATTATTAACAAATGTGGATAGATTTAAATCCTGGATTTATCGAAGAAAAATACAGATAATTGCAATCATGTGCCTTATTATTTTAATTTTTTCTATCATACCAATTCTTCCACAAAATTTAAAAATTTCTTTTTTAGATGTAGGACAAGGAGATGCAACCTTAATTACCACTCCTATGCACAAAACAATTTTAATTGATGGAGGAGGAAGTAGAGATACTGAAAAATATGATGTAGGAAAACAGGTATTAATACCATATTTGTTAAATCATCATATTAAAAAGATTGACATGATGATGATTTCTCATTTCGATGCAGACCACATTCGGACGGATTGTTAACAGTATTGGAAGAATTAAGTGTTGATAAGGTTGTTATTTGTAAGCAAGAAGAGATTTCAGAAAACTATCAACTGTTTCAAAAAATCGTAAGTAAGAAGAAAATAGATGTAATTGTTGTAAAGAAACGGTGATGAAATGGTAATTGAAAAAGACTTAACATTTCAAATTTTATGGCCAAAAGAAAAACAAATAGAAGAAAATAGGATAAATAATAATTCTATTGTAGCGAAATTGAGTTATGGAAATTTTTCTTGTATTTTTACAGGAGATATTGAGAAAATAGCAGAAAGACAAATGTTAGAAGAATATAAAAAAGATTTGTCAATATTAAAATCTACTGTTTTAAAAGTGCCACATCATGGCTCAAAAACGTCATCAACAGAAGAATTTCTAAATGCAGTAAAACCTAAAATAGCACTAATTGGAGTAGGAGAGAAAAATACTTTTGGCCACCCAAATTCTGATGTCTTGAAAAGGTTAGAACAAAGTGGAGGTAGAGTGTTTAGAACAGATGAACATGGAGAAGTTACAATACGAATTAATAGAAAAGAAAAGATTTGGATAAACAAGATGATAAACCAAGAAAACAAAGAAAAAAATAAATACAATGGAAAATATTAGTATTGATTTTTAAAGTAAAAAGTGTTATATTCAAGTAAAAAAGAAATATATTAATGTTTAATTTTGGAGGAAATAAAAATATGAAAGTACAAAGTTTAAGAAATAGTGCAAAAGAAACGACAAAAGAACCACAAACATTTATAGCACTAGCTGGAGAAGTGAATACAGGTAATGAATTATTAACAGGACTTGAAATTGGAATAGATGAAATTAGTCAATATAGACAAGAATCTATTATAAAACCATATATGCAAGTTGTGCCAGATATGGGAATTGATTCAGAGTATATTAGTTTTTATCATGCAGATGACACTACGAAAGAAAAATACTATAATGTAACAGCAGCTATGACAAAATATAATGATATAATTTTAGATAAGGTACAAGATCTAGAAAAAGTAGAACAATACTTAATTAAGAATATACCACCTCAGGAGCAAGAATTATCAATGGGATATATAAAAGGAGAAGGATATAGAGATGCACCTGAAAGTTGTATGATTTTAGCTTCTGTTGAATCACAGCAACGAGAAGGAGAATTTTCTGCACTAATCTATAGAAATGGAAAGTTTAGCGTTATGGATAACGTAAAAAACAATAGATTTGGAAGCTTAGATTTGCAATCAGTAAATAGACCAGAATTTAATATAGAGGATATTCAAGAAGCATTAGATGAGTTTGCTACTAGAACAAAAGAAGTAAGTAAAGAACATAGCATAGAAGAAATTGAAAATGGATTAGAAGGTATTCTTGAAGAGGTTAAAATTAGTGATGTAAAAGCAGTGCTAGATGAGATGGAACATGCAAAAGATAAAAATATAGAAAGAGAGTAAATATATGTTAAAACAACAGGATAAGGAAGCTATAACAGAAGTTATGGATATATTGAGACATATGAAACAACAAGATGTAGATAAAATCTCACCTAGTTTTATGCAATATTTAAAAGATAATGTTTCAACTACATATGTTCCCAATTTAGACCATACTTGTGCAATCGATAAGATGCAGCTAAGAAAGCAAACGAGAATAATTTTAGCAATTATATATAGAAAATTTTGGTGTGGACAAGAAAATAAGAAAAATTTTGATAGGATATTGAATGAAAATGAAAGAGACTATCAAGAAGAAATGCGAAAAAAATATAATCCAGACGATGTATTTAAAAATAAAAAAATGCAAGATAGTAAAGGCACGCAAAGTAATTTACAATTAATTGAATATAAACAGACAATGATAAGTAAAATAATAAATAAGATTAAAAGATTATTTTATAAACAATAGATTAGAAATAGAAGAGTTCTTATAAGGATAAAGAGTACTTGAAAGAACTCTTTTTTATAATGTTAGGATGCCTGTATAAAAATTCCTTTTTTTGAAAATACTATAAAAAAGTAGGAAGAAAGAAGGATGAAAAATGAAAAAATGGATTTATATAGTAGGAATCATTGTTATAGTAATTGTTGCTATTTTAGTAGGGTGTTATTTGTTTCGAAAAGATAGTACTCTAAAAGAACAAGAGAATTTTAAAATGAACAATACGATAATAGAGGAACCAGACAAAATAGAAAATAATATATTAGCAAATGAAATAAGTGTTAGTACACAAGATAAAGAAAAGATTTCACCGAATTCTGTACTAATTTTAAAAAAACAATATGAAGAATGTTCGCATACTATAAGAGAATATGCAAAAATGCCAGAAGAATATGTGAATTTAACCAAGGAAGAGTTAGAAGAAAAACAAGAGGGTTGGCAGATAGAAAGCTTTTTGCCAAATGAAGTTATTTTAGTAAAACAGGTTAGTGGAGTTTGTAATGAACATTATATGTTAAGACTAAAAGATGGAGTTATTGCTGTTTATCAAATTCAAGATGATAACACAGAAATATTAAAAGAAGAAACAGGAATTAGTATAGAGTATTTAACAGAAATTGATAAAATAAGACTAGAAGAGGGAATCCGCATCTACGGAGAAGAAGAATTAAACAGCACGCTAGAGGATTATGAATAATTTTAGGGATGGGGATAAAATCACCTACATATAAAGGTTGATTTTTACCCCCGTCCCTAAAATTATGTTTATTTATCAATTTTTAAATTTTCTTTTTTCAAATATCCTTGGGTATAAAAGGCTTTAATGTACATAAAAAGAGAAAATATTGTCATAAGCAAGGCTAAATAGTAAATATATTGGTCAAATCCTGGTAAAGGACTCATACTATATTCTGGATGATTAAAAATGGTTAAGTTAAATTGTTTAATAAAAAAGGAACTTACAATTGCTACATAAAATAGAACAGTTGAAAGTTTTCCATACCACTTGCTAGATACTACTAGTTCTCTTCCATAAAGGAAGGATGCTCCAGCAATTAATGTACATTCTTTTAATAATACGATAATTAAAATCCATAAAGGAATAATATTTTGTAGAGCAAGTACAGTTAATACAGAAATTTGGGTAGCTTTATCGGCAAGTGGGTCAATTAATTTCCCGAAGTTTGTAATAAAGTTAAATTTACGAGCAATAAAACCATCTAATATGTCGGTTAATCCAGAGAGTGTTAAAAATACAAATGCTAATATATAATTTCCTTCGTTTAAAGCACTTACAATAAAGGGAATTAAAATAAAACGAAGTATTGTTAATAAATTTGGTATATGTTTTGCCATTTCAAAATCCTCCATCTAATAATATAATATATCATACAATTTTTGCTAAATTTCGTCAAGCAGATTTAAGAATATTAATAAAGAACCCATAGGGTTCTTTATTTAACTTCAAATACTAATTCATTATTTACACAATTAATGGATATCAAATTTCCATCTAATAATTCTGAACGTAAAACCATCTCAGATAAAATATCTTCTACATATCTTTGTATTGCTCTACGAAGAGGACGTGCACCATATTTATAATCCGTTCCTTTTTCTAACAGATATTCTTTTGCTTCTTTTGTTACTTCCATAGAAATCATTTTATTTGCCAAAGCAGTTTTCGTATCTTGTAGCATTAAATCAACAATTTGTAATAATTCTTCTTTATTTAAGCTATCAAAGATAATAATCTCATCAATACGATTTAAAAACTCTGGTCGGAAAGTTTCTTTTAAACTGTCTTGTATTTTGTTTTTGTCAATAATAGATTGTTTTCCGAATCCAATTGAATTATTATTTAAGTGAGATCCAGCATTGGAAGTCATTATAATAATTGTATTTTCAAAGTTTACTACATTTCCTTGTGAATCAGTTAATTTTCCATCATCTAATACTTGAAGAAGGATATTAAACACATCTGGGTGTGCTTTTTCAATTTCATCAAATAACAAAATAGAGTAAGGATGTCTTTTTACTTTTTCAGTTAATTGCCCTGCATCATCATAGCCAACATATCCTGGAGGAGAACCAATTAACTTAGAAGTAGAATGACTTTCCATATATTCTGACATATCAATTCGAATAATGGCATCTTCACGACCAAACATTTCATAACTTAACGATTTGGCAAGTTCTGTTTTTCCAACACCTGTTGGCCCCACAAAAATAAAAGATGGTGGGCGTTTGGTACTTTTTAGTCCTGCACGGTTTCTTCTAATAGCACGTGATACAGCAGATACTGCTTCATTTTGACCAATAATTCTTTTATGAAGATTGTCCTCTAAAGAAAGTAATTTTTTGGTTTCTTCCTCTGTAATTTTTTGAACAGGAATTTTCGTCCAATGTTCAATAACAAGTGCAATATCTTGCATAGTTATTTGTTTTGGCTTAGCTTTTTCAGTAAGTTCTGCAATTTTTTCTTCTAACTTACATTCCTTTGTTTTTAAATCGGCTGCTTTTTGATAATCTTCTGTTGAATCAGCAGTTGCTGCTTCTTCTTTTTCTTCTTGAACAGCTTTTAGTTCATTTCTTAATACTTCTAATTGATATAATTCTTTATTTGCTAAATTAATACGAGAACAAGCCTCATCTAAAATATCAATTGCTTTATCTGGTAAGAAACGGTCATGAATGTATTTTTCAGACATAAGTACTGTTTTTTCAATAACATCGTTTGAGATTTTTACTTTGTGATAGTCTTCATAATATTTTTTAATTCCTTCTAAAATTTGAATGGTATCGTCGATACTAGGTTCTTCTACCATAACAGGTTGAAATCTTCTTTCTAATGCAGTATCTTTTTCAATGTATTTACGGTATTCCTTTAAAGTAGTAGTACCAATTAATTGAATTTCACCATTTGCAAGAGAAGGTTTTAAAATATTTGCAGCATTCATGGAATTTTCAGCATCACCTGCTCCCATAATATTATGAATTTCATCAATGACTAAAATAATGTTGCCACATGCCTTACATTCATCAATTAAAGATTTCATTCTACCTTCAAATTGACCTCTAAATTGTGTTCCAGCAAGAACCGCTGTCATATCTAACAAGTATACTTCTTTGTTTAATAGTTTTGCAGGAACTTTTCCTGCTGCAATTTTAATAGCAAGTCCTTGGGCAATAGCTGTTTTACCAACACCAGGTTCACCAATTAAACAAGGATTATTTTTAGAACGTCGGTTTAAAATTTGTATCATTCTTTGGATTTCCTTGTCTCTTCCAACAACGACATCTAATTCATTGTTTCTTGCTTTATTGGTTAAATTTGTACCAAAAGTATCTAAAAATTTCGTCTTTTTTTGTTTTATTTTTTTATCGACTTTTACTTTTTTATTAGAAGTAGAGGTGTTAGTAGTATCTTCTACTTCATCCTCATTTTTTTGATGAATACCAAATATCGCATTAAGAGGAATGGCGTTTGCTGAATCAAGACGAATATCATTATTGGATAAATTTTCGGTTAAATCTTTAAAAATTGTTTCAAATTGAGCTGTCATATCTTCTAAATTAATGTTGTCACCTTCTAAAATGGTGGACTGTTTTGCAAGCACATCCAAAGGATTAATTCCCTTTTCTTTTGCACAATCATAACAAAAGCCTTCTAAAGAACTATCTCCATTTTCGCTTTGTTTATTAATAAATATGATGGCTGTATTCTTTTTACATACAGAACATAACATATATTCATTCTCCTAACTTTTTTTAAATTTTTCTATTAGTATATCATACAGGAAAAACCAGCAAAAGTCAAGGAATTAAGGAAGTATTAACACTTCAATTTAGTGAATTTTTTGTGAACATTATGCATATATATATTGTAGGAAAAGACAAACTATACGAGATTTAGGTTACATAATTTGACAAAATAAAGGAATTATGGTAAAATAAAGAAGTGGTGGCTAAAATCACCAGAAAGGATGTTAAATAAAGTGGAAAATAATAGTAAAAGTGGCCTGAAAATAAGACAGGTAATAGCAAGCACCATGGTATTTATGATTTTAGGAAGTCAGATACAATTATTCATTTCTACAAATGATAAAGAAGTTGCAAAAGAAAGTGTACAAGAAAATATCGTACAAGAGCAACAAATTGCAGAGCATTATGAAAGAAATATCGAAACAACAGCTAGGTCGGAAAGTGAAAGAAAACTTGAAACAGAAGTAGTATATAAAACAATAGATGAAATTACCATTTCGAAAAATATGGATTTAACAATAAGAACAGGGATATCAAAACAAGATTTTAAGAAATTAATGAAAAACTTAAAACCAGATACATCTGGATTCTTCTATAAAAATAGTGATATTATTTATGACTTATGTGAAGAATATCAATTAAATGAAATATTCTTTTGTGGGTTAATTGCAGCAGAATCTGGATGGAACATTACTAAAAGCCATAGAGCAAAATGTAACTATATTAGTATGATGAGCAAAGGGAAAATGATTCAGTTTGCCTCAGAAAGAGCAGGACTAGAAGCGGCAGCAAAATTGCTACACAATAAATACTTAACACCAGGTGGAGCCTATTATAAGGGAAAAACACTTTCAAGTGTACAAAAAATATTTTGTCCAAACTCTTCTACGTGGGTAGGATTAGTTTATGGATGTATGAAACAAGTTGTAAAATAACAAGAAAAGGATATTAAGTCCTTTTCTTGTTTTATAAAAGAATATTAACAAATTGAGTAAAAAATATTGACAAATACAACTACTGGTTGTATAATCATTAAGTTAAAAGAAGAAGTGATCCACTTCTCACCTTATCCAACTTAAGGAAAAAGGTTATAAAATGAGAATTTTATACTATTACCATTGTAGTAGGAGGATTGTGGATTGGCTTTTAACAAAGTCAATCTTATTTTTTTGGAGGTGTTTTATATAAAACAAGAATTACCAATTAATGAACAAATTCGTCTAAAACAAGTACAATTAATTGACGATGAAGGACAAAAATTAGGGGTTATGGATACGAAGGAAGCTTTGGAGATTGCTTATGAAAAGAATTTAGATTTAGTGCTTGTGGCACCAAATGGAAATCCACCAGTTTGTAAAATTATGAACTATGGAAAATATAAATTTGAACAAGCAAAAAAAGAAAAAGAAGCAAAGAAAAAGCAAAAAGTATATGAATTAAAAGAACTTCGTATTACACCAAATACAGAAGAACATGATTTTAATTTTAAAGCAAAAAATGCAAGAAAATTCTTGGAAGATGGATGTAAAGTAAAAATTACAGTTCGTTTTAGAGGAAGAGAACTAAATTATGCTTCACAAGGAGAATCAATCTTAAATGAATTTATTGAAAACTTAGCAGACATCGCAGTTCCAGAAAAAAAACCTGTATTAGAGGGTAAAAATATGTTTATTATATTAGCTAAAAAAGCTGAAAAATAATAGATTAAGAAAAAGAAGGGAGTTTGGAAATTATGCCAAAATTAAAAACAAATAAAGCTGCAGCAAAAAGATACAGCCATACAGCAACAGGAAAAGTAAAAAGAACACATGCTAATTCAAGACACAGATTAGCAACAAAAACATCAAGACAAAAAATGTCTAGAAGAGAAAACGCTTATGCTGATAAAACAGTAGAAGCAGGAATTAAAAAATTATTACCATATGGTAACTAAAAAATAGAAACAAATAGAGGAAGGTGAAAAAGAAATGGCAAGAGTTAAAAGTGCAATTATTACTCGTAAAAAACATAAAAAAATATTAAAACAAGCGAAAGGATACTATGGAGCAAAACATTATCGTTTTAGAATGGCAAAACAAGCTGTTATGAAATCTGGAATGTATGCTTATGTAGGAAGAAAAGATAAGAAAAGTGATTTTAGAAAATTATGGATTACAAGAATTAATGCAGCAGCAAGAATGAACGGATTAACCTATAGCAAATTAATCTCAGGATTAAAAAAAGCAAATGTTACAATTAACCGTAAAATGCTTGCAGAAATCGCTGTAACAGATCCAGCAGCTTTTACAAAAATTGCAGAAGTCGCAAAAAATGCGTAAGAATATCAAAAAGGCGAAAAATTAAATTTCGTCTTTTTATTTTTATCTTGTAGAAAAATAGAATATTATGTCGAAAAAATCTTCTTGAAAAATGAAAAAATAGTAGTATAATAAAAGAGTATTTATTCAAATGAATTTAATCTGATACATCTTAGGTTGTGACAACTTATGAAATTTATATTATCCAAACAAAGAACAAATTATAAAAAAAGGTGGTGAAAAACGAAAAAATTGTCTTTAAGATTGAAATTTCAATACACAAATGCTATAATAAGAAAGGAAGAATAAAACATGAAACAATTAACACCAAAAAATGATATTATATTTAAAAAAATATTTGGAAGCAAAGGAAACGAGGATATACTAAAAGATTTATTGTCTGGAATTTTAGAAGAGAAAATAAAAGAAGTAGAAATTCAAAAAGATTTACAATTAGAAAAATCTGAATTAGGTGATAAAACAGGAATATTGGATATAAAAGCATTAACGAATAACAATGTTCAAATTAATATAGAAATGCAAATTGTAAATTATCAAAATATGGAGAAGAGAACTTTATTTTACTGGAGTAAATTATATACACAAGGGATATCAGCAGGAGAATCTTTTTATAAATTAAAGAAAACAATAACAATTAATTTATTAGATTTTAATTATTTTGATACAAAACAGTATCATACAAAATGGCATATAGTAGAAGATGTTGAAAAGGATAAAATGTTAACAGATGTATTAGAAATACATTTTATAGAGTTACAAAAATTTATTAAAAGAGGTAAAGAACCAGAAAATAAGAAGGAAGAATGGTTATACTTTATAGATAATACAAAGGGGGAAAAAGTAAAAATGGCAGTAGAAAAAAACAAGGTGATTGAAAAAGCGAAGGAAGAACTAGATTATTTAGTGGGAGATGAAGCAACAAAAAGAATAGCCGAATTACGTGATAAAGGTTTAAGAGATTATAATGGCGCAATGGAATATGCAAAAGAAGAGGGACTAAGACAAGGAAAAGAAGAAGGATTGAAAGAAGGAAGAGAAGAGGGAAGAGAAGAGGGAAGAGAAGAGGGAAGAGAAGAGGGAAGAGAAGAAAATAAAATTGATGTGGCAAAAAATATGTTAAGAAAAGGGTTGGGAATAGAACTAATTTGCGAGGTTACAAATTTAAGTGTAGAACAGATTAAACAAATAGATGAATAAATAAAACGGTAAATGTATTAATCATTTACCGTTACAGACTGTTGACAAAGTATTTAAAAGTATTTTGTTAATAGTCTTTCTTTTTTACTTAAATTATTGCTTTTTCATTTTTGGCTTTGCAATAAGAGATGCAATATATCCGGAAGAAGACGGCAGCAGCAATTCCACCAGCGGCAGCTTTGGTTCCTCCAATAAAGGCACCGACAAATCCAGATTTTGCAACTTCATCAATGGCACCTTTAGCAAGAGCATTCCCAAATCCAGTTAGAGGAACGGTTGCGCCACAACCTGCAAAATCAACTAAATATTGATATAGTCCAAGTCCTCCCAAAATTGCACCAGTTGTTACGAAAATAACGAGAATTCTAGCAGGTGTTAATTTTGTTTTATCAATTAAAATTTGTCCGATGATACAAATTAGTCCACCAACAATAAAGCAGCGAAGCATTTGCATCCAATCGATTGAACTAAAAAACTCCATATCTTGTACACCTCCTAAAGTTCAATTGCTATAGCATGGGCAATACCAGGAATCGATTCACCTTGTTGCGAAGTAGTAGAATTGGTTAAAGCACCAGTTGCCATAAGCAAAATTTTCTTATATTTCTTTTGTTGTAGCATTTTAAACAAATATCCAGAAAAGACAGTTCCACAACAAGCACAACCACTTCCTCCTGAATGAGTATCTTGTTTTTCTTTATCAAAAATTAAAACACCACAATCATTATAGTTGGATTTTATATTATAGCCTTTTGTTTCAGCCATTTCGATTAAAATTTCTTTTCCTACATATCCTAAATCTCCTGTTAAAATAGCATCATAATAACTAGGAGCACGTCCTGTATCTTTAAAATGAGTAAGTAACGTATCTAAAGCAGCAGGGGCCATGGCAGCTCCCATATTATTGGCATCTTTAATTCCCATATCGACTATTTTTCCAGGAGTGATATGAGTAATATATGGTCCCATACCAGATTTTGCAACAATGGCTGCACCACTACCAGTAACAGTCCATTGAGAAGAAGGTGGACGTTGGTTTCCGAGTTCTAGTGGGAATCGGAATTGCTTTTCTGCACTACAGAAATGACTAGAGGCGGCACAAAGTGCATAAGACCCAGCACCACCTTCTAAAAAAACACTTGCCATACAAAGTGCTTCTACAAAAGTAGAACAAGCACCGAAAATTCCAAAGAATGGTATATTTAATTCACGAAGCCCAAAACTTGAAGAAATACATTGATTTAATAAGTCTCCTGCAAAGCAAAAGTCGATTTTTTCACTAGGAATACCAGATTTTGCAATTGCCATAGCCACAGTTTCTTTAATAATTTTACTTTCTGCTTTTTCCCAAGTTTTTTCACCCCAAAATTCATCTTCTAGGCATTGGTCAAAATAGCTTGCAAGTGGACCATCTGCTTCTTTGGGTCCAACAATAGAAGCTGTTTGTAAAATAGTGGGTGGAGTGTCTAATTTTATGGTTTGTTTTCCAATTTTTTGCATAGTTTCCTTCCTTTCTTTACACAAGTGTAATAGATTGCGTGTTAAAAATAAGATATAAAATACCAACAACAATAGAAGCAGAAATACCAAAAACAAGTACAGGACCTGCTACAGTAAACATTTTACCTCCAACTCCCATAACATAGCCTTCGGATTTATATTCCATTGCAGGTGATACAATAGAATTGGCAAATCCAGTAATAGGCACTAGAGAACCTGCCCCTGCGAATTTTCCGATTCGATTAAATAGATTTAGCCCTGTTAAAAAAGCACTAAGGCCAATTAAAATAATCGATACAATGGTATTTGACATTTGCACATCCATTCCACGGTATTTGCAATAATTAAAAATAATTTGACCAATCGAGCAAATCAATCCACCAACCCAAAATGCATTAAAACAATTTTTGATAATAGGTGAATTAGGTGACTTCTGGTCAACATAGGCTTGATAATCTTTTTTTGTTTCAATTGGTTTCAAAAAAATCCCTCCCTTTTTAATCTCTATCGCGCTCAATTACAAAAGTTAGATCTAGATCAACTAAATATTCCGTTATCTTTTTTCCATTTACTTTTGCTTTTTGTTCTAAAATAGTAATTCCAGTAATATAGTCAATTGTTTTTGCGGCTTCTGTTACCGTTTGTACAATAGCATCTTTCCAAGAAATTTCAGATGTTCCTGTTACTTTTAAATGTTTCTCAACGCTCATTTATCATCAACCTCCGTTTTTTAAGTATCAATCATATATTTTCCAAAATCATGAATTTTATACAAATTTTAAAAAATGATTTAAAAATAGAATTTGAGATAATAAATTTACAAAAAATAGACCATTTATATAAGAAGTGTGTTATAATACGTTTTATAAAAGGAGGGATTAAATTGGGACTAAAATTAGAACATGTGACAAAGCGATATATGGATAAAGTTGCAGTAGATGATATTTCGTTTTGTATTGATAAACCAGGTGTTTTTGGACTACTTGGAACCAATGGAGCAGGAAAAACCACAACGATTCGAATGATTCTTGGTATTCTAAAAAAGGATCAAGGTAGTGTTACGTGGAATGGCAAGGAAATTACTAGGAAAAATGTGAATTTTGGTTATTTACCAGAAGAAAGAGGGATTTATCCAAAATCTAAAATACGTGACCAATTAATTTATTTTGCAAAATTAAAAGGAATGAAACCAAAAGAAGCAAAAAGTGCTGTAGAGTATTGGGCAAAGAAGTTAGAAGTTGATGAATATTTAGACCTGCCAGCAGAAAAATTATCAAAAGGAAATCAACAAAAAGTTCAATTTATTACAGCAGTTATGCATAATCCAGAGCTAATTGTGCTTGATGAACCATTTAGTGGGCTAGACCCAGTGAATAGTCAAATTTTAAAAGAAGTAATGGTAGAGTTAATTCAAGAGGGGAAATATATTGTCATGTCAAGCCATCAAATGACGCAAATTGAAGAGTTCTGTACAGATGTTGTGATTATGAACAAAGGAGTTACTGTTTTAAAGGGAAATTTAAAACAAATCAAAGAGAGTTATCCATGTAATTGTTTAGAACTTGCAACGAAAGAAAATGTAGATAAATACATTAAAGATGTAGGATTAGAAATTACATTTTCAAAAGATAATGACTATAGAATTGCACTTGATGATGAAGAAAAAGCAAGAAAATTATTAACAATGCTTACAAATGCCAATGTAGAGGTTAATAAATTTGAACTAAAACGACCAAGTTTAGAAGAGATATTTATTGAAAAGGTAGGTGATAATAAATGAAACATTTATGGACAGTAGCATCCTTTACGATGAAAGAGATGATAAAAAGAAAATCATTTATTATCTCAAATTTAGTTATTTTTCTAATTATTATCATAGGATTTAATGTTCCTAATTTATTACATAAGGTAACAGGAAATGAAGAAGAAGTATCTAAAACAGATGTTATTTTGTTAGTAGATAACGATAATATCTATGAAGGAAAATTAGAGTTACTAAACGAAATGAATTTAGGGAAAAATTTTAAGGTTGAACAAACAGAGCTAACCAAAGAAGAATTAAAACAAAAAATTGATGAAAAAGAAATTTATGCAGCGATGCTTATCAACAAACAAGATAATCAAATTATGATTTCTTATGTAGTAGATAGTATGGGTATGGGAGATGGAGCAAACGAAGTTGTAGAAGCATTAGGAACATTATATAAAGATATTCAAATTGGAAAACTAGGACTTAGTAGTGAACAACTAGCAAATTTGACGCCAGCTTTTTTAATGGATGTAGTAGAAACAAATGAAAATCCTGCTAGTGGAAATATCTTTGCAATTATGTTATTATCAATTGTATTATTTTATGCAATTTACTTTTGTGCTTATCAAGTATCTAGCTCAATTACAACAGAAAAAACCTCAAAAATTATGGAGACATTGGTTACGTCTACTACCCCAAGAACGATTGTGCTTGGAAAAACGATTGGAATTGGAATCGTAGGATTAATACAAGTAGCTGGTATTATTCTAGTAAGTGTTATTTCTTGTAATTTATTTTTAGAGCCAGGATTATTATCCAATATAATCGATGTATCTAAAATTACACCAATGCTTGCTGTACTTACTATTGTATATTTTATATTGGGATATGCAATATATTCACTTTTATATGCTTTAACAGGGTCTACAGTATCAAAACCAGAAGATATTAATTCCGCCAATGGGCCTGTTGCAATCTTAGCGGTAATTGGATTTTATTTAGCTTATTTTTCAATGATGAACCCAACTAGCACAATCAATGTGTTTGCATCACTATTTCCGTTTTCAGCACCATTTAGTATGCCATTTCGTGTTATGATGGGAACGGCAACAACAATGCAAATTGCACTATCGATAGGAATTATGATAATTAGTATTATTGTGATTGCTAATATTTCAATTAAGATTTATTCATCTGCTATTTTAAATTACGGAACAAAGATGAGCATAAAAGATATTTTGAAAATTTATAAAGATAAAAATAGTTAAAATAAGACCGGATTTCATAGAAAGAATCCGGTTTTTATTTTTATTTGTTTACTTTTTTAATGTTGATAATTCTTGCAAATGTTGAGAAAATTGATAAAATAAATATGATGAAAAAGAGATATATGATATAATAAGCAAAAATAAAAGAAGGAGAAAAAAATGAAGTTGGATTTTGCAAGAGAAGTAACTTTAAAAATTTTATATAAAATAGAAGAAGAGAATGGATATTCGAATTTGGTACTAGATGAATGTCTTGAAAAAGAAAGAGAAAAATTAAATACAAGAGATATTAATTTAATATCTGAGATTGTATATGGTACAGTTACTTGGAAACTTTCAATTGATACCATTTTACAAAAGCATTCTAAGATAAAATTAAATAAAATTTCAAAATGGATTAAAACTATTTTACGTATGGGAATTTATCAAATTGTGTTTTTAGATAAAATACCCAAAAGTGCAGCAGTGAATGAAAGTGTTAATCTATGTAAAAAGTATGGATATAAATCCACTAGTTTTGTAAATGCCATTCTTCGTAAAGTAGAAAAGAGCGATTATGAGGAATTGAAAAAAATAGAAAATAATTTTGATAGAATTTCAAAAGTATATTCAATGCCTAAATGGATAGTAGAAAGATTAATAAACCAATACGGAATAGAAAAAACAGAAGAAATATGTAGAAATTCAAATGTAAAGCCTAGAACCACAATTCGAGTAAATACACTAAAAATAACAAGCAAAGAATTAGAACAAAAATTAGAAGAAAAACAAATTGCATATGAGCAAGCACAAATTCCGAATTTTTTTTATTTAAAGAATGTTAAAAATATTTCTAATTTAGATGTATTTAAAGAAGGATTGTTTACTGTTCAAGATGAAGGAGCAGGTGAAATTGGGTATATGTTATCTCCAAAGCCAGGAGAAAAGATATTAGATGCATGTAGTGCACCTGGAGGAAAAACAACACATTTAGCAGAATTGATGAAAAATGTTGGGGATATTGTAGCATGGGATATTCATGAACATCGTGTTAAATTAGTAGAACAAAATGCACAAAGACTAGGAATATCAATAATTCAAGCACAAACAAAAGATGCAATTGTATACGAGGAAAAATTTAATGAAAGGTTTGATAAAATATTACTAGATGTCCCTTGTATGGGGTTGGGTGTTCTAAAAAGAAAACCAGATATTAAATGGCAAAAAACAAAAGAAGATATGATAGAAATTCGAGAAATTCAAGAAAATCTCTTGAAAGTGTCTAGTAATTATTTAAAGCCAGGTGGTGAATTAGTTTATTCGACTTGTAGTATTCTAAAAGAAGAAAATGAAGAAGTGATAGAAAAAATAATAAAACTGCAAGAGGTGGAAAAAGATAGAAAAAATAAGTTGCAAATAATAGAAACAAGAAACATTTTGCCAGAACAAAATACAGATGGTTTTTTTATTTGCAAAATGAGGAAAAATAGCGTTGTATAGTTATATTACATCTGTATTACATTTAAATTACAAATAGGCGAAAAGTATTGACTTTTCAATAAATAGATATAAAATAACAATATGGTAAAAATCGACAAAATATATGTAGAATTGTAAATTTTAGATAAAAATTAATGTATTAAAAGAGAAAAAATGTAAATCATACAATTAGGAAAAATAACGAAGGAGAAATAGATGTCAACGTGTTTGGGATTATATATTGAAAATAATGTAATTAAATATGCCAAAGTTTCAAAAGACAATGATAATATTAAAATTGACTCCTTTGGTATTAAGTTTTTCGATAAATTAAATGATGCAATTAAACAAGTAATTGAAGAAACCTATAGTTATAAAACACCAATTAGTATTAACCTATCAAATGAAGAATATAACTATTTTTATTTGTTTAGTTTGTTAAATAAAAAAGATATGCAACATGTAATCCATACTGAATTTGAATCAATTTGCTATGATAATGCAGTAAATAAGGATGCTTATGAAACAAAATATGTTCTAGTAAATGATTTAGAGGATAAAGAAAAAGTAAAAGCAATACACATATCAGCAAGTAAAGCAGATATTGCAAAAAAAGAACAGCAATTAGAAGGATATAGGCTTGTTTCAGAAGCACCAATTGGAATGACAATTGGAAATTTGTTAGATTATAAGGAAAAGGAAAACGTATTAATTGTTAATATTGAGGATAAAACTACAATCACTACAGTTATTGATAAAAAAATTGTAAATGTACAAGGAATGGATGAGGGAGCAAGTCAAATTTTATCTTTGATAAATGCAAAAGAGAATTCTTATTCTAAAGCATATGAAATATGTAAAAATTCTACGATTTATACACAAGAAGGGAGAGACCTACAATACGAAGAAAATGAATATTTAGATGATATTATGCCTACGTTATATAACATTGTAACAGGGGTTAGAAAGATGATTGATCAAAGCTTAAATCGTATTGATAAAGTGTATATAACAGGTACAGCATCTGTCGTTAATAATATTGATATTTATTTTCAAGAATATTTAAAAGATATTAAATGTGAAATTTTGAAACCATACTTTATTAATAAGCTTCAAGCCAAAGTTAATATAAAAGATTATATTGAAGTTAATTCTGCAATTGCGCTTGCATTAGATGGACTTGGAGAAGGCTTGAAAGGAATAAATTTTAAGAAAGAAACATTTAAAGATAAAATACCAGATTGGCTTACAAAAGAAATTGGAACAAAGCAAGCAAATTCAAAAACAAATAAAAAATCAAGTTTTCATTTTAATGTTAGTATGGATTTTGGTGAAAAAATCACCAAGGGAGAAGTTGCATTAATAAGACTAGCTATTGGCATTTTTATATTGATTTTAATGTACAGTGGTATTAGTTTTGGGTTAAATAAAGCAATTCAAAATAAGAAACAAGAGGTTCTTAATGCAATTAATGAAGTAAATGTTGAAATTGCTAGGGTAAATGAAGATACATCAAAATTACGTGCTAATACAAGTAAATATGTAACAATGACAGAAAGATTAGATGAACTAACGACAAAAACACAAGAAAAAAATAGAAGAAAAAATGCAATTCCAACTCTTTTAAACCAAATTATGTATATATCACCAAAAGGAATACAAATTACTTCTATTGAAAATACATCTGGGGTAAATATTGTTATAAATGTACAATCGTATAATTATGAACAATTAGGATATTTTAAGTCTAAGATAAAAGAAGATGGAATTTTATTAAATGTAGTATCTGATAGTGGACAAAGAGATGGACAAACTGGTTTAATAAAAACAGTCATTGAAGGAAAATTGCCAATCGAATAAAGGAGAAAGTTTAAAGTATGAGAAAGATACTAATAATATTGTTAATTGTAATATTAGTTTTTGTAGGATATCTCATGATGTTTGATGGTCTAGACATTCTAGGGGGAAAAGTATTATCGGTTTTTGCAATTAAAGAAGAGAGCGATAAATTAGACATGGAACTTCAAAGAGTAAGCAATTTAACAAGTGTGGATCGACCTAAAGCAATAACAGAATTAAATGATAGTATGAAGCAATTAACGATTGCAAAAGAAGAGTATAATGATAAAATTTTATATAGTACACAAGAAGAAATTGAGCAAGCAACACAGGGAGTACAATATGAAATGGAATATTTGTGGACTAAAATAGGAAATCATGCCACTAAAAATGGAATTATATTAAAATTTCAAGTAAATCAAAATGCATCTGGTGTTACGAATCAATATGATTTAGATTTTTCGGCAACAGGAAGTTATGTATCTATTTCTGAATTTATAGCAGCATTAGAAAATGATTCTTCTTTAAACTTTAAAATTGAAAATACAAAGATTGCACCTTTTGAAGGAAATACAGAAAATTTACAGGCTACTTTTAAAGTAAAAGATATTTCAATTAAAATAGCCAATACTACAAAAAACAATTCAGATACCAGTGATGTGCAAGAGAATGCACAATCATCACAAGGAGGTAATTCATAATGAAAACAATGATAAAAGAAATCATAATTGTTTTATTGTTAGTGCTTGCTATCCTATTAGTATTGGGAGTATTTCTTTATGATTATATTCCAATGAATAAAGTGGTACCTAAAATAGAACAATATGAAACTCCCAATAATATAAAAGAAGAATTGGAAAAAACAGTGGAAGATACCCAAGATATGATGACGCCAATTATTCGTGAAATTAATGGGAATGATTTAAAAATATACGAAAAAACAAAAGATTATCAAAAAGGAAAAGTAAACCCATTTGCAGATACTACCAATACTGTTACATCAAGTACAACCAATCAAACCAATGCAAATGAAAATAAAACGAATACAACGAATCCTGATGAAAAAGGTAATTATTTGCCAAATACAGGAACAAAATAACTAGGGTTATATTTATATCATAAATATATACAAATCAAAAAAATAATAAGGAGGAATTTTTTATGTTAAAAGGACAAAAAGGTATTACACTAGTAGCATTAGTTATTACTATTATTGTATTATTAATTTTAGCTGGTATTACAATCAGTCTAACATTAGGTGAACGTGGTATTTTTAATATGGCACAACAAGCTGGTCAAAACTATGTAAATGCTGCTCATAAAGAAGATTATGCGTTAAATACTTTACTTAATGACACAAATGCAATTGTATACAATGTAACACAATAAAAAATACTAGATGGCATATGCAAAGAATTGTATATGCCATTTATTTAAAATTTATAAGGAGAAGGTTATGGTTGAGACAATTTTATTTATTATTTTATTTATAATAGGAATATATTTTGGTAGTTTTTTTACTCTTGCTACATATCGTTTACCTAAAAAGGAAAATATAACACATAAACATTCCTATTGCCCTAACTGTAATCATAAATTGGGAATCTTAGATTTGATTCCAATAGGAAGTTACTTGTTTTTAAAAGGAAAATGTCGTTACTGTAACAATCCGATTGGAGTAAGATATTTTTTATTTGAATTATTAACAGGTATTGTCTTTGTGTTATTTGGATTATCTTTAAAAATTGATATTTACTTCTTGCAAGTAGAAAAAATGATTTATTTAGGATTAGGAATTCTCTATTTTGCAAGTTTATTTTTAATAGCAGGAATTAATAAAGAGAAAAATACAATGCAAAAGTCCGTTGTATATTATGGGGTATTGGTATCTATTTTATATATCATATATTCATGCACATTAGATGTTAAAAACGTGTATAAATATGCGATATATTTAGGTATGATGCTTATTTTACTATTTATAGATACAATTTGTTTTCAAAAGGATTTAAAAACAAATGACACCATACAAATAGCAATTTTGGTCTTATATATGTTAATTGTTACGAATGAATATGTAGCAATTTTTACGGTATTATTCAGTATTCTTATTATGGGAATTGAAAATATGCTATTATATATTAAATCACATAATTCTCAAAAGGTTTATACCAATAATACTAAGAAGCCACTTGCGTTTTATATGTGCATTGCTAATATAATAATGCTAATAGGCACTAATTTTTTAATAAATTATATGATAAAATAAAGGTGAGATATGAACAAAAAGTATAAATTAACAATAAAGGAAAATAAAGGTTTTACTACTATGGATATCGCAATTGGAATAATTGTGATGATTACTTTTGTAGGGTTAATGACAAGCCTTTTTTATAATTTATATATGACGACAACTGCTAAAAATCGAAATGCAATTGCAACCAATTGTATAATTGATGTAATCGAAGAAATAAAAACCAAACCATATGAGCAAATTGACCATAATCAGATAGAACAAATAGTAAAACAGCTAGAAGAAAATGATACAATACCAAAAGGTTATAATGTAAGTACACAATTACAAAAGTATAATGAAATAGAAGGAAATAGAGATAAGGTAGATTTAATTAAAATTTTAAACGTAACAGTAGAATACACCATACAAGAAAAAGTTGAAAAAATTGAAGTTTCTACACTTATTACAAAATAAAGGAGAGAATCATGAAATCAAATTCTGGTTTAACCATAACAAGTATTCTAGTTTATATAATAGCTATGATAATCGTAATTGGAACAATTGCTACCATTACATCTTTCTTTTATACCAATGTTAATCAATTAGATAATAGTAGCAATAATCTCTCACAAATAACGAGATTTCATATGTATTTTTTGGAAGAAACAACCAATAAGCAAAATTTTGTTGTCCAACAAACAGATACGTCTATTTCTTTTCATACAGGCAATACATTTACATTTCAGGAGCATGATATTTATTTTAATCATATTAAAATTTGTGAAAATATTGCAAATTTGCAATTTGTAAGTGAAAACATAAATGATAAGACGGTTATTACAGTATTAATGACCATAGGGCAAAATAATGAATATACCAAAACAACAAAATATGTTTTGAAGGAAGCTATGTAATTTCTGGTAATTAGAATACTTTTGTGTTCATATGTAAAAAGTTGTTGTATAATAAAAGAAGAGTTACAAAGGAGGAAAGAGATATGGAGAAAAGACAACCAATTGGAATTGAATTAGTAAGAAAAGGCGTTATTAATGAAAACGATATAAAGAAAGCGTTAGAATATCAAAAAAGCAACCCAACTCAAAAGATGGGAGATATATTAAACATTATAGGGGCATGTGATTCTTATAGATTAATACAAGCAATTGGAGAAATTTTAGGGGAAAAAGCGATATTATTAGAAAAAAGTGATGTAAAAATTAATTTAGACGATTATATTTCTTTAGATGTATTAAGACGAAATCGTGCAGTGCCTTTTGATATTGAAGGAGGAAGAGTTAAGGTTTGTTTTTCTGATACGGCCAATAAAAGAGCTATTGATACTATCCGATTACTTTTGTTAAATAAAGGGCTTATTATGGAAAAATATATTACATTTGATAGTAATATTGAGAAAATATTAGAGTCTTTAGAAGGAAGTAAAACAAATGAAATTAATTCTTTTTCAGATATTACAGGATTGATTGATACAGTTATTAAAAAAGCGATGGATAAAAGAGCAAGTGATATCCATTTTGAGCCAATGGAAAATGAATTAAAAATTCGTTATCGTATTGATGGTGAATTATTTACAGCAGGAGATATTGATAAGGAAAAACAGACACAAGTAATTGGTAGATTAAAAGCAATTTCTAATATGCATCAAGAAAAACAAGAAGCACAAGATGGTAGAATTTTATTATACCCAGATTATAATATTCGTGTTTCTTCACAAAAAAATGTATATGGAGAAAAGTTTGTTTTAAGATTGTTAAAGAAAAATGCAGATATTAAAAGAATATTTGATTTAGGATTTCCAGGAGATGAAGACACTGTTAAAAAAAGTTTTAACAAAAGAAATAGTATTACGATTATGGCAGCACCAACAGGAGAAGGAAAAACAACAACATTATATAGTGTTATTGATTATTTAAATAGACCTGAAATCAATGTAACAACAATTGAAGATCCTGTTGAAATTCGAATTCCAGGATTAAATCAAATTGAGATTGACGCTAAAACCAGTTTTTCTGATTCGTTAAGAACGGTATTAAGACAAGATCCAGATATTATTTTAGTAGGTGAGATTCGTGATAAAGAAACGGCTGAAATTGCACTTCAAGCAGGGCAAACAGGACATTATGTACTTTCTACGATTCATACAATTGATAGTATAGAAGTAATTACAAGATTACGAAAAATGGGTGTTTCTAATTATGATATTGCAAGTACTCTTGCTACAAGTGTATCACAAAGATTAGTAAGAAGAGTATGCCCTCATTGTGCAAAACAAAGAGAATTTACACAAGAAGAAATAAAAATTATGAATAGTATTGGGGAAAAATATGGTAAAACCTTTGACTTTAGTGGAAAAATGACGTATGATATTGTTGGATGTACATATTGTAATCATACAGGATATTATGGAAGAATTGGAATATTCGAAATTTTAAATATTGATGATGAGATAAGAGAATTAATTGCTAATGATGCATCTACTTTAAAAATAAAGGAATGTGCTATGAAACAATCTTTTAAACCTTTAGTAATTGATGGAATTTATAAAGTAATGGAAGGAATTACAACATTAGAAGAATTAAATAAAAAATTAGTAATATTTTAGTACATAGGAGGGAAAAATACAAATGATACAAATCGAAAAAATATTTGATTACGCAATTGAAAAAGATGCATCTGATATTCATTTTATTTGTGGAAACAAACCCATGCTTAGAATTAGAAGAGATTTGATACCAGTAGAAGAAACAAAAGAACTAACACCAGAAGATATGAGTGAAATATATGATTACCTAGTAAGAGGGAATATTGATAAAGATAATATATATAAACAAACCAAAAAATTAGATACCTCTTTGGAATATGTAGGAAAACGTTTCAGGGTAAATATATCTGCTTCTGAAGATATCCCTCTATTTACATTAAGAATTATCAAAAACGAATTACCAAAATTTGATGAACTTGGGGTTCCAGATATTGTAAGACGTATGACATTTCAACCACAAGGATTAATGTTAGTAACTGGAAAGACAAACTCTGGAAAGACAACAACGTTAAATGCATTAATTAATGAGATTAATGAAACACAAAATAAAAAGATATTAACATTAGAAAGTCCTGTTGAATTTAAACATCATTCCAAAAAATCCATTATTGTACAAAAAGAAGTAGGTGTTGGAGGGGATTGTTTATCTTATAGTGATGGTGTTAAAAACTCACTAAGAGAAGATTGCGACATTGTGGTTGTAGGAGAAATTCGAGATAAAGAAACGATGGATGCAGCAATTGAAACAGCAGAAGCAGGTCATTTAGTAATTGGTACATTACATACAAAGTCATGTGCAGAAACAATTGACCGTATGATTAACTTTTATGATATTAGTGATCAACAAACTGTCAAATATTTAATTGCCTCTTTATTAAAATTAGTTATATCGCAACGATTGTTAAAAGGAATAGATGGAAAACTAGCATTAGTACCAGAAGTAATGGTAGTAGATAATATTGTGGCAGGTTTAATAAGAAAAGATAAACTGAGTGTATCCGAAATTGAAGATGCGATACAAAGTAATTTAGAAAAAGGAAGTATAGGATTAATTAATTCAATTGCAGAACTTTTCGTAGATGAAAAAATAACTTTAGAGCAAGCAAAAGCTCAAATAGAGGAAAAAAATATTGAAACATTAAACCGAACGATTATGCAACTTAGAATAAAGAAAAATAAATAAAGGAAGGAGATTCTTATATGGCAGTATATCGATATCGTGCATTAACTCCAAATGGTGTTGTTGTTAGTAATCGAATTGAAGAAAGCAATCGTAGTGCTGTTATAAAAAAATTAAAAAGAAATAATTTAATACCAATTAATATAACAGAACAAATTGCAATTTCGAAAAAGCCAATAAAAACAAAAAAGAGAAACATAAAGGATGTAGAAGACATTATTAAAAATGCAAATACAACAAACTTAATGGCAAATCGCGAAAAGAACAGACAATCGTATATACAAAAGATTAATCAAGCATTATCGAAAACAGAAAAAATAACATCAAGAGATATTGTCATATTTACACAAAGTTTTTATTTATTAAAAAAGGCAAATTTTAATAATGTACATGCATTAAGAACGATTATTGATAGTACAGAAAATTATTTATTAAGAGGTATTATAGAGGATATATTAGCAGGAGTAGAAGCAGGAGAAAATATGTATACTACAATGGAATATTATTCTAATATATTTCCCTATATCTACATTAATATGATAAAAGTCGGAGAATTATCTGGTTCGCTTACCAATTCGTTAGAACAGGCAATTAAATATTTAGATGATTCTTCTAGTTTAAATAAAAAAATTAGAAGTATTCTAATACCAAATATTGCGCAATTCGCTTTATTACTTATCATGTTAATCGTTGGTACTTTATTTGCAATTCCTGCGATTGAAAATGTTTTTGAAGCAGTAGGCTCAACCGATCAGTTACCAACAATTACGATATGGTTTAAAGATTTTTTAAATCTTGCAATTGCTTATTGGTATCTTCCAACTACAATAGTTGTTGGAATTGCGATTGCTATTATTGCTTATATTCGTACTCCAAAAGGAAAATATAATTTTGATTATTTTAAATATACAATGCCAATCTTTGGAAAGCTAATTTTTTCTTTAGATTTTTCAAGATTGATTAGAGCGATGCTTTTGAATTTGAACAATGGAATGAGAATTCAAGAAGCATTAGAAGTTAGTAAAAATGTTAGTAAAAATTACGTTATGCTTTCTTTAATTGAAACATCTATTAATAATATTCTAATCGGACAATCTTGGATTGAGCCATTTGAAAAGTCTGGCTTACCATCTTCTATGATTACAGAGATGTTAAAGATTGGAATGAAGACCGATTTAGCAGAAATGATGGATAAATTATTAGAATATATGGATATTGATATTGACAATATTATACAAAAAATTATGATGGTATTACCACAATTAGTATATAGTATTGTTGGTGTTGTACTAATCTTCTTTGTATTAGTCGTATTGGTGCCTTGTTTACAATTATACATGGGTAACTTCTTATTTTCAGCTTATGGTTTCTAGAAAAAAAGATGGACAAGAAGGGAGATGTATTATGAAAATTGGGATTGATTTAGGAGGAAGCCATATCCAAATAGGATTGGTAGAAAGAGGAAAAGTTGTACAAAAGAGAGAATATAATTTTACAAAAGAAGATAAACAAGGATTAGAACTAGCAATTCGAACATTCCTTTATGAACAAATGGATGTAATTTTAGAATCTACAAACTTAGGTGATATTGAGATGGTAGGTATTTCAGTTCCTCGGAAGACCCCGAAATGGCAATATCGATAATGCTTGTAATTTGAAAATTAACAATGTAAATATAGAAAATATAGTAAAAGAAAAAATAGACAAGCCTTGTTTTACGAAAAACGATGGAATGTGTGCTGGAATTGCAGAAAAAGAATATGGAGCACTAAAAGGATGCCATAATGGAATATTTTTAGGATTAGGAACTGGAGTTGGTACAGCCGTTTTCTTGCAAGGGAAGTTAGTTGAAGACATTAGAGGAGCAGGACATATGATAATCCAAAAAAATGGACGAAAATGTAATTGTGGGCGAAATGGATGTTATGAGACATATGCTTCTATGAAAGCATTTAAAACGCAAATAAGACAATACTTTGATAATCCAAATTTATCAAGTAAAGAAATATTAGAAATATTAAAACAGCCCGAAAATAGAAGCAAAGTAGAAGACATTCTTCAAGGATATATTGGATTTGTAGCAATTGGAATTGCAAATATGGCAAGAATTTGTAGTGCAGACGTTTTGGTGATTGGAGGAAGCTTTGTATATTATAAAGATATTTTATTTTCTAAGCTACAGGAAGAATTAGATAGAATTATGCCACCAATTCAAAACAAAAGAACAATAATAAAGCTTGCAGAATTAGGAAATGATGCAGGAATGATTGGAGCAACAATTTTATAAGAAAGGATGAAAAAGATGGATTTTAAATTTTTACAAAAAAAAGGAAAAATTACAAAAACAAAGGAAATGCTTGAAAAAAGTAATAGTACAAAAGAAATATTTGAAAATTTAACGAAAGAAGAAATGAGTGAAAAGAAAGAAGCGTTACAGGAGTATTATGCGCCATATGCTGTAGAAGCATTACAAGATGGATTTGAAATTACAATTTTTCCGGAAAGTTTGCAAGAAACAAATCAACTTGCTATAAAATATGAAATACATAATCAGAGACAAACCATTATATTAGCATCTACGAAAGAAAAGAATATACAAGCTAATAAGATTAGAAAAGCTTTAAATCAGTATTTTGGAGAAAAAATACAAAAATTTGCAAGTCTAGAGGAATTAGAGCCAGAGTATTATATTGAGGATTTAATAAAACAAGGTTGGGAATTGACAAAAGAAGGACTAGATCTATTTTGTACAGTAAGAAATGATGGAGAAGTTGAAACTAAACGAACAGAATTTACCAATAGTGAATTAGCCAATATAACACAAGAAGAAATACAAAAAAATGAGAGAAGACATAATGCATATGTAGAACAACAAATAGTGATACCAGAAATATCAGAGTATATAGTGAAGGGCTTTAAGCAAATTACTTCAGATGATATCAAACAAATGGCTGTTACTACCCCTATCCAAAAAGTTTTAGAACCATATCAAAAGGTTTTAGGATATGTAAATAATCAGGAACAAAGTGAGTTAGGACAGATATTTGCAAATATGAAACCAATATCAGATATGATTGGAGATAAAGAGACAGCATCAGAGACGATAGAAGATGAACTAACGGCAATGAGTAAGGATATAGGAACAATTAAAGCTTATATGAATCAAATACCAGAAAAATATCAAGATAGGGAGAAACGTCAGCAGATTTTACAATATACTATTATTCGAGATGCATTTATAAATGCAAAACAAAAAGGAGCAATTGGAAGACAAGAACAGAATGTGCTAAAGGACTATATTGGAAAAATTGACGAACAGGAAGAAGAGAAAAAAGAGAAAAACAGAATGAAGATGGTGATAAGTACTAAAACATTAATGGCTAGGCATAATAGAGGGTTAGAGAGGTAAGTAAAACAGAAGTCGGTATTGACTTCTGCTTTTTTTTATAGTATAATATAAAACAATTGTTACCAAACATTGGTAAAGAAGAGATTTAAATTTTATGTATGAAAAGAGATAAAAATCGTATATTAACAGTATAACGGAAGATTCGTAAAAAGAGAAAAATAATTATGGAGTTATAAAAAGATATCGTAGGTTCGGGTAAAAATGCAATATTTTTTTATGATATATTGTTATAAAATTCTTAGAATCAATCAGTTTATTGCAACTGATTTTTCTTTTTTGTACAAAAATATAAATTCAAATTAAGTTTTAAATAGGGAGAGAAAAATGATAGAAAATCGTAAAACAGAAGAAATTAGTAAGGAGATTGGAAACAATACCAAACAGCCTGCTACCAAAAGAAGAGGAACAAGGAGCTATGGTCCAAAAAACAATCAAAAGAAAAAGGTAGAAAATGAAAACAAATTAGAAAGCAAACAAGAAGAAAAAAAAGTAAGTGCACAAACAAGAAGAAAAAGGAATAATAGAGAAGTAGCAAATACAAAAGTGGTAAAAGAGAATAAACGACAAGAAGAAAAGGAATTTCATTTCAAAAAAAGTCCATTAAAAATCATCCCACTTGGAGGATTATTAGAAATTGGAAAAAATATTACTGTGTTTGAATATGAAAACGAAATGATTGTTGTTGATTGTGGGTTAGCGTTTCCAGAAGATGATATGCTAGGTGTTGATCTAGTAATACCAGATATTACTTATCTAGAAAGAAATAAAGAAAAAATTAAAGGGTTAGTAATTACCCATGGTCATGAAGACCATATTGGTTCTATTCCATATTTATTAAAACAAATTAATATTCCTATTTATGCAACAAGATTAACAGTAGGACTTATTAAAAATAAATTAGAAGAACATGGACTAGTAAGAAGTACAAAATTAAATATAGTAGAACAAGGACAAACCATTGATTTTGGAAAAATAAAAGTAGAATTTATTAGAAGTTGCCATAGTATCCCTGATGCAGTAGCCCTTGGAATTCATACCCCAGTTGGAACAGTGATTCATACAGGAGATTTTAAGATTGATTATACTCCAATTGATGACGAAAGAATGGATTTTGGAAGACTTGCTGAACTTGGAAACCAAGGAGTATTAGCTCTTATGTCTGATAGTACGAACTCTGAAAGAAAAGGTTACACGATGTCTGAAAGTACTGTGGGAGATGTATTTGAAAAGTTATTTTTAAATTGCAAGAAACGTATTGTTGTTGCAACATTTGCATCTAATGTACATCGTGTGCAACAAATTGTAAATTCGGCTGTAAAATATGGTAGAAAAATTGCAGTATGTGGTAGAAGTATGATTAATATGATTACAACAGCAATTGAACTTGGCTATATTAGGGTACCAGATAATGTATTTATTGATATCGATATGATTCGAAATTATACAGATGAACAATTGGTTATTATTACAACAGGTTCGCAAGGAGAAACGATGTCTGCGTTAACGAGAATGGCAACAGGAGAACACAAAAAAGTAACCATCACATCAAATGATTTAGTTATTATATCAGCAAGTCCAATTCCAGGAAATGAAAAATTCGTATCCAAAGTTATTGATGATTTAATGAAAATTGGTGCAGAAGTGGTATATAGTGCATTAGAAGATGTACACGTTTCAGGCCATGCATGTCAAGAAGAACAAAAATTAATGCTTGCACTTACAAAACCAAAATATTTTATTCCTGTTCATGGGGAATATAGGCAACTAATTGCACATATTGAAACAGCAAAGAAAATGGGAGTAGACTCGGAAAATACATTTATTTTAACAAATGGAAGAATTTTAGAAATGAATGAAAATGAAGCTAAACTAACAGGCTCTGTACCATCTGGAAGAATTTTAGTTGATGGATTAGGGGTTGGAGATGTTGGAAACATTGTACTACGTGATAGACAACATCTATCACAAGATGGATTAATTGTGATTGTATTAACAATGGATTCTGCAACAGGTGAAGTTGTAGCAGGACCAGATGTTATTTCAAGAGGATTTGTTTATGTAAGAGAATCGGAAAACCTAATGGATGGAGTAAAAAATGTGATTCGTGATGAAATTGCAAGATGTGAAGAAAAACAAATTAAAGAATGGTCAGCCATGAAATCAAACTTAAAAGATACGTTAAGAGATTATATTTACCAAAAAACAAAACGAAATCCAATGATATTACCAATTTTTATGGAAGTATAAATCTTGCTATGGTTGGCGGACAACACAAAAATCAGTCAAATGGGGGAAAGAACTAATACTGTGGTATTACTCTTTCCTCATATTTTTTATAATCAAGTTGCAATTAGAAGGGAATTTTGCTATAATACATAGTATTAAGAAAGAGAAAGAAGGAAAAAAGATGGATTATAAAGATTTAGCAAATGTGATATTTCCAGAGGTAAAGGATATTTCTTATTATGAAGAAAAATACCCTAGAAGAAATTTAGAAGAAGGTGCCATTGTTACAAGATTTGCACCAAGTCCAACAGGATTTGTACATATTGGTGGATTATATCAATCTGTTATTGCTAAAAAGATGGCAAATCAAACAGGAGGGATATTCTTTTTAAGAATTGAAGATACAGACCAAAAACGTGAAGTGGAAAATGGGGTTAGTGGAATTATTGAAGCTTTAAAAGAATTTGGTATGTCACCAGATGAAGGAATGATAGATGAAGTAAATGAAAAAGGAAACTATGGTCCATATAAACAATCTTTAAGAAAAGAAATTTATCAAGCTTACGCAAAATATTTAATCGAAAAAGGATGTGCCTATCCATGTTTTTGCAAATCAGAAGAATTAGAGGAAATGAGACAAAAACAAGAAGCTGCCAAAGAAAGAACAGGATATTATGGCGTATGGAGTAAATGTAGACACATTCCTGTAAATGAGCAAATAGAAAAAATTAAAAACGGAGAAAAATATATTTTACGTTTTAAATCACAAGGAAATCCAGAAAAGAAAATCAAACACCATGATGTGATAAAAGGAAATGTTGACTTTCCAGAAAATGACCAAGACATTGTTATTATTAAATCCGATGGACTTCCAACATATCATTTTGCACATGCAGTAGATGATCACTTAATGGGAACAACTCACGTTATTCGTGGAGATGAATGGCTATCTTCTGTTCCATTACACTTACAACTATTCCAAACCTTAGGATTTAAAGCACCAAAATATGCTCATATTGCACCAATTATGAAAGAAGATAATGGAGCAAAGAGAAAATTAAGTAAAAGAAAAGACCCAGAAGCAGCAGTAAGTTATTATGCAGAAGTGGGAATTCCAGAACTTGCAGTAGATGAATATTTATTAAATATTGCAAATTCGAACTTTGAACAATGGAGAAAACAAAATCCAGATGCCGATATGGAAGAATTTGAATTACAATTAAATAAAATGAGTGTTAGTGGAGCCTTGTTTGATATGGTTAAACTTTTAGACATTTCTAAAAGAGTTATTTCAAAATATAGTGCAGAACAAGTATATAATGAAGGCATTGCATGGGCAGATAAATATGATAAAAACTTAAAAACTTTATTAGAAAAAGATAAAAATTATACATTGCAAGTTTTGGGAATAGAAAGAGGAAATCTAAAACCAAGAAAAGATATTGCAAAATGGTCAGATTTAAAAGAAAACATTATCTATTTATATGATGAGGAATTCTTTGCAAATCCTGTTTCTTATGAATTCCAAAAAATCAATGACAAAGCAGAAATTGCAAAGATAATTGAAACATATATAACGAAATACTTTAATATAGAAGATGATAAAGAAACTTGGTTTAATAAAATGAAAGATTTGGCAGAAGAATTTGGATATGCAAGAGAGACAAAAGAATTTAAACAAAATCCAGAGTCTTACAAAGGACATGTAGGAGACATTAGTACCGTTATTCGTATTTGCTTAACAGGAAGAGCAAATACACCAGATATGTATGAAATTATGAAAGTACTTGGGGAAGAATCTGTTATTAAACGTTTAAGACATGCGGTAAAATAAAGTAGGTGATAAAATGGAATACCAAATAGGAGATATTGTAAGGACCAAAAAAGTTCATCCATGTGGTAGTAAATTATGGGAAATCACAAGAATTGGTGTTGATTTTAAATTAAAATGCCAAGGTTGTGGTCATGAAATTTTACTAGAAAGACCCAAAGCACTAAAAATAATTACAAAAATTGAAAATAGAAAAGAAACATAAATAAAGAGCAGGTGAATACTAAATATTCACTTGCTCTTTATTTATGTTTGGTTCTTTTGTTTTAAAACTTAAATGAAGTAAAACTGGAGTAATGAAGGTAACTAAAAATACAGTAATGACGATAATTGAAAAGATTTCTTCATTAATAAGACCAATTTTTTTTGCTTCATCAATCATAATAAATGCCATTTCACCACGAGTTGCCATTCCAATGCCTATTTGTAAACATTCTTTATCTTTATATCCACATAATTTTGCTCCAAATCCATTACCGATAATTTTACTAATAATAGTAATTGCAGTAAATAGAATAATAAATTGCCAAATATAACTTGGGAAAGATAAAGTAGTAAGTTTTAGTCCAATACTTGCAAAAAACATAGGAGAAAATAACATATAGACTAATACATCTATTTTATTTTTAATAAATTTTCCTTGTTTTGTATTACCAACTACAAGACCTGCAATATAAGCCCCAATAATACCACTAACCCCAAACATTTGAGCAAGATAAGAAAGTAAAAGAGCAAAAGCAAGTGAAAAAATTGGTAATTCTTCTTTTCGAGGAAGTTTGGCTTCTAACCATTCTAAGAATCGGAACATGATAAATCCGAATACCAATAGCAAGTGTAAAGAAAACAATTATTTTAAGAATTAGTATAATAATAGCACCAAGAGAAAAGTTTCCATTACTTAAAATAAAAGTTAAAAATACAACACCAATAATATCATCGACAACGCCAGCTCCTAAAATAGCAGTACCAACATTGGTTTTTAGTTTTTTCATTTCCATTAAAGATTCTACTGTAATACTAACAGAAGTTGCAGTAATAACAGCTCCAAAAAATAGATTTAAGGAATTATCTAGTGTATAACATTTACTAAATAAAAATCCTAATAGTAGAGGAATGATAACACCAAGGCTAGCAATCATAACGAATTTCTTTGTGCCAGACATAAATTTCTTTAAACTTGTCTCCATTCCTGCTAAAAACATAATAAAAATAATTCCTAAATTTGCTAAAAATTCTAAAATAGTATTGGACTGAATGATATTAAAAACAGCAGGTCCTAATATAACTCCTGCAATTAATCCACCAAGCATTTTTGGCATGTGAATTTTACCAGTTATCATACTAAAAAGCTTAACAAATAAAATAATTAGTCCAATATCCAATAAAAATTTGTAATCCATATTTTCTCCTTTGTATCATATCGTTTTGATTATTATATCACAAAAAACAAGAAAATGTATTGAATAAATATTTTTTTTAAGTATATAATCTAGGTAATAATAATAAGGAGAGTGAAAAAATGGATAAAAAGATAAGAGTTGTTCAATATGGAACAGGAAAGATGGCGGTATATACCATGCGATATGTTTATGAAAAAGGTGGAGAAGTTGTTGGGGCAATTGATGTAAATCCAGAAGTGATTGGAAAAGACATTGGAGAAGTTATGGGGGAAGAGGCAAAAGGAGTAAAAGTAACAGCTTTAGAAAATGCAGAAGAAATGTTAAAACAGACAAAACCAGATATTTGTGTAGTAGAAACAAGAAGTTTATTTTCTGAAGTTTATGATGCACTGTTATTATGTGCTAGATTAGGAATTAATGCTATTACTACTTGCGAAGAAGCATTCTTCCCTGAAAATTCAAATCCTATATTAACAAAAGAAATTGATGAACTAGCAAAGAAAAATAATTGTACCATTACAGGAAGTGGATACCAAGATATTTATTGGGGACAATTAGTAAGCTCTATTGCAGGTTCAACCCAAAGGATTCAAAAAATAAAAGGAAGTTCAAGCTACAATGTAGAAGATTATGGAGTGGCTCTTGCCCAAGCACATGGAGCAGGATTATCGTTAGAAGAATTTGAAAATAAAATAGCATCTGCAGATAATATTTCAGAACAAGAACGACAAAATTTAATTAATAAGGGAGAATTTTTACCATCTTATATGTGGAATGTAAATGGATGGCTTTGCGAAAAATTAGGATTAACAGTAGAATCTCAAACACAAAAATGCATCCCACAAACCCATACAGAAGATATATTCTCTTCTACGTTAAATATGACCATAAAAGCAGGAAATGCGACAGGAATGAGTGCAGTTGTAACAACAAAAACAAAAGAAGGAATCACACTAGAAACAGAGTGTATTGGAAAAGTATATGCAAGTAATGATTACGACAAAAATGAATGGACCATAGAAGGAGAACCAAATACCACAATTACTGTTGCAAAACCACAAACCGTAGAATTAACTTGTGCAACCATTGTAAACCGTATACCAGATGTTATAAATGCAACTCCAGGATATCTTCCAACAGAACAAATTGGAGAATTAAATTATAAAGTAAAACCATTAAATGAATATATAAAATAGATGATTCTAGGGACGGGGGTAAAAGTCATTTTTTTCTTAAAGATGATTTTTACCCCCGTCCCTAGAATCATCTATTGCAATTTTAGAAATCCCGTAGTACAATAACATAAAAACAAAAGAAATGGAAAAAGAATATGAAACAAAGTTTGAAAAGAAAAATAGTGCTAACAATCAAAAAGAATTTACCATGGGTTATTTTACTAATTTGCATGGTCGCTTTTTTTGCCATTATAGAAGATGTATTAGATAATGAAATATGGATATTTGATGATATCGTATATAAAACAGTTTCTGGTATGATTTCTAATCCAGTTACTTCTATTTTTAAGATAATTACTAATTTAGGAGGAGCAATTGGGATTGTTACTACCACTATTCTTATTTTGATTTTTATGAAACATAAAAAATGCAAATTTTATATTGTTTTTAATCTAATCATGGTAACCGTTTTAAATCAAATGATAAAATATATAGTTCAAAGACCAAGACCGATTGAACATAGGATTATTGACCAGTTTGGCTATAGCTTTCCTTCTGGACATTCTATGGTAAGTATGGCTTTTTATGGATTTTTGGTTTATTTCATTTATAGAAATGTAAAAAACAAGTTATTAAAATGGGGACTCTGTACTGTTTTATCATTTCTTATTTTATTAATAGGAATTAGCCGTATTTATTTAGGAGTTCATTATGCAAGTGATGTAATTGGTGGATTTTGCTTATCAATCTCATACTTAATTGTATATACAAAAATGATTGGAAAAAATATCAAAAAAGTGATATAAAGTAATAAAACTGTGATATACTATCATTATATGGAATGACATAAAAAGGAGTGATTTTATGGTAGAAAGAAGAAAAATTGTATTAGTTGGAACAGGTTTTGTAGGAATGAGCATGGCGTATTCTTTATTAAATCAGGGTGGAGTTAATGAACTTGTTCTAATTGATGTAGTAAAAGAAAAAGCAGAAGGAGAAGCAATGGATTTATCTCATGGTATGCCTTTTGCACCAACAAAAATGGATATAAAAGCAGGGGATTATTCAGAATGTAAAGATGCCAATATTGTTGTGATTACTGCTGGATTAAATCAAAAACCAGGACAAACAAGATTAGAACTTGCAAAAGCAAATGCAAAAATCATGAAAGATATTACCAAACAAGTTGTAGCAAGTGGATTTAAAGGAATTTTTGTAGTAGCAAGTAATCCAGTTGATTTAATGAGCTATGTTGTATATAAAACATCAGGATTTCCAAAAGAGAAAATAATTGGTTCTGGTACAATTTTAGATACAGCAAGACTTCGTTTTTTAATTGGAGAATATTTAGAAGTAGCAAGTAAAAATGTGCATGCTTACATCATGGGAGAACATGGAGATTCATCTTTTGTTCCATGGGGACATTGTTATGTAGGATGTAAAAAGCTAATTGATGTTATGAATGAAAATGGAAGAGACTTAACCGATTTAGATAAAATTTATACAGGAGTACAACAAGCAGCCTATGAAATTATCGAAAAGAAACGAGCTACCTATTATGGAATTGGAATTGCATTAACAAGGCTTGTAAAAGCGATTTTAGGAGACCAAAATGCTATTATGCCAATATCTATGTATCAAAATGGAGAATATGGACATGAAGGAATGTTTATAGGTGTTCCAGCAATTATTAACCGTAAAGGGATAAAAGAAATGATTGAATTAAAATTAGAACCACAAGACCAGGAAAAATTTGATCATAGTTGTGAGGTATTAACAAAAATGCTTCATGAAGAAATCGATCCAATTTTAGAAGTAGAATAAAAAGGATGAGAGGGTTGCATATCATGTGCGACCCTTATTAAAAAGGTGTATTAAATGGAAAAACAAATAAGAGAAACATTATTTTCATTAGCAGATGAAGAATACCAAAAATTTCATAGTTCATTATGTCCAGGAATAAATAATATTATCGGAATTAGAGTACCAGTTCTTAGAGAGTTTGCAAAAGAGATTGTAAAAGGAGATTGGAGAACATACTTAAAAACTGCAAAAAATGAATATTATGAAGAAGTTATGCTACAAGGAATGGTCATTGGACTTGCTAAAATGGAATTACAAGAAAGATTAAAATATATTAAAAGTTTTGTACCCCAAATTGATAATTGGGCAGTATGTGATGTTACCTGTGCTGGACTTAAATTTACCAAAAAACATATGAGTGAGATGTGGGAATTGATACAACCATACATAAATTCTAATAAAGAGTTTGAAATTCGTTTTGGAGTAGTGATGCTATTAGATTTTTATATTACAGAGGAATATATAAAAGAGGTATTAGCAATATTGAATAACATTCATCACGATGGCTACTATGTAAAAATGGCAGTTGCATGGGCAATTTCTATTTGCTATATCAAGTTTCCAAAAGAAACGATGATGTTATTACAAAACAATACATTGGATACATTTACTTACAATAAAGCATTGCAAAAAATCATAGAATCGTATCGAGTAACAAAAGAAGATAAGGAAATTATACGAAAAATGAAAAGATAAAACAGAAGAATTAGAACAATACTTTTTAAAACAATATGCAAAAAGAAATCCATTAACAGACTACGAATTAGAAATTTTGCCAGTCTTAAGAAAAATTGATGTGGTTACAGGAATTATGTTAGAAACATATGATGCTATAAAAGATGGAAATAGTGAAGAAAATGAATTTTGGTTAAAAAATGATACTTATGTTTTTGAAAGATTAAGCAAGTAGAAGATAAAAAAGAGATACTAAGAGCCCAAAACTTAGTATCTTTTTTATTAAAATAATTTTCGTAATTGTTTACGAGAATCTTTTTCTAAGTCATAAACGGTATCAATATCCGTTCGTAAATCTTTAATGTCATTTTGAATATGTGCAAGCATATTTCTCATTTCAAAATGTTCTTTACGATTTTGTTCATAATACTTATCAATCTTTGTATCTAAAGAATCGCATCTTGCATCTAAAACGTCGCATCTTGCATCAATCTTTTGGTCTAAAGCATCATATCTTGTATCAATTTTTGTATCTAAAGTATCAAATCTTTCATCGATTTTTTGATCTAAAGATAGAGTAGTTTCATGAATTTGCTTAACCATATCGATAAGATATGTCATATTTTTTTGATTATCCATTGGGGTTCACCTCCTTTTCTTAAAAATCAACTCTGGTTCCCAATGGTTTCATCTCCCACTTGCAATACTAACACAATAAAAATGAGCTGTCAACACATTTTTACAAAAAGACTATAAAATAAAATCACAAAATTTGTTTGACAAATACTATGATTTATGATACAATATCTATCTGTAATCCGCTTAATTAAGGTCCATAAAGGTTAATTTAGTTTAACTACCTAAAGTTTGGGATTAGCGAGTATACAAAAAAGGGAGGTGTACATAGAATGTACGCAATAATTGAAAGCTGTGGGAAACAATACAAAGTAGTTGAAGGTGATGTTGTATTTTTCGAAAAACTTGATGCAGAAGAAGGAAAAAAAGTAACATTTGATCATGTTGTTTTAGTAGCCGATGGAGAAAAAGTTGAAATCGGAAATCCTTATGTAAAAGGTTTTAAAGTAGAAGGAAAAGTAGTAGCACACGGAAAAGGTAAAAAGATTATTGTTTTCAAATACAAAGCAAAGAAAAACTATAAAAGAAAACAAGGACACAGACAACCATATACAAAGGTTGAAATTACTGCAATCAAAAAGCCAGCTGCAAAGAAAACTGCACCAAAAGCAGAAGAAGCAAGTGCTGAAAAAGTAGAAGCGTAAGCTTTAGAAAATAGAAAATAAACATAAGCTATGGAAGGAGTGAGAAAGCATGGCTCATAAGAAAGGTCAAGGTAGTGTTAAGAACGGAAGAGACAGTGAGTCAAAACGTCTTGGCGTAAAACGTGCTGATGGTCAATTCGTATTAGCAGGAAATATATTAATGAGACAAAGAGGAACTCATATACATCCAGGAACAAATGTAGGAAAAGGTAGTGATGATACTTTATATGCATTAGTTGATGGAACTGTTAAATTTGAAAGACTAGGTAGAGATAAAAAGAAAGTAAGTGTTTACCCAGTTGTAAGTACGGAAAAAACAGCAGAATAATAAATAAAGGACAACTCTTAATACAAGAGTTGTTTTTTTTATTAAATTAGAGTATAATAAAATATGTATTTTACATTATGAAAAAATAGATTTTTAAAGTGTAAAATAGTAATATATATGTTTTTTCTTTCTTCCGTTCTCCAAACATTTCTAGACAGATATATAGATAACTATCCGTTATGAACTTCTATATAGTACTTTTCTTAAATGAGAAGGTCGAACTCATACAGAAAAAAATATATATATTACTATTTGAATATTAGACATATAATAAGATACAAGGAGGAAACGTATAACTATGGCAGATAAAGAAGTAAAAAAACGTATTTTAACTGGAGATAGACCAACAGGGAAATTACATATAGGCCATTATTTTGGTTCATTACAAAATAGAGTAAAACTTCAAAATGAATATGAAACATTTATAGAAGTTGCAGATGTGCAAGCATTAACTGATAATTTTGCAAATCCTGAGAAAGTAAAGAAAAACGTAAACGAAATCGTAATGGATCAATTAGCAGTAGGAATTGACCCGAACAAAGTAACATTTTTTTTACAATCCATGATACCAGAAATTGCAGAACTTACTGTGTTTTATTCAAATTTAGTAACCATTGCAAGATTGGAAAGAAACCCAACTGTTAAAACAGAAATTGCACAAAAAAGAGAAATTTTTGGAGAAAGTGTAACCTATGGATTTTTAGGATATCCAGTAAGCCAAGCAGCAGATATAACAGCATTTGATGCAAACTTAATTCCAGTAGGAGAAGACCAATTACCATTAATTGAACAATGTAGAGAAATTGTAAGAAAATTTAATTCTATTTATGGAGAAACCTTAAGAGAACCACAAGCGTATTTAGGAGAAAACAAGAGAATTAAAGGATTAGATGGAAATGAAAAAATGGGAAAATCCTTAGGAAATGCAATCTATTTATCCGATTCTGAAGAAGAAATTGCAAAAAAGGTAATGAGTGCCGTGACCGATCCTGCAAGAATAAAAAAAGAAGACCCAGGAAATCCTAATGTATGTATGGTAGCATATTACCATAATTTATTTAGTAAAGATGAAGTAAAAACAATTTGTGAAGAATGTAAGGTTGGGAAACGAGGCTGTGTTGCTTGCAAAAAGCAACTAATTAAAAATATCAATGAACATTTATCACCAATACGAGAAAAAAGACACTACTATGAAGAAAGACCAGAACTTGTAAAAGAAATATTGATGGAAGGAACCAAGATTGCAAGAAAAGAAGCAGCCCTTACCATGGAAAAAGTAAAACAAGCTATGAAATTAGATTATTTTAAAGGAGAGTAAACATGTTTACAGATTATGCGAAGATTACCATTAAATCTGGAAATGGTGGAAATGGTGCAGCAACCTTTCGTAGAGAAAAGTATGTAGCAGCAGGTGGTCCAGATGGAGGCGATGGGGGAAAAGGTGGAAGTATCTACTTTGTAGTGGACAAAGATATGAATACATTACTTGACTTCCGTTATAAAAAAATATTTAAAGCAGAAAATGGACAAAATGGTAGTGGAAACAATTGCTATGGAAAAAAAGGAGAAGACTTATATATTGGAGTTCCACAAGGTACGATTATTAAAGATAGTGAGTCTCGGACGAGTTCTTGCTGACTTATCTGAAGAAAGCCAAAAAGAATTAGTCCTTCCAGGAGGAAGAGGTGGAAAAGGAAATGTGCATTTTGCAACCTCTACTCGTCAAGCACCTAGGTTTTCACAAGATGGAGAAAAAGGACAAGAAAAAGAAATAATTCTAGAATTAAAATTATTGGCAGATGTAGGTTTAATTGGCTTTCCTAATGTGGGAAAATCAACATTCCTTTCAAGAGTTACTTCAGCAAAACCAAAAATTGCAGATTATCACTTTACCACTATTATTCCAAACTTAGGAGTTGTAAAATCAATTTATGGAGATAGTTTTGTAATTGCCGATATTCCAGGAATTATCGAAGGAGCAAGTACAGGAATAGGTCTTGGTATCCAATTTTTAAGACATATTGAAAGGACAAGACTATTACTTCATGTAATTGATGTTTCTGGAATAGAAGGAAGAAATCCAGTTGAAGATTTTAAAACCATTAACGAAGAATTAAAAACATATAGTGAAAAATTAGCTACTAGAAAACAGATTATAGTAGCAAATAAGTTAGATGCAATGCAAAACCAAGAATTATTAGAACAATTAGAAGAATTAGCAAAAAATAAAAATATAGAATTATTTAAAATATCAGCAGTAACAGGTGAAGGAATCGATGACTTAATGAATCGAGTAACTACTGTTTTAAAAGAATTACCAAAAGAAGAATTAGTTGAAGTAGAAGAAAAAATAGTATATACGTTAGAAAATAAAGACGAATTTAGTGTTACTAAAATGGGGGATGAATATATAGTAGAAGGACCAGCAGTGGAAAGATTAATGGGTAGAATTAACATAGGAGATAATGAATCAATGCACTATTTCCAAAAAGTAATAAGACAATTAGGAATTGAAGCCGAACTTAAGAAAAAAGGTGTAAAAGAAGGAGATACAGTTAAATTTTTAGAGTGGGAATTCGAGTGGTATCAGTAAAAATTAAAAAAGAACAAATTTTTCGAAAAAGTTCAAACTTTTGTTTGACTTTTTCTTTTTTTTGTGATACCATGGTGACAAATAAAAAAAGGGAGTGATTTGGTGTGAGAAAAAAAGATCCAAATGAATTAAATAAAAGAGAAAAAGCAATCTTAAAATTTATTGAAAAACAAATAGCATTAAATAGCTATCCACCATCTGTAAGAGAAATTGGAAAAGCAGTTGGATTAAAATCAACAGCAACTGTACATGGATATCTTGCTAAATTAGAAGAAAAAGGATACATTAAAAAAGAATCACAAAAAGGAAGAACACTAAAATTATTAAAAGGTGGACTAGATGGTAATAAAAATCAAACTCAAATGAAAGAATTTTATTCTGGAAAAGAAATGGTTGAAGTACCAGTAATCGGAAAAATTACAGCAGGAGCACCAATTTTAGCAGTAGAAAATATAACCGATACGTTCCCAATTCCAATTGATTTTGTTGGAAATAGTGAATCCTTCATGCTTACTGTTCGTGGAGAAAGTATGATAGAAGCTGGAATTTTAGATGGAGATTACATTCTAGTAAAAAGACAAGAAAGTGCCAATAATGGAGAAATTATAGTGGCATTAATTGAAGATGAAGCAACTGTTAAAACATTTTATAAAGAAAAAGACCATATTCGTTTACAACCAGAAAATTCTACAATGGATCCAATCATTGTACCAGATTGTAAAATACTTGGAAAAGTTGCTGGGGTGTTTAGAAAAATGTAAATTGAATAGATAAGGCGTTATTATAACGTCTTATTTATTTGACAAGTAACTTGCTATATTATGTCAAACATATTATAATATAGCAAGTTACATGCAAATTTAGACAGCCACCATTAAGGTGAAGGAGGATAACATGAAGAAAAAACAGAGAATCGAAACAGTAAGTAGAAAATGGAATGGATATGAAATAAAATTTATTCCGTGGACACAAAGATGGGGGACAACCTATTTGTGGAACATTACCGTTCAGAAAGAAGGTAGCCGGCAGATGCTGGATGTGGAATTATATTGTAAACAAATTCCATACAGCAAAATGGACGAAATAATGGAGTTTATGCTTTTACCAGGCAGGACGCCAGATGAAGTGAAGAAGTTTATTAATGCGAAGATGCCTTTAAGAAAGTGCCATGTGTTTAAGGTAACCCTTTCAGAAGAGGGAAGGTATGAATGCATATTGGAGAAATCCAAAGGAGCGTACCAGCCGGAGCTTTTTTATCCGGGTACCAGACAGGATGCTGAAATGTAAGATTTTCAAAGAAACAACTTTACAAATGTATTATTTTATAATAGAATAAGAAAAAACAAGGGGAGAAATTATGAGAGTATCATTAATACAAATGGATTCCAAAGATGATAAGCAAAAAAATATTGATACAGCAATTCGATTAATGAATGAAGCAGTAGAGCAAAAAGCAGATATTATATGTTTATCAGAAAAATTTTTATATTCAGGAAAAGATAGAGGAGCAGAGCCCATTGATTCTGAGATAATTTATAATTTTAAACAATATGCTAAAAAGAATCATGTTAATATTATTTTAGGTAGCTTAGCGATAAAAGTAGAAGGTACAGATAAGATAACTAATACAGCTCTTGTAATAAATAGAGATGGTGATATCATACATCGATATGATAAGATTTATATGTATACAGTAGATAGAGAAGAGCTAAAAATAGACGAAGGAAGTTATACTGTAAAAGGAAAAGATTTAGGAATTGTTGAAATAGAGGGAGTTAAAGTAGGAATTGGAATATGCTTTGATCTTCGCTACCCAGAATACTTTAAAGCACTTGCACAAAATGGCGTAGAAGTTGTATTTTTACCATCTAGCTTTAGAAAAGCAACAGGTAAAATTGCTTGGGAAATATTAACAAGAGCAAGAGCAATTGAAAATCAAGTATATTTTTGCGCATGTAATCAAACTGGTGGAATTGCAGAAAAAGAAAGATGTGGAAACACACAAATTGTTTCTTATGATGGAACAGTTATGACCAATATTGAAAAAGAAGAGGGAATTATTGTACAAGATTTAGATATTGAGAAATTAAGAAGATTTAGAAAAGAATTTCCAATATTAAAACAAATTGAGAAATTTTAAGTAAAAAACAGGTTTTGCTATAGTAGCCAAAACCTGTTTTTTTTGAGGAACTATCCTAAGAAGCTTTTGCCTCGTTCCAACAACGGAAGATTTCAAAATTCAAATCTTCCTTTTCATCTTCTAAAGAAAGATGAAGTGCATTGGTAAGGCGGTTAAAGTCATTGGAATTAATCACTCCCTTACTATTAATTTCTACAGATTGAAGAAAGTGATCTCCCTGAAATACATTAACTACTTGTTCTTCAGGATAGAAAGTGAAAGTTAAATCTAAGTTTTTCATAAAAGTTCCTCCATGCTAAAAGCATCAGTGTGTTTGTAACAGTCCTATTATCTCACATTATGTAACTTTTGTCAATTTCATATGTGTCATTTTTCCATGAGACTTATAATATAACAAAAAACTCGAAAGGAAAACTTTCGAGTTTTTGATATACATTTTAACGTTTGCTAAATTGTGGTGCACGACGAGCTTTTTTAAGACCGTATTTTTTTCTTTCTTTCATACGAGGATCTCTTGTTAAGAATCCGTTTGATTTTAAATCTGCTCTATATTCTGCATTTGCTTCATTTAATGCTCTTGCAATACCATGACGGATTGCTCCTGCTTGACCTGTGTATCCACCACCAATTACTTTACAAATAACATCATATTTTGTTAATGTATTTGTAACTGTTAATGGTTGTCTTACGATAACTTTTAATGTTTCTAAACCAAAATATTCATCAATATTTTTATCATTTATTGTAATTACTCCAGTTCCTTCTACTAAACGAACTCTTGCAATTGAACTTTTTCTTCTACCTGTACCATAGAACATTATTTTTTCTTTTTTTGCTTTAGGCATTTAATTTTCCTCCTTAACCTTTCTAGAATTCCCATTTTTCTGGTTTTTGAGCTTGGTTTTCATGCTCGTTTCCAGCGTATAATCTTAATTTTTTAACCATTTGTCTTCCTAAAGAATTGTGTGGTAACATTCCTTTTACAGCATGCATCATAGCTTTTTCAGGATTAGAGCTAAGTAAATCTCTTGCAATAATTTCTTTCATTCCACCAATATATCCTGAATGATGTCTGTAAACTTTTTGGTCTAATTTATGACCTGTTAAAATTACTTTAGCACAATTAATAATAATGACATGATCACCAGCATCTAGATTAGGTGTATAAGTAGGTTTATGTTTTCCTCTTAGTAATTTTGCAGCTTCTGTTGCAACTCTACCTAATGGTTTTCCTTCTGCATCGATGATATACCATTTTCTTTCAATTTCCTCTTTTTTTAAACTGTATGTTGTATTATTCATGGTAATAAATACCCTCCATTCATATTATATATAATTTTATTAGAAACACTTAAAATAAACTACCGGGGAGAAGTTTATTTTTGCTTTCTAACATACAATGCTTACTTATTCTAATACAAATGAAAGAAAAAGTCAATATTTATCTAAGAATTTGTTTACATTTTATTGTAAATAATGATATAATTTAACAAGAAAATGAGAAAGGATGAAAAAAGCATGAAAATAACAATTAGAACAGTTAGTTTTACGGTCATTATTATTATTTGTATTGTAGCTATTGTAATGGCGATTGGCTCTGTGTTGATAGGAAATAGACCACAACCAACTAATACGATTCAAGATCCAGTTAGTATGACAGAACAAAATTCTCAATTGGCAAAAAAATTTAAGACATTATTTGAAAATAAATTGGATTATCAAAGCTCTAATATTAATACATTGGGAATTACAAAAACATCAAGGGACCAAGATATTATTTACACAGCGGTATCAACAAAACGAGTTGTAGAGAATCGATATGATATGGATTTGAATATCCCAATTATTAATATTTCAAATAATACATCAGTAGAACGTTTTAATGAAAAAATACAATCATTATTTGCTGATAAAGCAAATGATATTATGAAAAATGCAGTGCAAAATACAATTTATACAGTTGATTATATGGCATATGTGAATACCAACATTTTATCACTTGTGATTCGTTCGACATTAAAAGAAGGAAATAATCCACAAAGAGTTATTATTCAAACATATAACTATAATTTAAGTACGAATGAAGAAATGACATTAAATCAAATTTTAGAAATAAAAGGATTGAACCATAAAAACGTAGAAGATACAATTTCATCTCAAGTGCAACTTGCAAATGAAGAAGCACAAAATTTAAAACGTTTAGGTTATAATGTGTATATAAGAGATTTAACAAGTGATATCTACCGTTTAGAAAAGACAGATAATTATATGTTAGGACCAGATAATAAATTATATATTATTTATCCATACGGAAATGCAAATTATACAGATGAAATGGATGTTATTGTATTTTAAAAATAAAGACAACTAGTACTAAACTACTAGTTGTCTTTTGAAAATAAAAGGGGATGTTTCAATATAAGTTATACTTATACGTTTCATGTTCTTATCATACAAAATAATTTTGTCCATTTTGTGAACATAGAATGAATAATTGATATTCTTTATGGCTGTTCTGTTAATGTAACAGAAACGTTCATTTCTTTTCCATTTCGATTTAGTTTTATTTCAAGGGTATCACCAATATTATGAGAATTTTTTATTTCATTTAATTCATTCATAGTAGTAATATTTTTTCCATCTGCACCGATAATAACATCACCAATTTTAATACCCGCTTTTTCAGCAGCAGAGAAAGTTTCAACATCTTTTACATAGATGCCAACAACTAATTTATTATATTCTGCTGTTTTTTGGTCTAAATCTAATCCAGTAATTCCAATATAAGGTCTTTTTACTTTGTTATATTGAATTAATTGTTCATAAATATCTTTGGTTGAATTGATTGGAATTGCAAATCCCATTCCTTCAATTCCAGTACCTGAAAGTTTTAAAGTATTAACACCAATTACTTTTCCTTCTGCATTTACTAATGCACCACCGCTATTTCCAGAATTAATAGCAGCATCAGTTTGAATTAAAGTAAATGTTTTTCCATCTGAATCAGTTACTTTGCGTTCCACTGCGCTAATAATACCAGCAGTAACACTACTTTCTAAACCAAGAGGATTTCCGATTGCCATTGAAAATTCACCTACTTGTACTTTACTAGAATCTCCAAGTTCAGCAGGAGTTAAGCCGGTTTTATCAATTTTAATAACAGCAAGGTCTGTTTGTTCATCGGTACCAACAATTGTTGCTGGGTATTCTGTTTCATCATTATATAAATAAACACTCACTTTACTTGCTTTTTCGATTTCATAATAAGAATTAGTAGAACTTGAATTAACAATGTGATTATTTGTTAAAATATAGCCATCTTCTGAAATAATAATTCCAGAACCTTCAGCAGATGCAGTTGTAGAATTTCTAAGAAAAATAGAGTTTGCTACATATTCTACTTTAATTCCTACAATGGATGGGCGAACTTTATTGGCTACACTCATTCCTGTTTGTGAATAATTAGTTAAAGAAATATTAGTTAATGAACTAGGAGTTTGACTAGAATTTACCGAAGTTTCTACTGACTTTGTATCTTGTAAAATGACATTACGAATTCCTGGAACATACATACATGTTCCAATAACAAGTGTTGCACCAATTATACCAGAACAAAATGGTAATAGCACATTTTTTGAAAATGTGTGATTTGATTTTTGATTTTTTGTTTCATTTTCGGGCATATTCACTACTTGATATGTCCTTTTGTTGTTTGAATTTTCCTCCATATTAAAACCTCCAAATTAAATAATACTATATCCTAAATTACCTATATCATACAATAGTTTTGTGAAAAAATTGTGAAAAGAATCATAAAAATCATAAAATTTTATTGAAATAATAAATTTGAACCGATATAATAGAAGAGATAGGAGGTAAGAATATGAAAAAAACGGAAGAAAAGGGAGTTACATTAACAACCTTAGTAATTACTATTATTGTGATGATTATCATTGCGTCAGTAGGGATTTATGTAGGAAATAATATGATAAAACAAGCAAATTTACAAAATGTTAATACGAATATGATGTTAATACAAGCAAAAACAAAAACAATTTCAGAACAAGCAAAATTTAATAAAGATACCTCAAATTATAAAGGAATAAAATTAATAGAAGTAGTAGGAAATAAAAAAATAGATGAGCTCGTTTCGAATCATGTTATAGAAGATGAAGACAACTATTACCTATTATCACAAAACGATTTAAATGAAATGGGATTAGAAAAAATTGAAATTTCAGAAGGCTATGTTGTGAATTACGATACAAATGAAATTATTTATGTAAAAGGATTTGAAGCAAATCATCAAACATATTATAAACTTTCAGAAATGAAGAATTTAAAATTGGAATAGGAAAAGATATGAAAGAAAAAGAAGAATTACGATTAGTAAAATTAAAAGAAATAGAAGAAAAAATTTATAGTGATAACAAAGAAATCAATTATATTTGTGGAATTGATGAAGCAGGAAGAGGACCTCTTGCAGGGCCAGTTGTAGTAGCAAGTGTGATTATGCCAAGGGATTCTATGATAGAAGGAGTTAATGATTCTAAAAAAATTTCTGAAAAAAAGCGTGAAGAATTGTATGATAAAATTTTAGAAGAAGCAATTAGTTATGGTGTGGGAATAATAGACCAAGCTGAAATCGATAACATTAATATTTTAGAAGCAACCAAAAAAGGATTAACTACTTCTTTAAAAGAATTAACCATCAAACCAAATGTTATTTTAGTAGATGCTTTAAAAGGGATTGATACATTAGGAATTCCATATAAATCGATTATTAAAGGAGATGCACTATGTTATAGCATTTCAGCAGCATCAATCATTGCAAAAGTAACAAGAGATAGAATTATGAGGCAGTGGGACGAAATTTATCCTCAATATGGATTTGAAAAACACAAAGGATATGGAACAGCAACTCATATTGCAGCAATTAAAGAATACGGACTATGCCCAATTCATAGAAGAAGTTTTACTAAAAATTTTATATAAGAAAAGAAGAAAGTTAGATTAAAACTAATTTTCTTCTTTTCTTATATATTATTTTATACAAATTATATAGGACAAACAAGTTGAACAGATTGCAATTTATTTTCCTATAATATATGCAGTATTTTCACTTGTTCCATCTCCACTGATTATCTTTATACTATCAGATTTTAAAGAGATACAAGGACGAATACCATACTTGTTACGAGTTCCATTTTGTGTATCTTTTTTTGAATCTAAAGAGCATAAAGTAAAAGTACGTATAGCACCTGCTGAATTTGTATAACGTATGGCAAAATAACAACGAGATGGTTGTGATTCTACATAACGGGATGCTATCCAATAACTTTCCCCTGTTGATGAGATATTTCCCGATTTCATCGCAATTTCATCTTCTGTATAATTCATATCATCACCTTTACAACTTATAATGGTGCTTCCATTATAAGGGAACTTCATAGTTACAGGACCTTCATTTTCTTGATTTTTATTTATAAATTTTCCATTTTGTGTGGTGGGAATACTTCCTATAGACCTTGAATCATATGCATAATTGGAATTAATATATTTTTCTGTTTCTTTATTTAATAATGCTATCGCATTATTATAACTGTTTTTTGCTGTTTCAAAATCACTGTTGAATGTGCCTTCAGTTGTTTCGAAATCTTTACCACCCAATACCAATGTAGTTATATTTTTGTCAGATACAATTTGCAAACCGTATTTTGAATCAGCGGGATATAATACTCTAAATGTTACTATGCCATTATTTCCAATGGTACTTACCCCTGTATCGTAATTAATATAATCTCCAACCTTCAATTTTAATATAGAAGAATCTATTGATTCTGTTTGCTTAGATTCTTTTTGTGTAGATATTCCTTCTGGCTCTTGCGTTTTTTCAAAAGTTTGATTTTTACCAATTGTTAGATAAATGGCAATTCCTACTAAAGTTAGTAAAATTATAATGATAAGTAATAAAGCTATTAGAGATATACCACTATTATTATGCTTTTTAAATTGTGTTTTTTTCACTTATTTTTTCCTCCTTTATCATATTGATTATTAGTATATAATTATTTAAGCAATTCTATTCTATAATTACAAATTTTATTTGTCAATGGATTTCATAGTAAACCTTGTTTCCAAAACAACTTATTATATTACTTACTATTATAATTGCATAAAAATCTACTTCATGATACAATATCAACAAAGGAGAGGAATAGTAATGAATATATTAGAAATTATTGCGAAAAAGAGAGATAAAAAAATATTAGATAAAGAAGAAATTGAATATTTTATAAAAGAGTATACAAATGGAAATGTAACAGACTATCAAGCAGCAGCTCTTGTTATGGCGATTTATATCAATGGTATGAATGATGAAGAGATTACGAATCTTACTATGGCAATGGCACATTCAGGAGAAATGCTAGATTTATCCATATTTGGTAAAAATGTGGTAGATAAACATAGTACAGGAGGAGTTGGAGATAAAGTAACATTAATTTTAGCTCCCATTATTGCATCTTTTGGAATACCAGTTGCTAAAATGTCTGGAAGAGGATTAGGATTTACTGGTGGAACAATTGATAAATTAGAGTCAATCCCAGGATATTGTACGAATATTTCAATAGAAGAGTTTGTTGAGAATGTAAAAAACATCGGAATTAGTTTAATTGGACAAACTTTAAATTTAGCACCAGCTGATAAAAAAATATATGCATTACGAGATACCATTAGTTGTACTGATAACATACCGCTAATTGCTTCTAGCATTATGAGTAAAAAAATAGCAGCAGGAGCAAATAAAATTGTACTAGATGTTACTTGTGGAAGTGGAGCCTTTATGCAAACTTATGAAGAAGCAAAAATGTTATCAGAAACCATGAATCGTATTGGAAAATTAGCAGGTAAAGAAACTGTTTGTGTAATGACCAATATGGAAGAACCATTAGGATATGCCATAGGAAATAATTTAGAAGTAATAGAAGCTGTCAAATTTTTAAAACAAGACATGCCAGAAGATGTAAAAGAAGTTGTTTTAGAATTAGGAGCCTATATGATAAAACTAGCAGGTTTAGGAGAAAGTATCGGAGAAAATAAACAAAGAATATTAGAAAAAGTAAAAAATGGAGAGGCATATGAAAAACTAGTACAACTTGTTAAGAATCAAGGTGGAGATATTACTTATTTAGAAGATACCAATCAATTTGCAAAAGCAAAATATATTTTAGAAGTAAAAGCAAGAAAAGAAGGCTATATAGCAAGTGTTCATGCAAGACAAGTAGGAGAATTATCTGGGTATCTTGGTGCAGGAAGAGTAAAAAAAGAAGATCCAATCGATGAAACCGTAGGAATTATATTAAAGAAAAAAACAGGAGATTTTGTACAAGCAGGAGAAGTGTTAGCATATATTCATGCAAATGAAAAACAAAAAGGAGAAAAAGCAGTAGAAGAATTGCAAAATATTTATCAAATACAAGTTGAAAAAACACAAAAACTAAAAACGATTATAGATGTTAGATGATTTTAGGGACGGGGGTAAAAATCACCTTCTTTAATGGAAGGATGATTTTTACCCCCGTCCCTAAAATCATCTTTATTCAATTCTTCGTTCTTTTTGCTCTTTATTTCCACATAAACGGTCATATTCTTTGCATTTGATTTTATAATCCATTTGTTGAGATAAATAACGGTAGTACATATAGGCTTGTTCATATTGCACCATAGGGTTAAACATGGGGTCTTGATACATTGCATCATTTACCATATTGGGATTAAATGTCATATTATCATATGGGGAAAACCCATTAAAGTCAGGATTACGTTCCATTTTTTAATCACTCCTTTTTTATGAATGTATTCAGGTGAGTTGCTTTTTATAACTTAAGTCTTTATTTTTTTTCTTGTATACAAAAATAAAGTAAAACTAACCATAAGAATTAAAATGGAAACAGGAAACATATTAAAGTAAGAAGTGTAGAGGTTGACCTTTTCCACATTTCCTGAGAAGACGGGAGTAATATCAAAGTTAAAAATAGGGAAAATGTGAATAAGTACATAGGTTAAGATAGCAGCAATGGTACCTTGTAGTAATTTTCCATAAAAATAAGCTTTTATCGAAATGTCTGATTTTGAGGTAATGCTTAATACTTGTAATAAAACGCTAATGCCACCAAAACCTAATAAAAATGCAGATATTACAATGTTAGTTCCAATATGTTTAGTTGTAATATTAGAAACAATACTTAATCCATTGGTTAATTCAATAATGCCAGATAAGATAGATTTTATAAAATCAGGAGAAATTTTTAATGTATGAAAAAGTGGTGTTAGTAATAGTGTAATTAATTCGAAGAAATGGCAGTTGTTTAAAATAGAAATAATCACACTAAAAAGAATTACAAATCCACCAATCATAACAATAGTATGTACAGAATTCATAATGCTAGTAGCAAGGGTTTCTCCTAAATCAGAAAAATGTACATTATGATTAGAGCTAGTAGTTTCTTTAAAAGAATTTATTTTTTCGTTATCGTGATATTTCCAAAAGCGAAAGATAAAACCAACAAAAATACAACTAATAAAATGTGTCATAAAAAGCAATAAACCAATTTCGGTATTGCCAAACATCGAAATTCCAACAGTTCCAATGATAAATAGAGGACCAGAATTATTAGTAAAAGCAAGCAGTCTTTCTGCTTCTGCTTTTGTACATAAGCCATCGTTTCGAAATTTTGTAACAATTTTAGCGCCAACTGGATATCCAGAAATAATTCCCATAATAAAAGCATAGGCGCCAAATCCTGGAACATTAAATATAGGACGCATATAACGATTAAAAAGTTTGCCAATGTTAGAAACAATATTGGTATGGCTTAAAATTTCAGTTGCAATAAAAAAAGGTAATAACGCAGGTACTACAGAATTTGCCCAAAGTAACAATCCTGCTTTGGTTGCTTGTAAGTTTTGGTTAGAAAATACTACTAAACATACTGTAAAAGCCACAAATATAAATGGTAAAATATTTTTTTTCAATGATAAGAAAAGAAAATGGGATTTATGCTTCATTAAAAACACTCCTAAATAAAAGTTAGTAATATATATGAAAAAAATATTGTAATATGCATGGGGGTATGATATATTGTTAAAAGAATGTAAAAGAGGAAATAAAAAATACAAGTTGGAGGACCTATTATGTGGGGAGATATTGCAATAGCATTCTTACTTGCTTTTATTACAGCATTTGTTGTAACACCATATACAATAAAACTTGCAAAAAAAGTAGGTGCGATTGATTTACCAAAAGATGAAAGAAGAATTAATAAAAAACCAATGCCAAGATTAGGAGGGCTTGCTGTTATTGCAGGATTTTTGGTATCAACTATTTACCTAGTTGCTATTTTAGGAATTGAAGGAAGCCTAAACTTACGGAGTAGAACAATATAATATAAAATTAGCTGGTTTTTTACTAGGAGCTCTTATCATTATAATTACTTGCTTTATTGATGATGTGAAAGGATTACCAGCATTAGTGAAACTAATAGCACAAATAATAGCAGCAGTAATTGTTATGAAAAGTGGAATTATGATAGAACATATTGATATACCATTTTTTAATAAAGAAGGATTAACAGAATTAAATCAAGTTTTTTCGGTTATACTAACAGTAGGGTGGATTGTAGGAATTACCAATGCGATTAATTTAATTGATGGATTAGATGGACTTTCCTCTGGAATTTCATTAATATCTTGTTTATCACTTTTAATTATATTTTCTTTAAATTATTCACCGATTATTGCGATTCTTATGATAACAGCTCTTGCAGGAGCGTTAACAGGATTTTTACCATTTAATTTTAATCCTGCAAAAACTTTTATTGGAGATACAGGTTCTAACTTTTTAGGATTTTCATTAGCTGTTATATCTATATTGGGGGTAGCAAAAACCTATACATTAATTGTAATTGTAGCACCATTAATTGTACTTGCACTTCCTGTATTTGATACACTGTTTACTATTATTAGAAGATTAATTAAAGGAAAATCATTAAAAGCAGTTGTTATGCCAGATAAAGGACACTTACATCATAAAATGCTTAAAAATGGATTTACTCAAAAGGAAGCAGTTTTAATTTTATATGGAATTAGTGCAACACTAGGGATGTTTGCTATTGTACTATTAGAAAGTGGAATATGGAAAGCATTATCTTTTGCGCTAATTGTAGTAGCAGTAGTCGCACTTGGCTATAAAAATATATTTAAATTAAGAGGGGGGAAAGAAATGTACAAATGTCTTGCTTGTGGATATGAATATAATCCAGAAATAGGAGATCCAGATAATGGAATTGCACCAGGAACAGCATTCGAAGATTTACCAGATACTTGGGTATGCCCATTATGTGGAGTAGGAAAAGATATGTTCGAAGAAGAATAAAAATAAGATAAGATTGGAAAATGTGATTTCCAATCTTTCTTTTTGCTCAAATATATGATATAATTCATCTGTTAAAAGAGAGGAAGAGGAAAATGGAAAATAACGATAGAATGATAAAAATGTTAGCATATGATGGAAGGGTAAGTATTGTGTGTGCCAATACCACTTCTTTAGTAGAAAAAGCAAGAAATATACATGATTTAAGTCCAGTAGCAACAGCAGCATTTGGAAGAGCATTAACCGCTACAGCTTTAATGGCTGTTAATATGAAAAATGAAAAGGATAAATTAACTGTTCAAATAAAAGGAAATGGACCAATTGGTGGAATGGTGGTTGTTTCAGATTATTTCCCTAAATTAAAAGGATATGTACAAAATCCAGTAGTTGATTTACCATTAAAAAATGGGAAACTAGACGTTGGAGGAGCTGTTGGACAAGAAGGGTATTTAAATATTGTAAAAGATATTGGATTAAAAGACCCTTATATTGGAATGGTACCACTTGTTTCTGGGGAAATTGCAGAAGATTTTGCATCCTATTTTGCAAATTCAGAACAAACGAACACGGCTGTTAATCTAGGAGTACTAGTAGATACAAATGGTGTAAGAAAAAGTGGAGGATACATCGTAACTCCAATGCCAGATGCGACGGAAGATGATTTGTTTATATTAGAAAATAGAATTCGAGAAGCAAAACCACTAAGCCAAATGTTAGATGAAAATATGAGTTTATTAGACATTGCAAAAGACTTAACAGGAGATGAAAATGTTCAAATTATTGAAGAAAGCATTATGCCACTTTATGAATGTGATTGCAGTAAAGAAAAAATTGAAAGGGGATTAATTTCTTTAGGAAAAGAAGAATTAGAAGATATCATTCATACACAAGTAAACATTGAAACGGTATGTCATTTTTGTAATAAGAAATATACGTTCCATAAGGAAGAATTAGAAAAAATATTAGAAGATATGAAATAGAACAATTAAAAGCCTAGTATGTTTTATACTAGGCTTTTAATTTTATTTTTATAATACATTTAAAATAATTGGTGCTACTTGTTTCTTTCTAGAAACGACTCCTTCTAAAAATGCCATATTGTTCTCTACTGTTTTTGAAAATGCTTTTTCAAAAGTTAAAGTATCTCCTAATACAATTGCTTGTGAGTTACTATTTAGAATATCTGTGATTAGAAGAACAAACATATTAGAACCATTTTCTTTCATAAAATTGTTCATAGCAGTTTCAATTGCTTCTTTATTTTGTAATACATCTTCGATACAAGCAGTATTTACTTGTGCTACTTGAAATTTGTAATCTCCATTTGCAAATTCTTTTGAATCAATATTAATTAATTCTTCTGGCGTAAAATCACTTAAGTCTGTTCCTGCTTTTAACATATCTAATCCATAAGTATTAATATCGATGTTTGCGATTTTAGCTAATTCTTCACATGCTGCTATATCATATTTTGTACAAGTTGGTGATTTAAATAGTAACGTATCTGATATGATAGCAGAAAGCATTAATACAGCTTCTTTTCTTTCAATTTCATGACCAAGTCTTTTAAAATCTTCAAATAATATTGTTGCAGTACAACCATATGGTTTTGCGGTATAATATAAAGGCTCTGATGTTTCAAAATTTGCGATTCTATGATGATCAGTAACTCCTAATATTTTAGCTTTTTCAATTCCATTTGCACTTTGAGCAAATTCATTGTGGTCAACTAGTAATACAGTTTGTCCTTCTTTTACATCTTCTATTAATTCAGGAGCTTCAATTCCTAAATAATCTAAAACGAATTGTGTTTCTTTATTTACATTTCCTAATCTAACTGCTTTTGTATTTTTCCATCCATTTTTTTTATCTAAAATTTCGTGTACTAAACTTGAACAAATCGAATCTGTATCTGGGTTCTTATGTCCAAAAATAAGTGTCATTTCTTCCATAATTCATTCTCCTTTTTTAAAATCTAACTTATATCATACAAAAAAAATGATAAAAAATCAAGGTTTTTATCATTTTTTAATGGCTAAATTAAAATGGCACTTTCAAGTCCTAAACGTATCATTTGATTTAGAGAGTTTTGTCTTTGCTCAGCGGATGCTTTTTCGTTATAGTAATAAGAATCCACAACGGTAAGTAAGCAACTTGCATGTCTATTTAATAATTTGGCATTATAAAATAGTGCGAAAGCCTCCATTTCAGCTCCTGTAATGTGATACTCCTTAGGAACTCTACTTAGCATTTCATTCATATTGGTCATATATCGGTCAAATACTTCTCCACATAGTGTATTTGCTTTTACAATAGGAATGGATAGCGTGTTTGAAGCTTGTTCAATTTTTGAATTTAACATATCACTAGAAGAAATATAATGACAATTCTCATTATTTAGGCTAAGAGCATAGTTACTTTCCGTATAAGTGTTATTTACTAAAACTAAATCAAACATTTTTAGGTCGCTAGTGTAGCCTCCACAAGAGCCAAGCCTTATAATGTTTTGGACATCATAGAATTTAAATAATTCATAGGAATAAATTCCCATACTCGGAATTCCCATACCGTGATGCCATAACAGTTAATTCTTTTCCTTTATAGGTTCCAGTATAAGCATAAATATTACGAACAGAACTTACTAATTTTACATTTTCTAAATAAGTTTCTGCAATCAGTTTTGCACGAAGAGGGTCTCCTGGCATTAAAACCGTTTTTGCAATTTCTCCTTTTTTTGCTTCAATATGTGGTGTCATAATTACCTCCTAATTCATTTTAACGGGTCGATGAGGGCATCGACCCCTACATATTATATACTAAATATTATAAAATAGTCTAGAAAAAGAGGGAAAAATGTGATAAAATAGAAACAATTTTAAAAAGAAAGAGGAAATATATGAAAATAGGATACATATCACTTGGGTGTAGCAAAAATTTAGTGGATACAGAAATGATGATAGGCTTATTTGAGAAACATGGTTTTGAAACAGTTAATAATCCCAAAGTAGCAGATATCATTTTAATTAATACTTGTGGTTTTATTGAAAGTGCCAAAGAAGAGGCAATTAATACGATTTTAGAAATGTGTGAATATAAAAAGAAAAAATGTAAATATGTGATTGCAACAGGATGTTTAGTAAAACGATATAAAGAGGAATTAGAAAAAGCAATTCCAGAAGTAGATTTATGGATTGGCTGTAATGATTATGACGAGTTTTGGCAGGAAGTTGCAAAAGCATTACCACAAATAGAAGAAAAAGAAGATAATTTAGATTACTGCAATCGTAGGATTACAACAGGAGATAAAACAGCTTATTTAAAAATTGCAGAGGGCTGTAGTAACCATTGTACGTATTGTGCGATTCCTATGATTCGAGGACCATTTATTAGTAGAAAGCAAGAAGATATTATAAAAGAAGCAAAAGAATTAGCAGATAAAGGATTCCAAGAACTAATTGTGATTGCACAAGATACGACAAAATATGGAATCGATTTATATGGAAAACCAAGACTTGCAAGCTTATTAAAAGAATTAGAAAGTATTGAAAACATTAAATGGATTCGTTTTTTATATTCTTATCCAGAAACGATTACAGATGAATTAATTGAAGTAGTAAAAAATAGCAATAAAGTTTGCCATTATTTTGATATTCCAATTCAACATATTGCAAATCCAGTTTTAAAAAGAATGAACAGGCATAGTGATGGACAAAGTATTCGAAATGTAATTGCCAAAATTCGAAACGAAATTCCAGACGTTATTATTAGAAGTACGGTTATGGTAGGATTTCCAGGAGAAACGAAAGAGGATTTCCAAGAACTATATGATTTTATAAAAGAAGTAAACTTTGACAAGTTAGGGGCGTTTGCTTATTCAAAAGAAGAAGGAACGCCAGCGTATCGTTTAAAAGAACAATTACATCCACAAACCAAAAAGAGTAGATACAATAAGATTATGAAATTACAACAAGAAATTTCTAAAAATAATTTACAAGAAAAGATAGGAAATACGTATCCTGTATTAATAGAGGCTGTTTCTTTTGATGGAAATTATTATATTGGAAGAAGTTACATGGATGTACCAGATATGGATGGGGTTGTGTTTATAAAAAATAGTGATAAGACAAAAGAGAAAATAGGAGAATTTGTTTTTTGCAAAATAACAGATGTACAAGATTATGATTTAATGGGAGAAATTGTATAAAGAATAAAAATGGGTCGACGAAGATGTCGACCCTTATATTAATAATTTTCTGCTTGAATTTCAAAGAATGATTTTGGATGTGCACATACAGGACAAACTTCTGGGGCTTCTAATCCAACATGAATATGTCCGCAGTTACGGCATTTCCAAATGACAATACTTCCTTTTTTAAAGACAGTACCATCTTGTACATTTTCTAATAATTTACGATATCTTTCTTCATGGTGTTTTTCAACTTCACCAATTTGACGGAAACGATTTGCAATTTCTTTAAAACCTTCTTCTTCTGCTTCTTCAGCAAAACGGGCATACATATCGGTCCATTCATAATTTTCACCAGCAGCAGCATCTGCAAGGTTTGCCATTGTATCACCAATTCCATTTAAATATTTAAAATGAATTTTTGCATGTTCTTTTTCATTTTCAGCTGTTTCTAAGAAAAGAGCGGCAATTTGTTCATATCCTTCCTTCTTTGCTACACTTGCAAAATAAGTGTATTTATTTCTGGCTTCTGATTCACCAGAAAAAGCAGCTTTTAAATTTGCTTCTGTTTTAGATCCTTTTAATTCCATATATAACCTCCTATTAATAATTGTAAACATAGTGTAATCCAATATATGGAAAAAGTCAAGAGGAATTAGGACAAGTATTAATAAAAAAGAAAGACTTGATTTGATAAAAAACAGACGAAAAATGAAAACAAACAAAAGAACAAATAGAAAAAAGTGGAAAAATGTAGAAAGAAAATCTTGACATGAATTTTAAAATGTATTATAATACCAATTCAAGAAAACGCAAAAGTATGAATGGAAACGAACATTATAGTAAGCTATAATGACTAACGAACAACACATTTCATGTGTTGTTTTTATGTGCCTTATTTGTACTAAAATAAAAAAGGAGGAAAACATGAAACCATTAGATTTAGGAAAAGAAAAAATAGGAAAATTACTAAAAGCGTTTGCAATACCATGTATTATTTCTTTAGTAGTAAATGCATTATATAACATGGTAGACCAGATATTTATTGGATGGGGAGTAGGATATTTAGGAAATGGTGCAACGAATGTTATTTTCCCAATTGCAGTTTTATGCTTAGCATTTTCATTAATGTTTGGCGATGGAACATCAGCATACTTAAGTTTAAAATTAGGAGAGAAAAAGAAAGAAGAGGCACAAGCTGGGGTTGCTAATGGAATTATTATATCGATTATAATTTCAATTATATTAGGAGTATTGATTTTTGCATTTTTACCACAATTAATTACTTTCTTTGGTGGAACAGATAATTTAAGAAGCTATGCGATGGATTATGGATACATTATTGCTATTGGTATTCCATTTATGATGATAGGAACTACCTTAAATTCGATTATAAGAGCAGACGGAGCACCTAAATATGCTATGATATCTATGATTATAGGAGCTGTTTTAAACATCATACTAGATCCAATTTCAATTTTTGTATTGGATATGGGAATTAAAGGGGCAGCAATAGCAACTGTTGTTAGCCAAATGGTAAGTTTCTTCATTAATATGATGTATTTAAAGAGGTTTAAATCAATTAAGATTACAAAAGAAAGCTTCAAACCATCTTTAAAAATCATGAAAAATGTATCAATGCTTGGTATTTCTTCTTTCATTACACAAATGGCTGTTATGATTGTGATTACAGTAGAAAACACATTATATAATAAATATGGGGCAACTAGTAAATTTGGAACAGAAATTCCAATTACGGTACATGGAATCGTTATGAAAATTAATATGATTTTAACAAGTATTATTATAGGAATTGCTGCGGGAAGTCAACCAATTGTTGGATATAATTATGGAGCAAAACAATATGATAGAGTAAAGAAAACACTAAAAACAGTAATGGCATTAAGTTTATGTGTATCGGCGGTATCCTTTGTTTTGTTTCAAACAATACCAGAAGTATTAATTGGAATTTTTGGTTCAGGAGACGTATTGTATAATGAATTTGCTTGTTTAGCATTTAGAATTTTCTTAATGTTGACCATATGTAATGGAATTCAAATTGCATCTGGTATTTTCTTTCAAGCAGTAGGAAAACCAACAAAGTCTGCATTTATTACATTATCTAGACAAATCTTATTCTTTATACCAGCAGCTGTAATATTATCAAAATATTATGGGGTAATGGGAGTTTTATATGCAGGACCAGTAGCAGATGGACTTGCATTTGTAATATCAATAATACTCTTAGTGTTGGAAACCAAGAAATTAAGTAAAAAAACAACGGAAGAACCAAAAACAATTCAAAAAATACAAGAATCAATAGAAGAAAAAGAACATCTTGTAATTACCATTAATAGAGAATATGGATCTGGTGGTAGATATATTGGAAAATTATTAGCTGAGAAACTAGGAATCAAGCTATATGATAAAAACTTAATTACAATGGTATCTAATGAAAGTGGATTATCAGCATCATATATTGAAGAAAAAGAACAAAATAGGACAGAAACATTACTTGCAAACTTTAATTCACAATACTACAATAATTTAACAAATGATGATACCTTATTTATTGCAGAAAGTAATGCAATTAAAGAAATTGCAAGTAAAGAATCTTGTGTGATTGTTGGTAGATGTGCAGATTATGTACTAAAAGATGAAGAAAATGTATTTAAAATTTTTGTTTATAGTGATGATGAAGGAAAAGTAAAAAGAGCTGTAACATATTATGGATTAGATGAAAAAACAGCGTTAAAAGAGATTCATAAAATTAACAAAGCAAGACAAAAACATTATAATCATTATACTGGTATGGAATGGAAAGATTTAGAGCATTATGATTTTAGTATCAATGTTGATAAATTTGGAATCGAAAAAACAGTAGAAATCATTCAAGAAATGATTAACAAAAAGAAAACAATTGCAAAATAAAATGTAGGGGTCGACGCCTTCGTCGCACCCTACATTTTTTATAATTAATTTTCAATAAAAAGAGCTTTTGCAATATAAGGTAATACGTCTGTATATTCATACCATCCGAGACATTCTAGGGCTTCCTACATCACCATTTGGGTTTGAAACATAAACTTTAGAGATATTATCGGTTGCAAGAAGTAACATATAGTGAGAAGAGGTCGTCCATTTACTATTTGGTTTATCCCAAACACAAATTAAAATAGGTTTATCTTCTTTTAGCCAATTAAAAATGTAATCTTTTTCAAAATAAATATTAGCATATCGAAAATCGGAATTATCAATCGAAAAATAATTTTGTAATTCCGAAGAAATAGAATCACCAGCCAAATGGTCTTTTTTTGTTGGTGCATATTTTTTTCGTAAATCCTCTGGCGTATAATTCATACCATATCCGGCTTGCAAGAGTAGCAATACAAGTAATACCGCAACCGTTTTGTGCCATTGTTCCACCCCAATAATAACGTTCTGACCAAGAACTATTACCGTTTTGTTTATATTCTTTATAGGTTTTTCCATTTGTAGTTGTAAAAGTAGTAAAATAACCGTCCTCGCCAGAAATATTTTTTTGCCCAATTCCAGAATAATAAATATTACTAGAAGTTGCAACTAAGGTATATTTTAAAAAATATCGATTTAACCAAAAAAAGCCACATAATAAAAAAATTAATAAAAAGATAATCCATTTTATAGAAAACTTTTTCTTTTTCCTATGTTTATTTGCCATTTTATTTTCACCTCAAAATGATTATATAAAAAATTTTTAAAATAGTTTTTAAGAATTTATGAAAAAAATTTAAGATTTTCTTAAATTAGAAGTAGAATACCAAAGAAAAAGCTTTAAAAATCGTAAAATAATATGGAGTAAATATAATTCGCATGAATGAAATCCTTGTTGCATATACATAAAAAAGAAATATTAAAACCAGGAGGAGATTATGAGAAAAGACAAAAAGAGCAAAGCAAGAAGTCGAATTACAAGAATATTAGAGTTGCCACAAGAAGTTGTAAGTAATGAGCCTAAAATAAGTCTTATTGGATTTCATGAACTATTAATTGAAAATTATAAAGCGATTTTAGAATATGAAGATTTTTATATTAAAATTAATACTCATATAGGAGCAATTAATATTAATGGTTTTAATCTACGTTTAAAAGAAATGACAGGTGATGACATTATGGTATTAGGTACTATTGATAGCATTGATTTTGAAAGTATAACAGATGAGTAAATAAGGGGGACAAAAGGAAATGTTTGTTAAAATTATAATGTATTACTTACTTGGATATGCGACCATTAGTGTAGAGGGGTATTTTATTGAACGATTCATCAATATTTGTATTAGTAAAAATATTTTACTATGGAATATGAAAAGAAAAAAATCAAGTTTTCTCTTTACCAATATTGCTATTAAAGATTTTAAAAAAATAAGACAAATTGCAAAAACAACCAAATGCCATGTAAAAATTGAAAAAAAGAGAGGATTTCCATTTGTTTTAAATAAATATAAAAAAAGAAAAATGTTTATAGGATTACTTCTTGTAATGATAGCAATTATTATAGGACTTTCAAATTTTGTATGGAATATTGAGTTAATAGGAGACAATAATCTTTCCAAAGAAGAATTATTAAAACAGTTAAATCAATATGGATTAAAAGTAGGAATATTAAAAAATACAGTTGATACTAAGGAAGTAATCAATAGCATTCGACTACATAGGGATGATATTGCGTGGATTGGAATTAAAATGGTAGGGACAAATGCAATTGTAGAAGTAGTAGAAGCAGATAAAAAACCAGAAATCATAAACGAAAGCGAATATTGCAATATTGTTTCAAATAAAGAAGGAATTATAACAAAAATAAACGTCCAAAACGGTACAGCCCTAGTGAAAGTGGGAGATATTGTAACAAAACGGTAATACAATTGTGGGTGGATGGATAGAAGGAAAATATACACGGAACAAGATATGTACATGCAAAAGCACAAGTTGAGGCAAAAGTATGGTATTGTGTTAAAGACACAATTGATTTGAATTCTTACATAGAAGAAGAAACTGGAAATGAGAAAATAAATTACGGAATCAATATTAACAATTTCAAAATAAATTTTCCGAAAGGGGTTCCATATTTTGAAAATTATGATACAATAAATGAAAGCAAAAAATTAAAAATATTTTCAAACTTTTATTTCCCTATGGAATTTACGAAAGTGACCTATAAAGAATTAACTAAAAAGCAAATAACCTATACGGAAGAAGAGGCAAAACAAATATTAATTACTAAATTAGAAGAAGAATTAAAGAAACAAATACAAGACGAAGAAAAAATTGTAAATACACAAATTAATTCAAAACTAGAAGGTCAAACAGTAGAAGTAGAACTAATATATGAAGTACTTGAAAATATAGGCACAAAGGAAAAAATATTGTTTTGAAAGGATGATGAAACATGGCAGAAAGAGGATTACGAGTATTAGAACAAGAAAAAACGTTTTTTGGAAAAATAACAGGAACCATTACAAAACTATTAATTCCAACAAAAGTTGGAATTAATGGATTATTAATACAAACAAAAAGAAACAATATGTTAAAAGCTTTTGAAAGTTGGACAAATGAAGAAAATCATGATGAAACCAATAAAAAAGAAATTTTGTTAAAAAAATATGAGGATATGTTTGCTCTATATTTAGAATCAATTGATAAATATATTATGGATTCCATTTATAAAAAAGTTAAAAACGATACAGCAACACCATTTGAAAGAAATGCATTATCAAAATATTATATGGTAGTACATTTAAAAGAAACCCAATATATGGAATATAAGTATCGAAAACAAAAATATTTATTAGAACTAGATTATGAAACAATACAAACTCAAAACAAAGAGAAACTATTAAAACGTTACCAAGTTTTCTATGTCAATAAAATGGAAACTTTATATAAAGGGATTTTAAAAAATTATTCCATTCAACTTGCTGACCATCTTGTGACAAAAGAAAGAAGAAATGAAATTTATGAAAATATTTTTCAAACATTAGAAGAATATATTGTTGCTATTTTACCATTAAAAATGGAAGTAGAGCCAGAAAATACTTATAAAGAAATACTTTCACAATATGATAAATTTAGTACATTCTTAGCTGGAAAATTAGATCAAAGGGATACAATTGAAAAGAAACTATTGTTATTAGGAATTAGTAGAACATTATTTACCCATAGCTTACCATTAATTGTAGCAGAACAATGCTATATTAAGCTACTAAAAGATACTAGAAATTTAATCATTCAAGCAAAGAACGATAAGAAAAGAAATGGCGCTTATGAAATGTTAATCAATTTAATTGAGGATTATAATATTCGTTTATTATCAACCAAAATTTATTGGGACAAACCAAAACAAAGAGAAGAATACAAAAAATTCTGGGAAGACTATAAAAAAATTGCAAAAATGAAAGACCAAGACCAAGCAGAATACTTAAAACAAAAGGAAATTCTATTTGTTAGAAATGATTTAAAAGCAGTTAGTGTAAAAGCAGAGAAATATGAAAAAATAATTAACTTCTATAAACAAAAACTAGTAGAAATGGGAGCAATGAGAAATTTGAAAAATTCTTATAAAACATTACAACAAAAAACAATTAAGAAAAAAACAGTAGTAGCATAAAAATTAGAAATTGTAAAAAGGAGAATGTTAACTTTTTAGCTAACAAAAGTCAAAAATGAATCGAATTGTACAAATTGAATATTTAGAAATAGAAGAAAATAAAGAACAAGAAAAGCTAATTGAAAAAGTAATTGAACAGTGTTTTAAGGAAGAACATTTATCACATATGAATATATATATTGCAATTACATTAACAAATCCAGAGAATATAAGGAAAATTAATCAAGAATATCGAAAAATAGATAAACAAACCGATGTATTGTCATTTCCAATGTTTGAAAAAGAAGAGATTACACAAATGCTTTTAGAACAAAATCATGAAGTAGAAGATGTGTTAGGAGATATTGTAATATCAATTCCAAGAGTAGAAGAACAAGCAGTTGAATATGGACATAGTTTTGAAAGGGAATTAGCTTACATGTTAGTTCATGGGTTTTATCACTTGATGGGATATGACCATATAGAAGAAAAAGATAAGTTAGAAATGAGACCAAAAGAAGAAAAAGTACTACAAGATTTAAATATTGCAAGAATTTAGATAGGTGGTAATATGAAAGAAAAAGAGCATAAAATGAAAAATGGTAATTTCTTAGATGCGTGCCAAAATGCTTTAGATGGTATTATCTATGCAATTACAACACAGAGCAACATAAAAAAACAATTAATTATAGCAGTAGCTGTTATGCTAATTAGTTTATTTTTTGATTTATCAAAGGCAGAATTTTTGTGTTTAATGTTTACGGTTGTGCTAATTATTGTAGCAGAGATGATAAACACAGCAATTGAAACTGTTGTTGATTTGTATACAGACCTTTATCATCCTAAAGCCAAAATTGCAAAAGATGTAGGAGCAGGAGCTGTCGTGATAACAGCGATTAATGCAATTATTGTAGCATATTTTTTATTTTTTGAAAAAATTAGTACAATAGGATTAAAAATAGTAGAAGAAGTTGCAAATTCTCCAGTACATTTAGCATTTGTTTCCGTATTATTAACTGTTATTGTGATTGTTACTCTAAAGGCAGCAGCAACAAGAAATCATAAATTTATTAAAAAAGATTTTATGCCAAGTGGGCAAACTGCGGTAGCATTTGCAGCCCTTACTATTGTATGGTTAACAACAAAAAATGTCGTTATCTTTACATTGGCTTTGGTACTTGCCTTGTTAGTTTCTATTAACCGTTATCAAGTAGGAAAACGTACAAAAACAGAAATTATAACAGGGGCTTGTGTGGGAATACTAGTAGTTGTCTTACTATATGGACTTGTAATTTTATATTTAGGTATAACATCATTCTAGAACCAAAAGGAGAAAGAAAAGTGAAAAATAAAGGAATTAAATTTTTAATAGTTATTTTAATAATATTAGTAATAGTAGCAGGTGTTCTTTTAGCAATGAAAGTTGTTGGAAACAAAAATAATGATGGACAAACAGGAAATGGGATTATTTCCCTAGGAAAAGATACAGGAAAGAAGAAAGAAGAACAAATTAAAATATATCAAGGAAATGATAGACCAATCGCTGTTATGATTGATAATCATAAAGGAGCGTGGCCACAAGCAGGATTAAACCAGGCATATCTTGTTTATGAAATTATTGTAGAAGGTGGAGAAACAAGATTAATGCCAGTATTTAAAGGTGTCGACTTAGAAAAAATTGGTCCAGTTAGAAGTTCAAGACATTATTTCTTGGATTATGCATTAGAAAATGAAGCAATCTATGTACATTATGGTTGGAGTCCTCAAGCAGAAACAGATATTAAAAAATTAAAAGTAAACAATCTAAATGGAATTACACAAAGTTCAACTGATTTTTGGAGAGTAAAAGATAAAAAAGCACCACATAATGCAGTAACGAGTACAAAAAATATTTTGAAAATGGCACAGGCAAAAGGATATAAAACACAAACCAATTCTAATACAAAAAGTGTATTAAACTACCAAGCAAGTCAAGTAGAATTAAATGAAGGGGTAGAAGCAAGCCATGTAGTAATCCCATATTCAACATCGCATACAGTTAGCTATACCTATGACAAGGAAAATAAACGATATATACGTTATGCAAGAAATGTAAAACAAACAGATTGGACAACAAAAGAAGATATTGTTACCAAAAATATTATTATTACATTTGCAAAAAATTATAAACTAAATGATCCAGAAAATAAAGATAGACAAGGATTAAACAATATTGGAGACTTAAAAGGATATTACATTACCAATGGAAAAGCAATTGAAATTGTATGTAGTAAATCATCAAGGACAAGTAAAACGGTATACAAAGATTTACAAGGAAATGAAATTAAAGTAAATGATGGAAATACCTTTATCCAAATCTGTCCAATTGATGCTAATGTTGTAATTGAATAAGAACTGTAGGGGTCGATGCCTTCATCGACCCGTTTTTAAAAATATTGCAAATAGAATATAATCCATTTGTCAAGTAAAAAAAGAAGAAAAAAACATAAAATTTAACGACCAAAATCTACAAACTTAATAAAATAGAATAGGTATAATAAGAAAAAATAAAGGAAGAAGGAAACATGGAAGAATTTAAATCAGGATTTGTATCAATTATAGGAAGAACCAATGTAGGAAAATCAACATTAATCAATTCACTTGTGGGAGAAAAAGTTGCAATTATGACCAATAAGCCACAAACCACAAGAACTGCAATTCGTGCGATTGTGAATAAAGAACATTCTCAAATTATTTTTATCGATACACCAGGAATTCATAAACCAAAAACAAAACTAGGAAATACAATGATAGAAACAGCATTTGGAAGTGTTGGCGAAGTGGATGTTGTATTATTCTTAATTGAAGCGACTAGTGAAGAAATTGGAAGAGGAGACCGAATTATTTTAGACAAAATCAAAGAAGCTAAAAAGAAAACGATTTTAGTGATTAACAAAATTGATTTAGTAAAAAGAGAAACATTACTTGGACTAATTGAACAATATCGTAAAGAATATGATTTTAGTGCTGTTATTCCAATTTCTGCTTTAAAACAAGATAAAACGAAAGACGTTTTAAGTGAAATTGAAAAATTACTAAAACCAGGTCCTGCTTATTATGATATTGATGAATATACAGACCAAACAATGAGGCAATTAGTAGAAGAGGTAATAAGAGAAAAAGCATTAAAGTTGTTAGAGGATGAAGTGCCACATGGGTTATATGTACAAGTAGAAAAAATGAATTTAAGACACACCAAAAATGAATCAGAAATATATGATATAGAAGCAACCATCTATTGTCTAAGAAACTCACACAAAGGAATTATCATTGGAAAAAATGGAGCTATGTTAAAAAGAATTGGAACTTATGCAAGAAAAGACCTAGAAAAAATGTTAGATACAAAAATAAACTTAAAAACATGGGTAAAAGTAAATGAAGATTGGCAAGATAAAGATGGAATTGTAAAAAACTTTAAATTTAATTAAACTGTATAAATTTTGTAAAAACACAAAAGATAAGTAAGAAAAGGAGATGATGGATGTGATCAAACAAATTGCGTGGAATACCTTTAAAAATACGGGTGACATCAATACATTCCTAGAATTAATCGAAGTAGAAAATATACAAAAAAATATAAATCGTATCAATGGTGAAGAAAAAAATGGGAACATTCAAAACAAATGGAATCATAATATTGGAAAGTAATATGGGAGACTATGACAAGATGTTAACGATGTTAACACCTGGACTTGGTAAAATAAGCTGTGCTGCTAAAGGAGCAAGAAGAGCTAAAAGTGCGCTTCTTGCTGGCAGTCAGTTGTTATGCTTTGGAGAATATATGCTCTATCAAGGAGCTAATACATATCATATTAATTCTTGCGAGACAATCGAAATGTTTTATCATTTACGAACCGATTTAGATAAACTAAAATATGCAAGCCATATAACGAAAATTATTTATGATGTTACCAATGAAAACGAAAATAGTTATAACATATTGCAATTATTTTTAAATACACTATATACACTATCTGAGACAGACAAAGATATGGACTTTGTATTAGCAATTTTTAAAATTCGTTTAATGTGTATTTTAGGGTTTGCACCACATGTATCTTCTTGTAAACAATGTGGGACAAAAGAAGATTTACTATATTTTAGTTTTAAAGATAGCGGTTTTAAATGTGGTATTTGTGGAAAAGTAGATAAAAGTGTCATGCAGATTTCTCGGAGCAACGAAAGATGCGATTTCTTATATTGCACTTGCACCAGCAAAAAAACTATTTTCTTTTAATATTAGCCCTAATTGCATAAAAGAATTGGAATTAATAGCCAAAATTTATTTAAATGAAAAGCTAGAAAAAGACTATAAATTAGAAGACTTATTCTAATCATTAAAGAATAATAAATATAAAAAATGTAGGAGTTGCATATTATGCAACCCCTAAAAAAATACAATATTTTTTCGAATCTTTACAAAAAATGAAATATAGTATATAATCAAACCACAAACAAAAGAAACATATGAAATAAAGAAAGGAAGAGAGTGTTATGAATATTAAAATAACAGGAAAAGATTTACAAGCAACAGAAGCAATGAAAGACTATGTTGCAAAAAAAGTAGAAAGATTAGTAAAATATTTTGGAGAAGATTTTGATGTAACAGTAACATTAAAATGTGAAAAAAATGAGCAAATTGCAGAAATACTAGTAGCAGTAAATGCAGATACCTATAAAGCAGTAACAGCTCATAAAGACCTATATGCTGCAATCGATAAAGATATTGATATCTTAGAAGGACAAATCAGAAAGACAAAAACAAAAAGAGACAAAATGAACAAAGAAGATTCAATTAAACAAAAAGAATTTTTAAATGCAGAGACAAAACATGAAGTAGAAGATGAAGTAATAAAAACCATTTATTACGAAGCAAAACCAATGTCTGTAGAAGATGCTATTTTAAAACTACAAGAAAAACCACAAGACGTATTCTATACATTTATCAATGTTGATACCAACAAAGTAAATGTTGTATTTAAACTTAAAAATTCAAAAAATTATGGTATTGTAGAACCAGAATAGAAATAATAGAAAAAAAGGCAGGAATACATTTCCTGCCTTTTTATGTATTGCTACGTAAAAAAACAAAAAATATATTCCTACTCTTATTTTACGATAATCTAGTTAATAAAACTATTTACCAATCATGTTGTTTTCAGCTTGTTGAATCATTTTTCTTACCATGTTACCACCGATTCTTCCAGCGTCTCTAGCTGAGATGTTTCCGTTGTAACCATCTTTTAAAGTAACACCTACTTCGCTTGCTACTTCATATTTGAATTTTTCTAAAGCGTCCATAGCTTCTGGAACAGCTTTTATATTACTATTGTTTGATGCCATCGTTTATTCACCTCCTGCAAAAAAATATTTTACATTTTTGAAAAAACATTCTTGCTTCTTCGTTATATAGAATGTGCAATAAATTTTAAAATAAACTGGTAATTTTTTCTAATTTCTATGTTAATTGTATTCTGAAAAGTGCAATTGATGTAGAAATTAGATATGCAAATGTTACAATCTTTTAAGCATATATCATTTAGAAATTAGTAATCTCTTTGGATTATGTAAAAATCTTGTGATTTTTATTGTAAAAAATTTTTTTTATTTGTATAATTAAAAAGAAAAATAAAAAACAAAGGAGAAAAATATGTACAAATTAGTTGCAATCGATTTAGATGGAACTCTTTTAAATTCATATGGAGAAGTAAGTAATGAGAATAAAGAAGCAATTCGAAAAGCAACTCGAAAAGGAAGTATGATAGTAATTGCTTCACGGAAGAATGCCACAATCTGTAAAAACACTTGCAAAAGAAATTGGAGCAGAAGAATATGCGATTTGTGGGAATGGTACTTTGATTTATGATTTACAAAAAGAAGAAGTAATATACGATGCTTTTATGGAAAAAGAAAGAGTGTTAAATATTATTAAAATTTGTGAGGAAAATAGTATCTATTATAATATCTATACACCCAATGAAGTTCTAACAAAAAACTTAAATTATAATACTCTTTTTTATGATAAAGAAAATAGTAAAAAACCAATTGAGAAAAGAACTAATATTAATGTGGTATCAGATGCTTACCAATATGTTGAACAAAAAGAGGACATACAAATCTTAAAAATGACAATTTGCGATAGTGATAAAATTATTTTTGAAGGAATTATTCGAAAACTAAAAATGATACCTAAAATTGATATATTAGAAATAGAACATATGTCACGAAAAATTATTAAAGATGGGACAAAAGAAGTACCAATCGAATATTATTATACCGAAATTGCTAAAAAAAATACGAATAAATGGACAGCCATTGAATACTTATTAAAGAAACTAAATATTTCAAAAGAAGAAGTAATGGCAATTGGAGATAATGCCAACGATAAAGAAATGGTAGAAAAAGCAGGATTGGGTGTGGCTATGGGCAACTCAATGCTTTCTGCAAATCAAATTGGTGATATTGTTGTTTCAGATAACAATGGAAATGGTGTAGCAGAAGCAATTAACCAATATATCAACAATCAATAAAAATAAATATTACAACCACATTACAACAGGATTATTTTTACATGACAACTACGAAAACTTGTTGTTTTTGGTTGTAATTTGTTATACAATGAAATAAATAGTGTTATTATGTCATAACCATGTAAGGAGGAATTTAAAATGGCAACAAACCCAATGCAAAAAAAAGCAAGAAATTCAATGTTAATAGGAATTATTATAGGATTATTAATAGGTTGTATAGGAATTGCATTTTTCTTTATGCAAGCAACCAATTATAAAAAACAAATAGAAGAGGCAGCAGCCAATACAAGAAAAGCATATGCGTTAAGAAGTGATATTAAATCTGGTTCTAATATTACAATGAGTGATTTAGTAGAAGTAAGTGCATTAAAAGATGTAGTTCCAACAGACTATGTAACAATGAATGACATTACAGATAATACCATTGCAAAGTTAGATTTAACAAAAGGACTTGTATTATCAAAATCGATGATTCACGAATCAGATGCTAAAATAACAGCAGATTTAAGAGAACAACAATATAATATGGTTATATTACCACAATACTTAGATATTGATGATTATATTGATATACGTTTAACATTAGCAAATGGACAAGATTATATTGTTGTTTCTAAAAAACGTATTAAACAAATTTCAGAAGATACCGTTTGGATTGATATGTATGAACAAGAAACATTAGTTATGACCAATGCAATTGTAGAAGCTTACAAAATGCCAGGAGCAAAATTATACGCAACAAGATATGTTGAACCAGGAAACCAAGCAGATGCTACACCAACATATGTACCAAGTTCGACAGTTATTAACTTAATGAATACAGATCCAAACATTATACAAGAAGCAAGACAAGCATTAGCTTCTAGATATGCTAATTTGATGCCAAGAAGAGAACAAGAAATTAATGGACAATTAAATGCAATTGATTCACAAGATGCGCAATCTAATTTAGAGAGCAACTTAGAACAAGAAATTACAAAATCAAAAGAAGCAAGAAAAGAGTATTTAGAATCTTTAAATGCAGGAATGTAAAAAAGGAGAAGATATGGAAACAATAGGATTTATAGGAAGTTATGATAAAACCGATTTGATTATATATGTGGCAAAAGTGCTTACAACAGTAGGAAAACAAGTCATGGTAATTGATAATACAATCACACAAAAAGCAAAATATATTGTACCTGTTATAAATCCTACCAAAGCCTATGTAACAGAGTTTGAAGGAATTGATGTTTCAGTAGGATTTAGTAATTTTGAAGAAATAAAAAAATTTCTAGGAATTCTAGAAGGAAAAGAACTAGAATATGATTATTGTTTAATTGATGTGGATAGTAATGAAAATTTTGAAATATTTGATGTGGCTCATAGTAAGAAAAATTATTTTGTAACATCTTTTGATTTATATTCATTAAAAAAAGGTGTTGAGATTATTAATAATTTTAAAGAACCAGTTAAATTGACAAAGATTTTATATTCAAAGAATATTTTAAAAGAAGAAGATGATTATTTGAACTATGTATCATTGGGAAGTAAGGCTATATGGAATGAAGACTATCGAGTATATATTCCTTTTGATAACGGAGATCAAAGTGTTATTTTTGAAAACCAACGAGTATCTAAAATAGGAATTCGAAAATTAAGTGCACAGTTTAAAGATAGTTTATACTATATTGCACTTGATATTTTAGGAGAAGATAAAGAACCTGAAGTAAAAAAAGCATTTAAAATTTTAGAAAAGGAAGTGTAAAATATGCCAATTATAACATTTTGGAGCAACACTAAAAGACAAACAGGGCAAACAATGTCCCTTGCAGCAATTGCAACAAGTATGGCAATTGAACATGAATATAAAATTTTGATGATATCAACAAAATACAATGACAACACATTAGAGTTATGTTTTGGTGCAATGGATAAAAACAAAACACTGTTAAAAAAATTAATGCAAAATCCTGGTATGACAGTTGATAATGGAATTGAAGGACTAGCAAAAATGGCATATAGCAGTAGAATGACGCCAGATACGATTCAAAACTATACACATGTTGTTTATAAAAACCGTTTGGAAGTATTATACGGCTATAAAGAAGTAAGTGATAGACCAACAAAAGAAGAATATTTAAAAATAAAAGATAAGTACAGAGATATTATTTATAATGCTAGTAAATTTTACGATATGGTGTTTGTTGACTTAGACAAAGGCTTAGAAGATGATATGATAAAACAAATTTTGAAAATATCAGATGTTATTGTTGTTAATGTAGAACAGAAAATTGAAATGATTAATGATTTTAATGAATTAATTCGTACAAAAAAAGCATATAAGCCAAATAATTTAATCTTAAATATAGGAAGATTTGATAGTCATTCAAAATATAGCATTAAAAACATTTCAAGATATACAGGAATTAAAGAAAATATTTTATCAATTCCATATAATACATTATATTTTGAAGCATCAAGTGAAGAAAGTGTTGCTGATTTATTTTTAAAAATTCGAAAAGTAGATGAAGTAGACCGAAATGCAAGGTTTGTAAAAGCTACAAAAGAAGCAGTAGAAAAATTAATATACAAAATGCAAGAATTACAAATGAGGATGTAAAACAAAGGAGGAGGACCTTTATGCTAATCAATTTTATCTTAATTGTTGTTGTACTATTAGGATTCGTTATGATTCTTATGCGTTCAATTACAAAAAAGAAAGAGCAAAAAGTAGAACAAGAAATAGAATTAGATGACAAGACATATACCTTAGAGAAAATGACAGAATTTGTTAAAAGAAGACTAGATGAAATTACAAAGATAAATTTATATGATATAGGTCTTTCAGAAGAAGAATTAAAAAGAAGAAAAAAGAAGAAATATGAACTAAAAAAAGCATTAAAAGGATGTACCTATGGAGATGTAAACGACAAAAAATATGTAAAAGAATTAATCTATGACTTATTATTAAAAGAATATGGAGTGGATGAAACCAATATATCAAAAGCTATTCCGTTTGATATACCATCTTTATTAACAGACCAAGATAAATTTGACATTCTAATTTATATGTATAAAAAAGAATTTGGCTATGAAGCCTTAACACAACTAATTAAAAAATACAACTTAGCTGTTTTAAAATACATATCAGGAGAAACAAAACCATCTTATGTGATAACAGGAGATGAAATTAGTGATATTTTCGAAAAAGAACAATTAGTAATATCTTTTGCAGATAAACTAAATGTTGTTGTGCAAAGAATTTATCAACATTACAAAGGATATAGTACGATTGATGAAGTAAGAGACATGAATATTGATGGAGTATCAGGCGGTGTATCTGGACTTCCAGAGTCTTTTCTTTCACAAGTAGCACAAACTGATGGAGATTATTTAGACCAAGTATTAGAAAATAAAGTACCACGTGCATGTGATAGTATTTGGATTTTCTTCCAAGGTAAATCGATTCGTTTAGCGTTCCTTTCTTTTGGAACAGAAAGCGAATTAAAAAGAGTATGTCAAAATATTTATAAATATAATAACCCAGGACAATTATCTGATACTAACGGTTATAAAATTAATGAAATGAAAGACGGTTCTCGTGTTGTTGTAGTAAGACCATCTTTCTCAGAAACATGGGCATTTTTCGTAAGAAAATTCGACGTAAAACGTGCGACACTAGAACAACTAATTGTTTTCCCAGGAAAAGATAAAGCAATTGACCTACTAAAATTCTTAGTAAAAGGGGCAAGAATTATATCACTTACTGGCGAGCAAGGTTGTGGTAAAACAACCATGCTTATGGGTATGATTGAAAATATTTATGAAACAATGAACATAAGGGTTCAAGAAACGGCATTCGAGTTACACTTAAGGAAAATTTACCCAACTAGAAACATCTTAACTTTTAGAGAAACCGAAACCATTTCTGGACAAGAAGGTTTGGACGTTCAAAAGAAAACTGACGGTTCTGTTAACATCATTGGTGAGGTTGCAACAGACCCCGTAGCATCTTGGATGATACAAGCAGCCCAAGTTGCATCTAAATTCACCTTATTTACTCACCACGCAAAAACATTCCCTAACTTAGTAACAGCATTAAGAAACTCTATGTTAAGAACTGGTGTATTTAATGATGAAAGAACAGCAGAAGAGCAAGTAGTTCAAGTATTAAACTTTGATATTCACTTAGTAAAAGACTTTAGAGGAAGAAGATACATTGAAAGAGTAACAGAATGTATTCCATTAGAAGATAAAAATGAATACAATTTTGACCATAGAAAAGAAAAAACATTAGAAGGAAAAATGGATAAATTTTTTGATAATGCAACTCATTACTTTACAAAAGTAACGGATAGACAATTATATAAATATGTAAATATTATGGAATATATTGATGATGAATATGTGTTAACCAATAAAATCTCAGATCAAAATATTAAAGAAATGAGAGCAAATATGGATGAAACAGATATGGAAGCATTCGATAAATTCGTAGAAGAGAATTGGGGAGTAACAGTGAGTGCAGCACAAGGAAAAGCTCCAACTAAAAGAGGTAGAAAACCAAAACAAACTGTTTAAAAAATATAGGGGGGCAGGTACTGTGCTTGCTCGAATGGAGAAATTAGGGGGCGACGCCCACATCGCCCCGACAAATAAAAAATCACAAAGAACACTTAAGGCTATAGAATTAATAACAAAAAGCGAATAGTTAAAAGTGAAGAGTGAAGAGTACAAAATTCTTCGAATTTTGAAAGGAGGTGCAAACGTTAAAATGTCAAATGAGTTTATGTTATATGGACTATTAGGAATAGCAGGATTGTTTGTTATTGTTATTATTGCTTACATTATTCTAATGAAGAGAATGAATCGTAGCGATGTAAAACAAGCAATAGCCTTAAAAGCAGGTGTTGAGACAAAAGGGTTTTCTGCTGATATTATTTATCAAAAATTATACATGGTGTATATTAAAATACCAGGAATTAAACGATATTTAATTAAGTTAAGAAGAAGACTTGAGATTATCAATATTGAAGATGAGTATTTAACTAGACGCCAAAGCGCTAAAATCTTAACGAATGCACTGTTAATCATTTTTCCATTAACAATGGTAATTATTGCTTTTGCAAAGCAAAATACATTATTAATGTCAATTTTATTAATCTTTGAAATCTTTATGATAGAAACCTTAATTGATGGTATGGTTGATAAAATTGATAACAAGTTATTAAAACAACAGATTGATTTTTTTGCAGAAATTAGACATGCTTATCATGAGTGCAACATGGTAGAAGAAGCTATTTACCAAGTATCACAAGATGATGAAGTAGAGGTTTCTCGCCAGGCAGAAAAGATATATGAAGTATTAATATCAGATGACCCAGAAGCAGAACTTGAAAAATATTATGATATTGCACCAAATAGTTACTTAAAAGAATTTGCAGGAATCTCTTATTTAACAAGAGAATTTGGAGATAGAAAAGACCAAAATGGAGCATCATTATATTTAAAGAACTTAAATAATATTACACAAGAAATGCAGATTGAAATTTTAAAAAGAGACAAACTAGACTATGTATTTCAAAGCTTATCTGTTATCTCAGCAGTACCAATGTTATTTATTGAACCTGTAAAAAATTGGGCAGTATCACAATTTAGTTTTACAAGCCAATTTTATGATGGAAAAGGTGGACTAATTGTTCAAACTCTAATTTTAATATTAACATTTATTTGTTATATCTTAATTCGAAAAGTAAAAGACAATTCGTCTACTAATGCCAATATGAAAAACACAGAAAATCCATGGCAAGCAAAATTATACAAAAATAGATTATTTAAAAAGTTAGTTGATTTACTAATGCCAAAACAAGGAACAAAAGACCATAGAAAGATAACAGGACTTTTAAAGGATGCTGCATCAAAAACAAAAATCGAATGGTTATATGTAAATCGTATTATATTGGCAATATCAACATGTGTAGTATCAGTATTTATGTTTTATCAGTTACATAGAATTTCAGTTCAGTACATATATGAACAACCAACAACAGATTATAATATTTTAGGACAAATGTCTGAAATTGATGAGAAAAAGGCAATGAAAACAACTGAAAAACACAACTATTTCTTAAATCATTTTAAAGGAAAAACCGATACCACACAAAAGCAAATAGAAAATGCAATGAGACATTCACCTTATTATGAAGAGGCAACCGATAAAGAAATTGAAACAGAAGCAGAAGCTATTTTAGTAAAATTAAAAGTAGTAAACGGCGAATATTTCCAATGGTTTGAAATGCTATTATCATTAGTATTTGCATTTATTGGATATATGGCACCAATTTGGGTATTAATGTTCCAAGTAAAAATGAGACAACTGGATATGGAAGATGAAGTAATGCAGTTCCAAACAATTATCCTGATGTTAATGAAAATTGAGAGAGTTAATGTAGAAATGATATTAGAATGGTTAGAAAGATATGCCAATATTTTTAAAGAGCCAATTACGAGATGTGTAAATAACTATGAATCTGGTGCTTGGGAAGCATTAGAGGAATTAAAAAATGATGTATCTTATACACAATTAATTCGTATTATCGAAAGCTTACAAGCAGCAGTAGAGAAAATTCCAATTCGAGATGCATTTGATGAACTAGATACCGAAAGAGCATATTACCAAGAAAAAAGAAAAGAATCAAATGAAAGACTAATTTCTAGAAAAGGAATGATAGGAAAAGTAATTGGATTTGCACCGATGGTATGTTTATTTGTAGGATACTTAATTGTTCCATTGGTTGTAATTGGTATGTTAAGTATGACATCTGCATTTGATACTATGTCGAAAACAATGTAGTAAGGAGGAACAAAGGGATGGAGAATGCATCAAAAGCGTTACTAATGGCAGGTGGAATCTTAATTGCTTTACTGATTATTGCACTTCTTGTGTATAGTTTTGGCAGCATGAATAGCTACTTTACAGAAGATGAAAAAGAACAAGAGGCAGAACAGTTAGAAGTTTTTAATAAACAATATGAAGCATATCATAAGAAACTATTACGAGGAACAGAAGTGATTTCTGTTGTAAATAAAGTATTAGATAATAATAAAAAATATGAAAAGACAGAGCCAAATTATATGATGACAGTAGAGTTTGAAATGAAAGAAGGATTTGTTTATAAAAAAGACAATGCAACTGGAAAAAATGAGAAAGTAGATAATGTTACGTTTAAAGTTGGACAAACCTATAATCAAAATTCAATAAATGAAATAAAGCAAAGTACAGATGCGTTTAACGATTTTAAAAGAAGAATATTTGATTGTGTAGAAGTGAAATATCATAAAACAACAGGAAGAGTAAACTATATGAAATTTATAGAAAGAAAAATGAACAATTATGAAATAGACTATTAAAAGGAGGAAATACGAGATGGAAAATGCATCAAAAGCGTTAATTATATCAGCAGAAGTATTATTAGGTGTCATCTTGTTAACTCTTATGATATTTGCATTTCGTGCAATGGGAACATTTTCCGATACGGTAGATAAAAACATTCAGACGAAAATGGTAAGTGAATTTAATGCACAATTTGAACCATATAAGCAAGACGGAAAAAAAGATAAGATAACAGCACAAGATATTATAACAATGGGAAATGCAGCAAAACAGTATAATGAGCAAATGGGCATGATAAAAATACAAGTAAAAATTACAGGAGTATCAGCATCATACCAAAACGCACATAAGTTAGATGATGAAACAGCGTATGAATTTATTAAAACATATTCAACGAAAACCTCTGAAGGGGGAGCAATAAGTGAAATACAATATTTTACATGTACACAAATGAACTATGATAAAGATACAGGAAAAGTCAATCAAATCGTGTTAAAAAAACGATAATAAAAGTTGAAAAAATAAAGAAAAAATAGTATAATGAGAAAGGAAGCTTTTTCATGAAAAAAACAGTAATTGTATTTGGCATTTTATTTTTAACAATCATACTAATTGTAAGTGTTTCACTTACACAAAACAAAGAAAATTTAATGGTAATACAAAAAGAAAATGCGGAATACGAAAAATATAAAGAAGGACAAGTCTTTGGAACACAAGTAGCAAGTCTTATTAATAAAGCAACAAACGAAAACTTAAAAAACGAAGTAAAACAAGACGAAAAAGGATTCTTTATTGAAAATGAAACCAATTCCGTTAAAATCGAAATTAAACTACAAAATGAAAAAGACTTAAAAACATATCAAATGGAGACCATACAAAAAGTGGGAACCGAAGGATTTGTAAAAAACTTCAATTTGATTTTGTTTAAATGCACTAGTATAGAATACCACGAACAAACCAAACGAGTTGCAAAAGTTGTATTTGAACAGATTGAAGAATAGGAAACGTTATTAACTTTTAGATTAAAAATTAATCTAAGTTTATATAAAAATAAAGATATTCAAAGGAGGAAAAGATTATGGAGAATGCATCAAAAGCGTTATTAATCGCAGGAGCAATTTTAATCTGTATTTTATTAATTGGTGTAGGAATGATGGTATACCAAGGAGCAATTGGAGGAGTAGAAGAAGGTATTGCAAAAATGAGCCAACAAGAAAAGCAAATGTTTAACCAACCATTCCAATATGAAGGAGAAAAAGTTTCCGGAAATAATGTAAAAGCATTGATTTCAAATATTATTTCAAATAATAGTACAAACCAAGAAATAGAAGGAAAATTAGTTTCAATTGATGGAGATAAAAAGTTTGAAGCTACATCAGAGGATTTACAAACAAATGCAATGTCAGCTTATAGAGCAACCATTAATACTGGTGCAACTTATAAAGTAGTATTAGAGTATTCAAATGCTGGTTTAGTAAACAAAGCTGTTATTACAAGAAATAGTAAATAATAGGAGGAGAGTGTTATGGAAAATGCAGCTGATGCAATTAAGATTGCTTTTGGTTTATTAGTATTTGCAATTGCCATAACACTAACTTTTTCTGTGGTAGGGCAAGCAAGGATTACATCAGATACAGTTTTTAAAGCAACCGATAAAACCGCATTTTATGATTATGCCGACGAAGGTGATTATAATACAAGAGTAGACCGAATTGTGAGCTTTGAAACAATGCTTCCTACCATACATCGTTACGCAAAAGAGCAATATGCTGTAACCATATTTGATACAGATGGTACACCAATTGTACGTTATGACCTTTATACAGAAGGTTTTATGCAAAACTGGAATGAGACAATTAAAAATATTCAAAATAAACCAGAAAATACACAAATTGGGAAAGAAGCAAGACAAGCATATTCAAATGTAGAGACAAGATTGCAACAAGTGCAATCTGTAGTTAACAAAGAATTGAGAACCAATGTTAATATTATGGATTATATTGGAACCAATAAAACGATTGTTAATAATGCTAACAGATTATTATATCATGGAAAAACAGATGTAAGTACTGTTAATATAGTAGCACCATGGGTAGGAGAACCAGATACCGATACTGTTAAAAGAATTCAAGCGGATTTGAATGGTGGAAATTATGTAAAAAATTATGGGTCCTATCAAATAACATACTATGGAAAAAACTTGAAGCAATATAAAGACAGAGAATTTAAAGAAAAATTTATTGAAATTGCAACAAGTGGAGAAACACTAACCGATGGAAATGACTCAATCGAAACAATACGAGGCAATAAAAAATTAGAAATTATCTATATTATGCAAGAAAGATAAAAAGGAGGAATGAAAATGGGTGATACATTAATTACAATTGTAGCAATTTTTTTAGCTGCTATATTAATGTTTGTGTTTCCACTTATGACGATATCCGAAAGAAATGATGACATTGCACAAATGAGTGCACAAACAGCAACTGTAGAATTTGTAGACAATGTTCGCCAAACTGGAAAAATTACACAAACAAACTATGATTCTTATGTACAAACATTAGCAGCAACAGGAAATAGTTATGATGTAGAAATTGAAGTAAAAGTATTGGATGAAAATCCAGGGAAGAAAACAGCAATTACAAGTGGAGATAAAATAGGAGAGAATCTTTATTATTCAGAATATACTTCACAAATTTTAGAAAAAATAGACAATAGTAAAACAAAAACAATGAAATTAAAAGAAGGAGACATTGTAGCAGTTAATGTAAAAAATACCAATACAACGATTGGTCAAATGTTAAAAAACTTCTTTTATAGTATTAGTGGAAATGATACATATAAAATATCTGCTTCCCATTCAGGAGTTGTTATGGCAAACGGAAGCGAAAAATAGTAAATTTGTAGTGGACTGATAATTAAATAAAGTTATTTTAAGATAAGGTGAGGGTGATAAGATATGAAATTACAAAACATGACAGTTATATTTTCAATAATTATAATACCCGTCACCTTAATTTTATCTGCATATATTGGAATTCAGATGGATACGGTTTTAAAGATGCAAAAATATGATACCGCCTTAATGGGCGCAACACATGATGCAATTGCTGCATTTGAGCTAAATACCATTAGTAATAAATATTCCACTAATGCAGACTCAGTAAGAAGAGATATTAAAGCCGCAATCAATACATTTTCAACATCACTTGCGACCAAATTTGGTATGTCTGGAGCAAGTTCAAACTCGGTTATGCCATACATACCAGCACTCGTATTTACTTTATATGATGGCTATTATATTTATTCACCACATGAATATAATTACGAAGTAAACGGAGAACAAAAAACGGGATATGAACATATTTTAAAACCATATATTCATTATACGGGAAGATACAAAACAGGAAATAGTGATATTGTGGTAAATTATTCATTAGATAATTATGTAACAATTTATGGATATGTAAATGGCAAATATGAATCGTATTCAGGTTATTTAATTGATAGGAATGCATTGGTAGTTCATAATGGCAATGTAGTAGAATACAGATTAAAAGGTGGAGATAATCTTATATTGAACCAAGACGATAGTGCAAAGAAATATTATCAAGAAGCATATGATTTTACAAATTGGGTCATAGCAAAGGTTTCTGGTATTGTAACTCCTCATAATGCTATTAGAAGTGATGGAAAAGCATATAGAGAGTTTTATCCAGAATTTATAAATGATAATCGAGAAATTTTAAAAATTTCATCTACCAATGATCCAGAAGATAGAGCATCTGATTTTGTACAACATAAAAGAACGATTATGAGATTATCGATTCAAGAAAACCTAAACAATGCGATTAAAGTATATAACGAACATTCTCCAAGCTTAGGAACACATTCGAATTTTAAAATGCCAATTTTAACAGAAGATGATTGGGAGAAAATATTAACCAATGTCAATATGATAAGCTTTATGGAAGGAATGCCAGTAGGAACGAAAATTTATAACAATTATACTATTGTAACAAGTACACAAAATAAACAATACATTAATCCAAATTCAATTTATTTTGTTGATAATACTAATACATATCATAGAATTAATTGTCCAGTACTTGCTAATAATGTAAGAAATGGAAGTGGACTTACAGGTTACAAGAGTATTGATTTTAGAAAATTACCAGATGTAGAGGATAAAACAAAATATACGTATACACGTAAGGAATATGCATGTTATACTTGTATTGTCAATTCTTTAGATGAAGATATTTCATTAGAAGAATTATCTTCAATAGTATTAAAAGAATACTACCACGCACTAGCAAAAGAACGTTACGAATTAGATAAAATTACCAAAATGATAAAATATACAAAATAATAACATGTTTGAAATATAAAAAAATGGAAAGACTAATCATAAATAAAAATAACGGAGGTCAAAATGAAGACATTTCGAAAAATATTTATGATTAGTTTTTTAATATTATTACTTATGTATGTAGCAAACATCACATCGATTCCCAAAAGCATTATGCTATTTGAGGGCGAAAATTATAACATTAAAACACTTCTTGGTGTTAGTATAACCAAAAACCAAGAAAATTATGGTGCAATTCAAGTTTCTAGTAATTTAGGAGATACTACTAATAAAATAGGAAGAGTTGATTACACATTAAATTTGTTTGGAGCCATTCCATTAAAGGATATTAGTGTAAATGTAATTCCGAAAACATATGTAGTTCCATTAGGGAATGCCGTAGGATTAAAATTATATACAAGTCGGTGTATTAGTGGTAGGAATGGGAGAAATTGAAGGAGACAACAATACACGATATAAGCCATATGAAAATTGTGGAATTGAAGAAGGAGATAGAATTATTGCTATTAACCAAAACACAGTAACATGTACTGCAGATTTAATTAACCAAGTAAATGCATCTAAAGGAAATAAAGTAACGGTAGATTATATAAGAGAAGAAACAACGTTACAAACAAGCATTATACCTGCTAAAGGAACAGATGATAACTACAAATTAGGACTATGGGTAAGAGATGCAGCAGCAGGAGTTGGAACTGTTAGTTTTTACGAACCAGCAACCAAAACTTTTGCAGCATTAGGCCATGGTATTCAAGATGTTGATACAGGAAAACTATTACAAATAGCAAAAGGAGACTTTGTAACCACAAAAATCATTTCCATTACAAAAGGAAAAAAAGGAAATCCAGGTAAAATCCAAGGTTCTATTGAAAATAGTACAGTCATTGGACAAATATCCAAAAATACCGATTTTGGCGTTTTTGGAACGCTAAGTAATACCACAAGCCTAAACATTAATGTAAATGACGCCATGGAAGTTGCCTCACGTGATGAAATAAAAGAAGGAAAAGCAAGTATTATTTGTACCTTAGAAGATGGTAAAAAGAAAGAATACGAAATAGAAATTGAGAAGATTTACCGAAATAATAATGAAAATAACAAGAGTATGTTAGTAAAAGTAACAGATAAGGAACTACTAGAAAAAACAGGAGGAATTATCCAAGGAATGAGTGGAAGCCCAGTTATTCAAAACAATAAAGTAATAGGAGCACTAACACATGTATTAGTAGGCGACCCAGGAGCAGGTTATGCTGTATTTGCAGACCTTATGATAAAACAAGCAAGAGAAGTAGAGTAAACTCTACTTCTCTAATATCATAGGACCTAAGTCTGTTACATTACCAGCACCTAGGGTTAAAATAATATCATGTGGTTTTGCGTTTTTCTTTATATAAGAAACAATATCGTTAAAGTCTGAAATATATTCACAATGGTTTGAGCTTCTTGTAGAATTAATGCGGTCTACAATGTCTTTTGAAGAAACTCCATAAGTGTTTGATTCTCTTGCCGCATAAATATCAGCAATAATAACATGGTCAAACTGAGAAAGTGCACTTGCAAATTCGTCTAATAAATTCTTAGTTCTACTATACGTATGAGGTTGGAAGATGACCCAAGACTCATGAAACTTTTTATTATTTAATGCATTACAAGTTGCTTTAATTTCTGTTGGATGATGAGCATAATCATCCAAAACCGTAATGTCATTATAAGAACCTTTATATTCTAATCTTCTATGAGCCCCTGTAAATTCTACTAAAGCATCTTTCATGTCACTACTTGAAATTCCATAATGGTCACATAAACTAATACAACTAAGTGCATTTAACACATTATGAAGCCCTGCAACCGATAGTTTGATATGTTCAAAAAATGCTTTATTTTTATATACATCAAATTCAGCAAAACCATTATCATCAAACAAGATGTTATCAGCTGTAAAATTAGCATCTTTATTTTCAATACCATATGTTACGTAAGAAGAAGCAGTATATTTTGCTAAATCCAAACAGTTTTTATCATCTGCATTTAACACTAAGAAGCCATCTTCTGGCAATAGTTTTACATATTTTACAAAAGCATTCTTAATATTATCAAATGTCTTAAAATAATCTAAATGGTCATTATCGATATTTAAAATAATTTCTGCTTTTGGTCTAAATTTTAAGAAACTTTCTACATATTCACAAGCTTCAATAATAAAATAATCACTATTTCCAATTCGGTAATTTCCATCAATTTGTTTTAAAATTCCACCAACTTGAATGTTAGGGTCTTTACCAGCTTTTAAGAAACAAACAGACACCATAGAAGTAGTGGTTGTTTTTCCATGAGTGCCAGATACACCAATGGTATCCGAAAAAGCCTTTGTTAATTCTCCTAAAAAGTCACAACGTTCAATCATAGGAATACCAAGTTCATGTGCAAGAACCATTTCTGGGTCACTTTCATGAATTGCTGCTGTATAAACAACAGCATCCGCCTTTTTTAAATTTTCAAAATCATGTCCTATCGTAACACTAATTCCATTACTGATTAGTTTATTTGTAATTTCCGATTGAGAAGCATCTGAACCAGTAACGTTAAAATCCCAGTTATGTAAGATTTCAGCAATACCGCTCATGCTAACGCCACCAATTCCAAGCATATGTACGTGTTTATATTTTTTTATATTATCAATATTTGCCAAAAAAATTCGCCCCTTTATATTTTCATTTACTAGTATATCATTTATAACAGATAAATTATATACTGTAACTGGTTTTTTTTCAATATTATTTTATGTATTATGCATAAAAAGTGTTAAAAATATGTATCCTATCAGAGAAAGAAAGAAAATAAATAAAAAAAATTTCTATTTTTTGTAAAATTAAGAAGGAAAAAAGTTATTTATGACGAATAATATATCTGTACATAGATTGTACAAATATATTAAACTTGAGAAAGAGGTGCGCAAAATGCAAATTACAGATGTACGTTTAAGAAAAGTAAATTCAGAGAACAGAATGAAAGCTGTTGCTTCTGTAACATTCGATAATGAATTCGTTGTACACGATATCAAAGTTATCGAAAGCCAAAATGGATTATTTATAGCTATGCCAAGTAGAAAAACTCCAAACGGAGATTTCAAAGATATAGCTCATCCAATCAATGCTGAAACAAGAGAGAAAATCCAAGCTGCTATATTAGAAGCTTATGATGCTCCAGATGCTGAAGAAGCAGAAGAATCAGCAGAATAATATAAAAATGAAAATGACCCTTAATGGGTCATTTTTTGTTAGATGATTTTAGGGACGGGGGTAAAAATCATCTTTTGCTTAATTCATAGATAGCATTTGCATATATTTTTGTACTTAGTATTAAATTATCAATAGAAATAAATTCATCTACTTGATGACACATATCTTTATCTCCAGGCATATTTGCGCCAAAGGATACGAAATTTGGGAATGCTCTTGCATATGTTGCACCGCCAATCGCAATTGGAGTTGCATCTAATCCTGTTTCTTTTTGAAACACATCACAAAGGGTTTTAATTAACCAATTTTCTTTTGAAACATACAAAGCTTTCTTTTCTCCAGAAAATTGAACATGGATAGAAGAGGTAACAGAAGAGGTGAATGCTTCTTTTATGGTATCAATAGTAGTGTGAATTGGAATTCGTAAGTTCATTCCAATAACTAATTTGTTATCTTTTAAATCAAACTGAGCAACATTTAAGCTAAGAGCTCCAGATTCATCTTCTACATTAATTCCTAATTTTTTTCCATTATGTTCTAAACCGATATTTTGATAACAGTAGTCTATTAATTCATTTTGAATAGAATACATGTTAAATAACTCATATAATACCACTAAAATTGGCGAAATAGCATTTTTCCCTAAGTCTGGATGAGCTGCGTGTGCACTAATTCCGTAAGAAGTCAGAATAATCGTATGGTTTTCTTTTTTTATATCTATTTGAAAGGAATTACTATTCACAATTGTTTCTAAATTGTGAACAACAGTATCTGTAGAAATAGAATGCTCCACAGATAAAGTGAGTTTACAAAGTTTAGGAACAACATTAATCGCATTATTGTTACAGTCAATATCAATAATGTTTATTTTATCGTTTGCATCATAAGGGATAGATAAGTAAGTAGTTAATAATGCTTTTTCGGCATAAATGCAAGGAAAATCAGCGTCAGGACTAAAACCAAAAGAAGGTGTTTCTTCATGTTTTTTATAATACTCAATACATTTCCAATCGTTTTCTTCATTTAATCCTAAAATAAGACGAACTCTTTTATTTACGTTACAATTATCCATAACAATCTTCATGGCATAGAGGCTAGCAATAACAGGACCTTTATCATCAATGGCACCACGTCCGTAAATATTACCATTTGCAATGGTTGCACTAAATGGGGGATATGTCCAGTTTTCTCCTTCAGGCACAACATCTAAATGTCCAATAATACCAAGAATATCGTTTCCTTCACCAAATTCAATGTAACCACAATAACCATCTACATTTTTTGTACGGAATCCTAACTGTTTCCCTAATTCTAATATATGTTCCAATGCCTTATTACAATTTTCACCAAATGGCATGGATGGATTAGAAGAAGTAGATAATACACTCGGAATTCTAATTAAATCACATGTTGAACGAACAATATCTTCCTTTAATAAATTAATCTTTTCATCAAACATAAAAATCTCCTTTCTAACTAATAGTATTATATGAATAAAATGGAAAATTATCAATAGAAAAAGAAAAGCGATTCTTCGATATACGAAGAATCGCTAGTAGATTATTAAAGATTTGGTTCAAAGAAAATCGTACCCATTTTTATAAATTCAGCATAATCAGTAGTTTCTAAAGTAAACTCGATTTCACGCTTTCCGCATTCACTAGAAGGCTGAAAGAGAGGCTTCACGTTTCGCGATAGCTCGCCACTTTTCTTCAGTGAATCTAATTGGGTTAAAATCTTTGGTACATCGGCATACCGTACTACTTTTGAGTTAGAGAAATGTTTGGTCATGGTAAATCTCCTTATACATATATTTTATGTAATCAATTATACCACAAAAGCAAGTTAAATGCAAATTTTGAAGGGAAAGAAGTGGAAAGCATAGGGAATAGGGAAATTAAGATTATAATTTCTAATATTAAAAATAAAAATTACAAAAATGTAACAAAATTGGAAAAATATGTTGACATAGCGTTATAAGCATTGTATAATAGATAAGCATGTAGATTTGCGATGAAGTGGAATGTGGCTACATCCGTAAGGGTGGAGGGAACTTCCATGGAGTATGTCTTGGCTTAGACCGGGCGGTAAGAATAGCACTTATCCCAAGAAAGTCATGCAAAAACTTGGGTTTTTATATGGTGATAAAAGAAACACCAGGGTGCGTTTAAAACTTGCCAAGGTACAATTATATTTTAAGGAGGGAAAATACTTATGGCAACAACAAATCAAATGGTAGGAAGCGAGAAAATCAGAATAAGATTAAAAGCTTATGATCATGTTGTTTTAGATCAGTCTGCTGAAAAAATAGTAGATACTGCTAAAAGAACAGGAGCTAAAGTTTCAGGTCCTATTCCATTACCTACACAAAAAGAAGTTGTAACAATTTTACGTTGTCCTCACAAATACAAAGATTCAAGAGAACAATTTGAAATGAGAACACATAAAAGAGTTATCGACATTTTGTATCCAACACAAAAAACAGTTGACAATCTAATGAAATTAGAATTACCAGCTGGTGTTGAAATCGAAATCAAATTATAGTCTGTAAAAAAAATACCGCAATGTAGAGGCACCATTTGCGGAAATTCTAAAAAGACAGACACTACTGTGCCCACAAACAAAAACCATGCTAGCAAAAGTTAGCCAATAGTTAGGAGGAAAATTTAATGAAAGCAATAATCGGAAAGAAAATTGGAATGACCCAAATTTTCGATGAAAAAGGAACTGTTATTCCAGTAACAGCAATCCAAGCAGGACCTTGTGTAGTAGCACAAGTTAAAACAAACGAAACAGATGGTTACACAGCTGTACAATTAGGTTTCGGAGATGTAAAAGAAAAACATATGAACAAACCAGAAAAAGGACATTTTGCAAAAGCAGGAATCCAAAACAAAAAACATTTAAGAGAATTTAGAGTAGACTCAGTAGATGTAAAAGTTGGAGACGAAGTAAAAGCAGATGTATTCGTGGCTGGAGAAAAAATAGATGTTCAAGGAACAACAAAAGGAAAAGGTTTCCAAGGTGTTATTAAACGTCATGGACAATCAAGAGGACCAATGGGACATGGTTCTATGTATCACAGAAGACCAGGTTCAATGGGACCAACATCAACACCAGGTAGAGTATTTAAAGGTAAAAAACTTCCAGGACATATGGGTGTTCAAACTGTTACAATACAAAACTTAGATGTTGTAAGAGTAGACTTAGATAAAAACGTAATTTTAGTAAAAGGTAGTGTTCCAGGAGCAAAAGGATCATTACTAAAAATTAGAGAAGCTGTAAAGCTTGCGAAATAGAGAGGAAGGAGGATTTAGAAAATGCCTAAAATAGATGTATATAATATAGAAGGTAAAAAGGTTAGCGATGTAGAATTAAAAGAAGAAATTTTTGGAATTGAACCAAATGAAGCAATTGTACATAGTGTACTTGTTAATTATTTAGCTAACCAAAGACAAGGTACACAAAGCACTAAAACAAGATCAGAAGTATCTGGTGGTGGTAGAAAACCTTGGAGACAAAAAGGAACAGGTCGTGCAAGACAAGGTAGTATTCGTGCTCCTCATTGGGTAGGTGGAGGTATTGCCTTAGGTCCAAAACCACGTTCATACAAATACAGAGTAAATAAAAAAGAAAGAAGATTAGCAATTCGTTCAGTGTTAAGTTCTAAAGTATTAGAAAACCAATTAACAGTTGTTGATAGCTTACCTTTCAATGAGATTAAAACAAAAAATATGGTTAACGCTTTAACAAACTTAAAAGTTGAAGGAAAAACATTAATCGTATTACCAGAAAGAAATGAAAACGTACAAAAATCAGCAAGAAACATTGAAGGAGTTAAAACAAGTTTAGTAAATACAATTAATGTATATGATTTATTAAAATACAAAAATCTTGTTATTACTCTTGATACTGTTAAAAAATTAGAGGAGGTGTACGCTTAGGATGAGACCAGAAGATATTATTATAAAACCAATCATTACAGAAAAAAGTAATGATGGATTACAAGACGGAAAGTATACCTTTAAAGTAAATAAGAAAGCAACAAAAGTTGATATAGCAAGAGCTGTAGAAAAACTTTTTGATGTAAAAGTTATTAATGTAAACACAATTACTGTTAAAGGAAAAGAAAAAAGAGTTGGAGTTCATACTGGAAAAACACCAGATTGGAAAAAAGCAATTGTTACAATTGAAACAAATCCAAATGATATGAAATATCTAACAAAAGGTGGAAAAGAAGTAAAAGTTTCTAAAAAATATAAAGATTCCATCGAAGAATTTATGGGAGCATAAAACCCTTAAAAATATCTGGAAATAACCAGGAAAATAAATATTAAAAGGAGAGATAAAAAAATGGCAATGAAACATTTTAGACCTTATACACCTTCTAGAAGAAACATGACTGTTTCAACATTTGACGAAATTACCAAAAAGACTCCTGAAAAATCTTTACTTGCTAAAAAGAAAGAAAAAGCAGGAAGAAACTCATATGGTAGAATTACAGTTCGTCATCAAGGTGGAGGTAACAGACAAAAATACAGAATAATTGATTTTAAACGTAACAAAGATGATATGAGTGCAACTGTTATTGGTATCGAATATGATCCAAACAGAAGTGCTAACATCGCATTAGTTGAATATGAAGATGGAGAAAGAAGATACATTTTAGCTCCAGTAGGATTAACAGATGGAGATAAAGTAGTATCAGGAGCAAAAGCTGATATTAAACCAGGAAACTGTATGCCAATTGAAAGCATTCCAGTTGGTACATTAATTCATAATATCGAATTAAACCCAGGTCAAGGTGGAAAAATGGTAAGAAGTGCAGGACAAAGTGCACAACTTATGGCAAAAGAAGGAAAATATGCTCATGTAAGATTACCTTCTGGAGAAATGAGATTAGTTATGACAAGATGTAGAGCAACCATTGGAACTGTTGGAAATACAGATCATGAAAATGTAAAACTAGGTAAAGCTGGTAGAACAAGACATATGGGAATTCGCCCTACTGTTAGAGGTTCTGTTATGAACCCAGTAGATCACCCTCATGGTGGTGGTGAAGGTAGAGCACCAGTTGGACGTCCAGGACCACTTACTCCTTGGGGTAAACCAGCACTTGGATACAAAACAAGAAAGAAAAATAAACTTTCTAACAAATTTATTGTTAAGAGACGTAAGTAAAGTTAGCTGTTAGTTAACTACCTTAGAAAAGAAGGAGGAAAAAATTAATGTCAAGATCAAGCAAGAAAAAACCATTTGTTGCACCTGAACTTTTAAAAAGAGTAGAAGCAATGAATGAAACAGGAAAAAAAGATGTTTTAAAGACATGGTCAAGAGCATCTACAATCTACCCACAATTTGTTGGACACACAATTGCTGTTCATGATGGAAGAAAACATGTGCCAATTTATATTACAGAAGAAATGATTGGACATAAATTAGGTGAATTTGCACCTACAAGAACTTTTAAAGGTCATGCAGGAGAAAAAGCATCTAATGTTAAGAAATAAAATTAAGGAGGGAATCTAAGTGGAAGAAATTAAGGACGAAGTAAAAACAGCAGAAGCTACCTTAAGATATGCTAGAATTTCTGCAAGAAAAGTAAAAATCGTTGCAGACTTAATTCGTGGAAAAGATGTAGCTGAAGCTTTAGCAATTGTTAAATTTACACCAAAAGCTTCTTCAGAAATTATTGAAAAGCTATTAAAATCTGCAATTGCAAACGCTGAAAACAACCACTCTATGGATAGTAAAAAATTATATATTGCTGAAATATGTGCAAATCAAGGTCCTACTCTAAAAAGAATAAGACCAGCAGCAAAAGGTTCTGCTGTTAGAATAAGAAAAAGAACTAGTCATATTACAATCGTATTGAAAGAAAGAGTATAAGTATAAAGGTGAAAGGAGGATTTTTAGCATGGGACAAAAAATGCATCCACATGGATTAAGAGTGGGAATTATTAAAGATTGGAACTCAAAATGGTATGCTGATAAAAGAAACTATAGTGATTATTTAGTAGAAGACCATAAAATCCGTGAATATGTTAAAAAGAAATTATTTGTTAGCGGTATTTCAAAAATTGAAATTGAAAGAACAGCTAAATTCGTTAAAGTAAACGTATATACAGCAAAACCTGGTCTAGTGATTGGAAAAGGTGGACAATTAGCTGAAAGTTTAAAAAATGACTTACAAAAAATGATCGGAAAAGAAGTTAATTTAAATATTGTTGAGGTAAAAAATATTGACGTAGATGCTCAATTAGTAGCAGAAAATATTTGTGCTCAACTAGAAAGAAGAATTTCATTTAGACGTGCAATGAAACAATGCATGCAAAAAACAATGAAAGCAGGAGCATTAGGAATTAAAACATCTGTATCTGGAAGATTAGGTGGAGCCGATATGGCAAGAACAGAATTCTATAAAGAAGGAACTATTCCACTTCAAACATTAAGAGCAGATATTGATTATGGATTCTATGAAGCAAATACAACTTATGGAAAAATCGGTGTTAAAGTTTGGATTTATAAAGGTGAAGTTCTTCCAACGAAAAAAGAGAAAGTGGAAGGAGGAGACAAATAATGCCACTAATACCAAAAAGAACAAAATATAGAAAACAACAAAAAGGTAGAAATAGAGGATATGCTACAAGAGGAAACTTTGTTTCTGATGGAGAATATGGATTACAAGCAACAGAAGCTGCATGGATTACAACAAACCAAATTGAAGCAGCTCGTATTGCAATGACTCGTCACATTAAAAGAGGTGGTCAAGTTTGGATTAAATTATTCCCAGATAAGCCAGTAACAAAGAAACCAGCTGAAACTCGTATGGGTAAAGGTAAAGGAGCTCCAGAATACTGGGTAGCTGTTGTAAAACCAGGAAGAGTGTTATTTGAAATTGCTGGTGTACCAGAAGAATTAGCAAGAGAAGCGATGAGACTTGCAGCAAACAAACTACCAATTAAAACAAAATTTGTTAAAAAAGAAACTGAAAATATAGGTGGTGATATTGATGAAGATAAATAAAATAAATGAAATGTCTTCACCAGAACTAGAAAAAGAGTTAAGTGAGTTAAAAACAGAATTATTTAAATTGAGATTTAGTCATGCAACAAACGGACTAGATAATCCATTAAAAATAAGAGATGTTAAAAAAGACATTGCAAGAATCAAAACCGTATTAAGACAAAGAGAATTAGCAGATGCTAATAAATAGAATGTATTTTTCTTAAATCACTTTTATAAAGTAAGAAACTAAGAGGGAATAGGGAAAAGTACAAAATTCTTCGAATTTTGAGAAAGGAGAAAACAAATTATGGAAGAAAGAAATCTTCGTAAAGTGATGATTGGTACAGTTGTGTCAAACAAAATGGATAAAACTGTTGTGGTAGCTGTTAAAACAAATGTAAAACATGATGTTTATTCAAAAATCATGAAAAAAACATATAAATTAAAAGCTCATGACGAAGAAAATGCTTGCCAAATCGGAGATGAAGTAAAAGTAATGGAAACTCGTCCACTTTCAAAAGATAAAAGATGGAGAGTTGTTGAAATTACAAAAAAAGCAATCGTAAAATAAGAAATGAAGATATCCGATAAAATCAGGATAAGGAGGGAAAAAAATGGTACAACAACAATCAATATTAAAAGTTGCTGATAACACTGGTGCAAAAGAAATTATGTGTATCCGTTGTTTAGGTGGTTCATATAGAAAATATGCTGGTATTGGAGATGTTATTGTCGCTTCTGTTAAAAGTGCTACACCAGGTGGTGTTGTAAAAAAAGGAGAAGTAGTAAAAGCAGTTGTTGTAAGAACTAAGAAACCACAAAGACGTGCAGACGGTTCTTATGTAAGATTTGATGAAAATGCTGCTGTTATTATTCGTGATGATGGTAATCCAAAAGGTACTCGTATCTTTGGTCCAGTAGCAAGAGAATTAAGAGAAAAAGAATATATGAAAATATTATCATTAGCACCAGAAGTTCTATAAGCTGTTTGCGAAAATGTCCAGTGGACATTAGAGCGTTACAGATTATAGATGCGAAGACTTAGTATTTGTAAATGAGAGTAGCCCTTAGGCTAATTGAATGTACAAATAATTAGTTGTAGCTTCAATGGTAAAGTAATGAACACAAACCTTAAAATTATGGTAAGAAGAGGTGAAAAAGTAAATGAAAATAAAAAAAGGTGATACTGTTAAAGTTTTATCTGGAAATGATAAAGGAAAAACAGGAGAAGTTTTAGAAGTAATACCAAAAACCCAAAAAATCATTGTAAAAGGTGTTAACATTCGTAAAAAACATGTAAAACCTAGAAAACAAGGAGAAGAAGGTGGAATCATTCCAGTAGAATGTGCAATCCATTCTTCAAAAGTAAATGTTGTATGTCCAAAATGTGGAAAAGCAACAAGAGTTGGTTACATAGAAGAAAAAGGCGAAAAAATTCGTGTTTGTAAAAAATGTAATACAAAGTTAAAATAAGAAAGGAGGATTTTGAAAACTGATGGAAAAATTAAGAGAACAATATGAAAAAGAAGTAGTTCCAGCATTAATGAAAAAATTCAATTACAAATCGGTTATGCAAGTTCCAAAACTTGAAAAAATCGTAATTAATATAGGTTTAGGAGATACAAAAGATAATCCTAAATCATTAGAAAATGCAATGAATGATTTAAGCCAAATTACTGGACAAAAACCAATGGTAACAAAAGCTAGAAAATCAATTGCAGCATTTAAATTAAGAGAAGGAGCAAATATTGGATGCAAAGTTACTTTAAGAAGTAACAAAATGTATGAATTTGCTTACAAACTATTTAACGTAGCTCTTCCAAGAGTTAGAGATTTTAGAGGAGTATCTGCAAATTCTTTTGACGGAAGAGGAAATTACTCAATGGGTATTAAAGAACAATTAATATTCCCTGAAATCGAATATGAAAAAATCGACAAACTAAGAGGTATGGATATTATATTTGTAACAACAGCAAAATCTGATGAAGAAGCAAGAGAGTTGTTAACACTATTAGGAATGCCTTTTAAAGCATAGAAGAAGGGAGATTAAAAATATGGCTAAAAAGTCAATGATGATAAAACAACAAAGACCACAAAAATACAAAACAAGAGAATACAATAGATGCAAACTTTGTGGTAGACCACATGCTTATATTAGAAAATATGGAATTTGCCGTGTATGCTTTAGAAAATTAGCTCATGAAGGTGAAATTCCAGGTGTAAAAAAAGCAAGTTGGTAGAAGCTGGCTATTGCTAGAGTGAAAAGTGAAGAATTAAAAGTACAAAATTAAGTTAGCTGTTTGAAGCAAAGCGAATTACAGATAACTTATGTAAATGCGAAAGCATTTACATTCATTAACGAAAAGGAGGTATAATAAGTGAATATTACGGATCCAATTGCAGATATGTTAACAAGAATTAGAAATGCCAATACTTCAAAACATAAAACAGTTGATATACCAGCTTCTAATATGAAAAAAGCAATTGCTGAAATTCTATTTGAAGAAGGATATATTAAAGCATTTGAAGTAATTGAAAATGAAAATCAAGGAATCATACGTATCACAATTAAATATGATGAAAAAGGTAGTCGTGTTATTGCAGGATTAAAAAGAATTAGTAAACCAGGATTAAGAGTTTACGCATCAAGTGACGAATTACCAAAAGTATTAAATGGTTTAGGAATTGCTTTAATTTCAACATCAAAAGGAATTATGACAGACAAAAAAGCAAGAGAACAAGGTATAGGTGGAGAAGTATTAGCTTATATCTGGTAGGTAATATAAAACCTAAAAAGTGAAAAGTTAAAAGTGAAGAATACAAAATTCTTCGAATTTTGAAAGAGGTGAAATAAGAAAATGTCAAGAATAGGAAATAGCCCAATTACTGTTCCAGCTGATGTAGAAGTAAAAATTGATGGTCAAAATATTACAGTAAAAGGACCTAAAGGAACATTAGAAAGACAAATACATAGCAATATGAAAGTAACTCTTGATAATGGTGTTATTACAGTAACAAGACCAGATGATGAACCAGCTAATAGAAGTTTACATGGTTTAACAAGAACTTTAATTAATAATATGGTTCATGGTGTAAAAGAAGAATATCAAAGAGAGTTACAAATTAATGGTGTTGGATATAGAGCACAAAAACAAGGAACAAAATTAGTAATGAATTTAGGATATTCTCATCCAGTAGAGATGGAAGCTCCAGCAGGTGTTACTTTTGATGTACCAAATCCAAATACAATCATCGTAAAAGGAATTGATAAAGAATTAGTTGGTCAAACAGCAGCTGTTATTAGAACAAAAAGACCACCTGAAGTTTATCGTGGAAAAGGTATTAAATATGCTGAAGAAGTTATCCGTCGTAAAGAAGGTAAAGCTGGTAAAAAATAAAGTCTAACTTGTTAGATTTAGAAAGGAGAAAAAAATGGTAAAAAAGACTGATAGAAAGCTTGAAAGAACCAGAAGACATATCCGTGTACGTAGAAAAATAAGTGGTACAGCAGATTGCCCAAGATTATGTGTTTATAGAAGTAACTCTAACATCTATGCTCAAATCATTGATGACGAAGCAGGTGTTACATTAGTTAGTGCTTCTACTTTAGATAAAGAAGTAAAAGAAAAACACGCAAACAAAGTAGCTGCAAAAGAAGTTGGAAGCTTAATTGCAAAACGTGCAATTGAAAAAAATATAAAAGATGTGGTATATGATAGAGGAGGATATATCTATCATGGTATCGTAAAAGAATTAGCAGAAGCTGCACGTGAGGCAGGACTTAACTTCTAAAAAACTGCGTTTTTTAGAAGAATGAAAAGTTAAAAGTACAAAATTAAGTTAGCTGTTTGAAGTGAAGAAAATTACAGATAACTTATGTAAACGCAAAAGCATTTACATTCATTAATGAAAAGGAGGGAAAATAGAAACCGATGGAAGAAACACAAGTAGAATTAAAAGAGAAAGTTGTTGCAATCAACAGAGTTGCAAAAGTTGTAAAAGGTGGTAGAACTTTCCGTTTTAGTGCAGTTGTTGTTGTAGGAGACGGGAATGGACACGTTGGTGTAGGAAGTGGAAAAGCAGCTGAAGTTCCAGATGCTATCAAAAAAGCAATTGAAGATGCGAAAAAGAACTTAATTACAGTTCCAGTTGTAGGAACAACAATTCCTCATGAATATATTGGAAAATTTGGTAGTGCAAATGTTATGTTAAAACCAGCAGCAGCAGGTACTGGAGTTATCGCAGGAGGTAGCGTAAGACCAGTTCTAGAACTTGCAGGTTATAAAGACATTAGAACAAAAGTATTAGGAACAAACAATCCAAGAAACGTTGTATATGCAACACTTAATGGATTAGCAGAAATGAGTACAGTAGAACAAGTTGCTAAAAAAAGAGGAAAGAAAGTAGAAGAGATTCTATAATAAAACAAACAGAGAAAAATTGAGGGAGGTGCAAACACAAAATGAAATTAGATGATTTAAGCCCAGCACAAGAAAAAGTATCTAGAAGAAGAGTAGGACGTGGAACTGGTTCTGGTCTTGGAAAAACTTCAGGAAAAGGACATAAAGGACAAAAAGCAAGATCAGGTGGTGGAGTAAGAAGAGGATTTGAAGGTGGTCAAACTCCATTATATAGAAGATTACCAAAAAGAGGATTTAAAAACATTTTTAGAAAAGATTACGTAGAAGTAACTTTAACAATGCTTAATCAATCAAAAGCAGAAGAAGTAACAGCAGAAACTTTACTTGCAGAAGGTATTATTTCAAAAGTAAACGACGGTATCGTTGTTCTTGCTACAGGTAATTTAGAGAAAAAATTAACTGTAAAAGCAAAGAGATTTACAAAAGCAGCAAAAGAAAAAATCGAAGCTGTTGGTGGAAAGACAGAGGTGATTTAATTGTTTAAAACAATCAAAAATGCCTTAAAAACACCAGAAGTTAGAAAAAGACTATTATATACTTTAGTATTAATTGTTGTTTTCAGACTAGGTTGTTTTATTACTATTCCAGGTGTTGATACATTTGCTTTAAACGAAGCAATGGGGTCTGATAATGGAATTGGTGGATTAATTAATATTATTTCCGGTGGAGCGTTTTCTAGATTTTCAGTTTTTGCTATGACAATTAGCCCATATATTACAGCATCAATTGTAATCCAATTGTTAGCTATGGTAATTCCAGCGCTAGAACGTTTAGCAAAAGAAGGTGGAGAAGAAGGAAGACAAAAAATGAATCGATATACAAAATACTTAACAATTGTTCTTGCAGTTGTAGAAGGATTAGGTATATACCTTTCATATCAATCTTCAGGAATCTTTATTAATCCAGGATTTTTAACAGGATTTATTGTAGTACTTTCATTAGTTGCAGGTACAGCACTTTTAATGTGGCTTGGAGAACAAATTACAAATAAAGGAATAGGAAATGGAATTTCAATTATTATCTTTATTGGTATTGTTTCTAGTTTACCAAGTGCTGCAACAACATTATGGAGTCTAATTTTTGGAACAGGTACTTTTAGTACAACAGGATTATTAGTATCTCTTGGTATTATTATTGGTGCAATTTTGTTAATTGCAGGTGTTGTATTCGTACAAACAGCAGAAAGAAGAGTACCAGTACAATATGCTAAAAAAGTAGTAGGAAGAAAAATGGTGGGAGCACAAAATACCCATATTCCATTAAAACTTGCTATGGCAGGTGTAATGCCAGTTATCTTTGCAAGTAGCTTTATGACATTTCCAGCAATGATTTTACAAATGTTTATAAAAGACATTGCAACTGCAACTGGTTTTTGGGCAGGAGTATATAAATTTTCAATTGCAACATCAACATCAAATGTTCCAATTGGATATACAATTGCAAATGCTCTAGTATATTTACTATTAATTTTAGGATTTACCTTTTTCTATACTTATGCTACATTCAATCCAGCAGAAGTATCAAACAATATTAAGAAAAATGGTGGATTCATACCAGGAATTCGTGCAGGAAAACCAACTACCGATTATTTAACAAGTGTTATTTCAAAAATAACATGGTTTGGAGGATTTTTCTTAAGCTTAATTGCAATCCTTCCAATGTTAATGCGTTTCACAGGAATAAACGTAGCATTTGGAGGAACTTCAATCCTAATCGTAGTAGGTGTAGCACTAGAAACTGTTCAACAATTAGAATCATTATTAATGATGAGACACTATAAAGGATTTTTAAATTAAAATAAAAGGGCTCCGATACTCAAATAGCGTATCGAAGTCCTTTTTGGTACTAATAACAACTTTGGCGTATACAGATATTACGATGAGGACATGTTTTAGGGGATGGGCATGAACTGTAAATAAGTTTAACGTCACTTGATTGTTTGTAAGACAGAAAGTGTTGCTGCCGATTTTTGAAACATGTGTCATAACGCTTTTTCTGTTTTGATTCCCACCGTTCCACGTTATTACTTTTTTTACTGAAATTCTTCATTGTAAAACCTCCTTTACAAATTGACTTGTCAATTGTATCTACAACATTATACTATATTTACATAAGTTTTGCAAACATTGGAAAATATAATTTGTATTCTTATTGATAATTACAAATATACAAAGAGAATTAAGTCAACTGCACGAAAATATCGTGCAACTGAAAAGGAAGGCGAATGATATAAAATCATTTTACAATTCAATATTTTTATGATATGATTGGACAAAGGATAAAGAAATAAAGAGGGATTAAGATGGAACATTGGAGTGTAGAAGATTATAAAGAATATAATAATAAAGCAACAAGAAAAACGAAATATAGAGCAAATAAAACATCTGTTGATGGACATACATTTGATAGTAAAAAGGAAGCGGAATACTATTGTGATTTAAAAATGAGATTGCAAGCACATGATATAAAGGGGTTTTGTTTACAACCAATATTCATGTTAGCACCAGGTCTTAAATATAAAGCAGACTTTATTGTATTTCATAATGATAATACAACAGAAGTAATTGATGTTAAAGGATATAAAACAAAAGAATATATTGCAAAAAAGAAAGTATTTGAAGAAAAATATGATTTAAAAATAACAGAAATTAATTAAAAATAGCTTGAATATTTGTTAAAAAAGTTATATAGTATTTAAGGTGTCTTTTTAGACACTCTAAAAATAATTTAATAAGGAGTTTGAAGAATATGAATATTATTATGCTAGGTGCACAAGGTACTGGAAAAGGAACAGTTGCAGGAATTTTAAGTGAAAAATTAGGAATTCCTCAAGTATCTACAGGAGATATTTTTAGAAAACATATAAAAGAAGAAACGGAGCTTGGTATTGAAGCTAATAAGTATATAAAAAATGGGCAATTAGTTCCAGATGAGATAACAGTTCCAATGGTTGCAAATCGTTTAGAAGAAGATGATGCAAAAAACGGAGTTATTTTAGATGGTTTCCCAAGAACAATTGCACAAGCAGAAAAATTAGATGAAATGTTAGATACAAAAGGAAATAAAATTGATTTGGTTATTAATTTAACAACACCAAGAGAGGAAATTATAGAAAGAATTTTAACAAGAAGAGTATGTTCTAATCAAGCTTGTAAAGCAACTTATAACATTGTAATGAATCCACCAAAAGAAGAAGGAATTTGTGATAAATGTGGTGCGGAATTAGTTCAAAGAGAAGACGATAAAAGCGAGGATGCAATTAAACAAAGACTTGCAATTTACGATGAACAAACAAGCCCATTAGTAAATTACTATGAAGCAAGAGGAGTATTAAGAACAGAAGAAGTAAGCGCAAAAACAAACCATTTAGGTGCAGATGTAGCAAAAGAAGTAGTAGAATCAATAAAGGGGTAAGTAAATTGGTAGATATTAAATCAAAAAGAGAAATTGAACAAATGAGAGAAGCCTGCCGTGTAACTGCCTTAGTCCATAAAGAAATTGAAAAAGCAATTAAGCCAGGAATAACAACATTAGAGTTAGATAAAATTGCAGAAAAAGTAATTAGAGAAAATGGAGGAATTCCAGCAGAAAAAGGGTACCCTAGTTATCAAAAAGGGGTACCTGATTTTCCTGGTTCTATTTGTGTTTCCATTAATGATGAAGTTATTCATGGTATCCCATCTGGAAGAACAAAAATAAAAGATGGAGATATTGTAAGTGTTGATTTAGTGGTAGAAAAAAATGGATTTCATGGAGATGCTGCAAGAACCTATTTAGTAGGAGAGGTATCAAATGAAGCAAAAAGATTAGTGGAAATAACAAAACAAGCATTTTTCGAAGGTATTAAATATGCACGTGCTGGCAATCGTTTGGGTGATGTATGTCACGCTATTGGTTCATTTGTAGAAAGAAATGGTTATAGCGTGGTAAAAGAATTCCAAGGGCATGGAATTGGAAGAAGTATGCATGAAGATCCAGGGATTCCGAACTATGGAAAACCAGGAAAAGGAATAAAGCTTGAACCTGGCATGACTCTAGCAATAGAACCAATGGTAATACAAGGAAATTCAGACATTTTAGAACTTGATGATGGGTGGACCATTATTACAGAAGATGGAAGTTTGGCAGCACACTATGAAAATACAATTTTAATTACAGAAAAAGAGCCAGAAATATTGACAATCATTTAAAATTGTTGTATACTATATAAGCTAATTGTGTAAACATGAAAAAAATCACAAATTTAAGGAGTGAAAAACATTGGCAAAAGAGGATGTAATTGAAGTAGAGGGAACCGTTGTAGAGACGTTACCAAATACAAATTTTAAAGTAGAGTTAGAAAATGGACATCAAATATTAGCCCATATTTCTGGAAAACTTAGAATGAACTACATTAAAATCTTACCAGGAGATAAGGTGAAAGTGGAATTATCCCCATATGACTTATCAAAAGGAAGAATTACATGGAGAGCAAAATAGATTATATCTATTTTTATGCATATATTAACCCAAAGAGTTTAAAAAATTACAGGAGGTGGATAAAGGTGAAGGTAAGACCATCAGTAAAACCAATTTGCGAAAAATGCAAAGTAATTAAAAGAAAAGGAAAAATTAGAGTTATTTGTGAAAATCCAAAACACAAACAAAGACAAGGTTAATTTTAAATTACAATCGATATTAACACAAGACTATTTATGAGCGGCTGAAGAAATAATAGTTTTGTGTTTATATACATTTCTCGTCAAAATATTTTAAAACACTACTTATTTACTTTTATGTAAGTAAGTACATTTCATTTAAAATATGAGACAAACATAATAAAAAAAACAAAGAACAAATATAATTTGGAGGTGCTAAAATTTATGGCTCGTATAGCAGGAATTGATTTACCTAGAGAAAAAAGAGTAGAAATTGGACTTACATACATCTATGGAATTGGTGTATCAAGCTCAAGAAAAATACTAGAAAAAGCTGGGGTAAATCCAGACACAAGAGTAAAAGATTTAACAGACGAACAAGTTAATAGTATTAGAAAAGTTATGGATGAAGAATACAAAGTAGAAGGTGACTTAAGAAGAGAAGTAGCTTTAAATATTAAAAGACTAACAGAAATCGGATGTTATAGAGGATTAAGACATAGAAGAGGACTACCTGTAAGAGGACAAAGAACAAAAACAAATGCCCGTACAAGAAAAGGTCCAAGAAAATTAGTAAGTAAAAGTAAGAAATAAGGAGGTATAGAACCAAATGGCTAATAAAAAAACTGTAGCAAAGAAAACACCTAGAAGAAATAGAAAAAATATTGAAAAAGGTGCTGCACACATTCATTCAAGCTTTAACAATACAATTGTTAGCATTACCGATACTCAAGGAAATGTAATTTCTTGGGCAAGTGCTGGAGAATTAGGATTTAAAGGTTCTAAAAAATCAACACCATTTGCTGCTGGAGAAGCTGCTGAAACAGCTGCAAAAGCTGCTATGGAACATGGATTAAAAACTGTAGAAGTATTCGTAAAAGGACCAGGTTCTGGTCGTGAAGCAGCAATCCGTTCTCTTCAAACAGCTGGATTAGAAATAAGTGCAATTAAAGATGTAACACCAATCCCACATAATGGATGTAGACCACCAAAAAGAAGAAGAGTATAGTATGTGCTTTGCACGAGTGAAAATCGAAAAGTGAAAAGTGAAAAGTAGATTTTATTGAAAGGAGAAATAAAATGGCAAGATATAAAGATGAACAATGTCGTATTTGCCGTAGAGAAGGTCAAAAACTTTTCTTAAAAGGTGAAAGATGTTATTCTGATAAATGTTCTGTTTCTAGAAGAAATTATGGACCAGGACAACATGGACAAAAGAAAGCTAAGCTTTCTGAATATGGTACTCAATTAAGAGAAAAACAAAAAACAAAATCATTCTACGGAGTAGGAGAAAAACAATTTAGAAAATATTTTGAAATGGCTTCTAATAAAAAAGGAATTACTGGTGAAAACTTACTTCAAGTATTAGAAAGTAGATTAGACAATATCGTTTATCGTTTAGGATTTGGTACTTCAAGAGCACAAGCAAGACAACTTGTAAACCATGGATTATTCGAAGTAAATGGTAAAAAAGTTGACATTGCTTCTTACTTAGTAAAAGCAGGAGATGAAATAGCTGTAAGAGAATCAAAAAAAGATAAGGGAGTTATTAAAGCAAACGTGGAAGCAAATTCTGCAAGACCTGTACCTGCATGGCTAGAAAAAAATGCCGAAAAATTAGGTGGAAAAGTATTAAGACTTGCAGCAAGAGAAGATATCGACTTACCAGTACAAGAACACTTAATCGTTGAGTTATACTCTAAATAGTAGTAAGTGAGGGGAACGAAAGAAAGTTCCTAAAGTAATTGGGAGGTAAAAATGATAGAATTTGAAAAGCCAAATATTGAATGTTTAGAAATAAATGAGGATAGTAATTATGCAAAATTTGTTTGTGAACCATTAGAGCGTGGATATGGTGTAACAATAGGAAATTCATTAAGAAGAATCCTACTTTCATCACTTCCAGGAAGCGCTATTACCAGTGTAAAAATTGATGGAGTAGTGCATGAATTCTCTACCATACCAAATGTAGTAGAAGATGTACCAGAAATGATTCTAAATTTGAAAAATGTAAGATTAAAAACATTTGATAATGAAGAAAAAATGATAAGAATTGATTTTAAAGGAGAAGGCGAAGTAACAGCAGCTGATATTATTACAGATAGCTCTGTAGAAGTATTAAATCCAGATTTACATATAGCAACTGTTTCGGAAGGTGGAAGCCTTAAAATGGAAATGACAGTTGAAAAAGGAAGAGGATATAATGGAGCTGCTAAAAATAAAAAGCCAAACCAAGATATCTCAGTATTACCAATTGATTCTATCTTTACACCAGTAAAAAAAGTAAATTACTCAGTAGAAAATACTAGAGTAGGACAAATGGTAGATTTTGATAAATTAATTATCGAAGTATGGACAGATGGAAGCTTAAAAGCAGATGAAGCTTTAAGCCTTGCTGCAAAAGTTATGACAGGACATTTAGAATTATTTATTGATCTTTCAGAAGCAACTAAAAATACACAAGTAATGGTTGAAAAAGAAGAGTCTAAGAAAGAAAAAGTATTAGAAATGTCAATTGAAGACTTAGAATTATCTGTTCGTTCATTTAACTGCTTAAAAAGAGCAGGAATTTCAACAGTAGAAGACTTAGCAAATAAAACCGAAGAAGATATGATGAAAGTAAGAAATCTAGGAAAGAAATCGTTAGATGAAGTTACCAATAAATTACATTCTTTAGGGTTAGATTTTGCCAAAGAAGAAGATTAATGGCTTACTGAAAAGTAAAAAGTAAAAAATGAAGAATACAAAATTCTTCGAATTTTGAAAGAGGTGAAAAAAGTGGCAAGAAATAGAAAATTAGGAAGACCAACCGATCAAAGGTTAGCAATGCTTAAAGCGTTAACAACAGATGTAATCCTTCGTGGAAAAATTGTTACAACTGAAACAAGAGCAAAAGAAGTAAAAGCAATTGTTGATAGTATCGTATCACTTGCTGTAAAAGAAAAAGATAACTTTGAAATGGTAGATGCAAAAGTTATTACAGCAAAATTAGATGCAAAAGGAAATAAAGAAACTGTAAAAGCTACAAGTAAAAATGGTAAAGAATACTTAAAAGTAGTAAAAGAAGAAAAAACAGTTTCAAGACAAAAAGATATGCCATCTAGATTAAATGCTAGAAAGAAAATCATGAAAATGGTAAATAAAGTAAAAGATGAAGATGGTAAAAATGTTGATTTACCAGGAAAATTATTTAACGAGATTGCACCAAAATATACAAATAATATTGGTGGATATACAAGAATCGTTAAAGTTGGTCCAAGAAAAGGAGATAATGCTCCAATGGCCATCTTAGAATTATTATAAGATTTAGAAAATTAAATAATTATCAAGAGTGGACGAGAGATTCGGCTTAATGACTCCACAGCAACCTATAATTAAGTAAGGTGCTAAGACCGACAAAGCAAAGCTTTGAATGATGATTTTATTTGTTAAATAATAAAATGAAGTAAGAACCTTTGCTTGAAGCAGGGGTTTTTATTTATAGAATCCCTAGTCACCTATGGTGACAACCCCCTTGAGTAAAGGGGCCTTTTCTGTACAATTATAGTTAGCTATGAAAGGGAAAATGTAGGGGCGAGCAGTGCTCGTCCGAAAAGATACAAGGATAAACGAAGAAATGAGGAAGCAAGAAATGAGAAAATTATTTACAAGTGAAAGTGTAACAGAGGGACATCCAGATAAATTATGTGATTATATATCAGACAGTGTATTAGATGCATGTTTAGCAAAAGATCCATATTCTAGAGTAGCATGTGAGACAGTAGCAGGAAAAGGGGAAGTAGTAATTACTGGGGAAATTACATCAAACGCTGATATTAACATTGAAGAGATTGCAAGAAGTGCAATTAGAGAGGTTGGTTATGATAATGCAGATACAGATATAGATTATAGAACATGTAAAGTTCATGTTAATATGAGTAAACAATCACCAGATATTGCTATGGGAGTAGATGCTTCTTTAGAACAAAAAGAAGGGGAGAAACTTACATCAGAAGGAGCAGGAGACCAAGGAATTATGTTTGGATTTGCATGTAATGAAACAGATGCGTATATGCCACTTCCTATTTTCTTAGCACATGCTCTTTCTAAACGTTTATCTTATGTTCGAAAAGAAGGCATTATTCCATATTTACGACCAGATGGAAAAACACAAGTAACTATAGAATATAAAGGGGACAAACCAGTAAGAGTGGATGCTGTTGTTATATCTACTCAACATAAGGAAGAAGTAGATTTAGAAACACTAAGGGAAGATGTTATTCAAAACGTAATAAGAGAAGTTATTCCAGAAGAACTATTAGATAATGAAACAAAGTATTATATTAATCCTACTGGGAGATTTGTAATAGGAGGACCTTTAGGAGATAGTGGTTTAACAGGAAGAAAAATTATTGTTGATACATATGGAGGATATAGTCGCCATGGTGGTGGAGCTTTTTCAGGAAAAGACCCAACAAAAGTAGACAGGTCTGCTGCTTATATGGCAAGATTTATTGCAAAAAATATTGTAGCAAATGGTTATGCAACCAAATGTGAAATACAGTTTTCTTATGCAATCGGTGTTGCAAAACCGGTATCGATTTACGTGCATACATTTGGAACAGGGACGATTCCAGAAGAACAAATTGTGAAGCTAATTTATAATCGATTTGAATTAACACCAAGGGGGATTATGGAATACTTAGGACTTCGTAGTCCAATTTATACCAAAACGACCAATTATGGTCATTTCGGTAAAGATGATTTACCTTGGGAAAGAATTATTAAAATTTAGAATAATATTCCAGAAAAAATAAAATATCTTCCTAAAAAAGTGAGTTCGACCTACCAAATCATTTTTTTAGGAAGATGTTTTATTTTTTTAAATTAAATTTTAATTTTCAACGATAACTTTTGCAAGCTCGTAAATTAGTTTCAGTTTTTCTGGTGGACAATCTTTTAACAAAGAAACAAAATCCTCATTTAAATAATTATGTGATGTTGTAGAAGTACCATTTAAAATAGCACCTTCTGTAACATGAAGTAATTCACAAATTTGAGATAATCTTTTTAAACTAATATCAAGACTTCCACGTTCTACACGACTTAAAAAAGCAATTGAAACATCTAATTTTTCTGCTAAATTTTCTTGTGTTAATTTCTTTTCTAATCTTGCTTGTTTTAATCTAGAACCAATTAATTTATAATCCAATGCCATATATTTACCATCCTTTCATAGATAATATAGCATCAGGAGGTATAAATTAACCAGAAATATATATGTTAAGTTTTACCAATAGAATAATTTAAAAAAAGATTGGATAACAGAATTGCTTTTGTAAAAATCTATTAATAGATTATGAGTGTAAGGAATTTTCCAAATTATAAATCCAATAAAAATAACAATTAAAATGGTTATGCAAAAAGCAAGCAAACTTTTCAATTTGGTTCTTATGGGATGATAATAAGATTCATAGTAAATGGGTTCTTCTTTTTTTACAGCAGATTTAGGTTGTGTATAATAAGTATTAACATTTTTATTAGATTGATATTGTGTTTGGCTCTCATAGTTAGGCTGATAAGTATCTGTATAAGAAGACTGGAAATTAGAAGTATGTTTTAATGTTTCTAATTCAATTTGTAAGTTTTCTATTTGAATTTCTAAATCAGCATTTTTTAACATTAATGCATTTAGTTGACCATTTTTATCAAATTCTAATTCTTTCGTATATTCTTCTCTTTTGGTTTCATCTGATAAAACCTCATAAGCTTCATTTAGTATCTTAAACTGTTCTTCTGCCCAAGCTTTTTTCGCATCATCTTGAGTATCTGGATGATACTTTTTAGCTAGAACCTTAAATGCTTTATCAATTACTTCTTTAGAAGCGTGAATATCCACTTCTAGTATTTCATAATAATTTTTCATATTCTATAAAATCTCCTTTTGATTCTAATCTTATTATATCATACAAAAGAAAAATATTAGTAAAATATTCAAAAAACAGAAAACAAAACTTTACTAAAATAATAAAAATAGAATTGACTTTAACCAAACGGTAATATATAATTTGCTTAACATACGAGTATACTTATGATAAAATAAGAAACAATAAAGGAAGAAAAAATGGAAGGAAAACCAAAGAATATGAGAGCTAAAAAAGGAATCACATTAATTGCACTAATAATAACAATTATTGTATTATTAATTTTAGCGGGAATTACGATTAGTTTTACAATAGGAGAACGAGGAATTTTTCAGTTGGCACAACAGGCAAATTTGCAAACAAAACAACAGCAAGCAAGAGAAAAATTAGAGCTTGTATTGTTAGATTTACAAGCAGATAAACTGATAGATAGCACATATAATGAAACAGAATATATTAATAAAAAAATTCGAGAAAATGGAATGGTAGTAGATGATGATATTGTAATAGTAGATGACTATAGATTTCAACTTGATCGTAGTGTCCCTAAAATAGGGATAAGTTTAGGAAAAGAAAAGGCAATTGCAATTATTGTACCATATATCGGAACAAGTTCATTTACGATAAAACTTTCTTATATATATAATAAAGATGAAATAGCAAAGTACACTTATATAATAGATGATGAAGAGATTATGAAATTAGAAGATGAATATACAAAAGAAGGATTAGAGCCAGAATCAAACCATAGAGTAAAAGTAATAGCTGAATATAAGAATGGGGAAATATTAGAAAGTAATGTAATAACTATAAAAACAGACAATAGAACCTATCTTATAAAAGATGGAAAAAATACAGGAGTGATAGAATGGGAAAATCATCCTGTAACAGATGGATATCAAACAGTTATTCAGCCAGAGCAGAAAGATGAGTATATATACTTTATAGCTAATGGAAATGAATCTACAATTTGTGGTTATGTATCAGCTAAGAAGATAGACTTAACACCATATAAGAAGATATGCTTAGATGCTAAGAAAAATATAGATGCGCCTAGTGGAGCAGCCCAGTTATGTATTGCAGAAAATAAAATCACATATCCAAACTTTGTTAATCGTATTTGGATTAATGCTAGCGAAGGTCGCAAAGTGTGGGAACTAAATGTTGAAGATTTGAAAGAGCAGTACTATTTATCTACAATGGTATTAGTTAGTAAGCGGTTATATAGACAGAAATATGTGCCTATATAACCTATGGTTAGAGAAATAACACATATGAGAGAAGGAATATTAAATGATAAATAAGATTGTAAGAATACAAACTAAAGGAATCACACTAATTGCTCTAATTATTACAATAATTGTAATGTTAATACTTACAGGAGTAGTAATTATCTTAATGATAAAAGACAATGGAATAATATCAATTGCACAAAAAAGTAAAGAAAAATATGATAAAGCAGAAGTAAAACAAGAAATAGAAATAGCAATATTAGACATACAAACAGAATTAAAATTAAAAGAAAAACAAACAGATTTAGATAAGGATATAATAGAAAAATTGCCAAATAAATTGCAAGATATTACAATTCATGAAAATATGATAGGAGAATATAAAGGATATGAATATTGGATAGATGAAGAATATAAAGTACATGTAGAAGGAAAAACAACAAATCCAATTAAAATTAAAGTTACGCCAACGTATATTGGAACAAGCAGTTGTGATATATGTATTGAAGCATCATCAACGAAGGGAAAAATTACAAAATATCAATATAAAGTAAATGGTGAAAATGAACAAGAAACAGATAAAAGTATATTTACATTAGAGAACTTGGAACCAAAAACGAAATATAAAATAACAGTAATAGTAACAGATGAAAAAGGAAATACAAAAGAATCTATGCCAATAACGATAGAAACTGGCGAAAGAACTTATATCATAAAAGAGGGAAAATTGCAAGTTAATGGGGTGAGTGACAGAGCTACAGTAAGTCAAGATGAAGATGGTTATTTAAAGATAGTAATTAATTTAAGAGACCTTCGTGGAGGCTGGTATTTTCCTTATGAAATTACGGATTACAAAGCAGTAAAGATAGATTCTGAGATTATTAGCAAAGGAAAGGAATGTATAATTTTTTTAGCAACAAAGCAAACAAATACTACAATAGATAAGGATTTTGAAAGATGGAAAAATTGTACAGGCTACACAGGTACAGTATGGGTAGATTGTAAAAGTGACAATACTGTAAAAAGAGCAAGACAAATAGATACTCTTAATATAGATGGATTGGTAGGAATATATGATATTGTTTACGGAAAAAATTATACATCTTCAGCAACAACTGCAACAATGCATGTTTATAATTTGTGGCTAGAAAAATAAAGTCGGAACTTAGTTTCGACTTTTAATTGTTATTATAAAAAATAAAAATAATACTTGCAAAATAAAATAACTTAGTATAAAATAAGATAAGAAAATTTGTTTGCAAAATTAAGGAGGATAAAATGCTTGCCTATATTAAAGGAAGTTTAGAAATGAAATTTGATAACTATGTTGTAATAGATGTAGGAGGTCTTGGCTATAAAGTATTTATGAGTGAAAAAGCAATTGAAGAAATTGGAGATATCGGTACTATTATAAAAGTGCACACTTACTACCGTGTACGTGAAGATGATATTAGTATATACGGATTTTTATCCAATGAAGAACTAAAGATGTTTGAGTTATTATTAGGAGTAAGTGGAATCGGAGCAAAATCAGCAATTACAATGTTATCCAATATAACACCATCTAGTTTTGCTCTTGCCGTTATTACAAATGATACCTCAAAACTAGTAAAAATTCCAGGAGTTGGAGCAAAATCAGCAGCAAGAATTATATTAGAATTAAAAGACAAAATAAAAACAATAGAAGCAAAATCACAAGAAACCTCTACTAAGTTACAAGAAGCAATTGTAGATGACAATAAACTACAAGAAGCAATTTCAGCATTACAAGTATTAGGATATAACAGAAAAGAAATTGAAAAAGTATTTGAAAAAATGGATATAGAAAATGTATCTCTAGAAGATATGATAAGAAAAGGATTATCAACTTTAGCAAAATAAGAAATTTTATAAGGGGTTAATAAATGGGGGAAGAAGAAAACATAAGAAAAGAGGAAACACGATATGGCACAAGATATTCAAACCATTTATATTAACATAGATGATTCTGGAAAATTAGTAAACAGTGAAAAAGTTGCTGTTTATGCAGGTTTGGTTTTTTTGTCTAAAACTGAGAAAGATAAATTTATTACACAATATAGAAGTATTATAAATAGTATTAAATGCAAATATTGCTCAAAACAGATTGCAAATTGTAAAAGTAATAAGTCTTGCCCAGAATTAAAACACAATATGTTAAAAGCAAAACATAATAGACAACTTATGAATTATATAAAAAAATATTCTATCATATGCTGTATTATTGATAATGACAAGGTGTATGATAGAATAAAACAAGATAAGGCATCAAGAGGAAGGTTTTTAGATTATTCTATAAAATTACTTATCAAAGATACAATAAAAGGTTTAATAAAAGCACAAAAAATAAATCCGCAAAAACCAGTGAAATTAATATTAAATATTGATGAACAAACAACAAAAACAAATGGATATTACAATTTAAGAAATGGTATTTTAGAAGAATTAAAATATGGGATATATAATTATAACTATAAGACATCTTACGAACCAATTATATATTCAGATTTGGATATTTCATTATGTTATCAAAAATCAGATAAAAGTTATTTGATACAAGCATCTGATTTAGTAGCTGGAACAGTTAGAAGATTATATTTAAATGAAAGTAATAATATAGTTGAATTTAATAAAAAAATCAGTTTTGTAGATTATAAAGTATTTTTACCATAAAGAAAAGAGACTGCCTGTAGCAATCTCTTCCCAATTGGACTGACGTACTTACAGTACGCTTAATTATTTAAATCAGTATCCAACTATCGACCGAACAAAAGACTTCTCTTTTTGGTATATATATTATATAATATTTTTTATAAAAAAATCAAGGTTTTTCGTAAAATTATATAATATATTCTATAGTATGATAAGAAATGTATTAATTATACAAAAATAAATGATAAGGAGTAAAGAATATGGATTTATCACAACCATTAGCCTTTAGGATGAGGCCGAAGACATTAGATGAATATGTTGGACAAGAACACATCTTAGGAAAAGATAAAATTTTATATAGAACCATTCAAGCAGATAGATTATCTAGTATTATTTTATGGGGACCACCAGGATGCCGGAAAGACATCACTTGCACGTGTGATTAGCGAAACAACTAAATACAAATTTACAAAGATTAATGCCGTAACGTCTGGTGTGGGAGAGATAAAAAAAGCAGTAGAAGAAGCAAAAAATGTATTTTTAAACCCAAGTGGAAAATGTATTTTATTTATTGATGAAATTCATCGTTTTAATAAATTACAACAAGATGCACTTCTTCCCTTTGTAGAAGATGGTACAGTTATTTTAATTGGAGCAACTACAGAAAATCCATATTTTGAAGTAAATAAAGCGTTAATTTCAAGGTCTATGGTGTTTAAACTAGAACCATTAACCACACAAGATATTTTTAAGGTACTAAAAATGTCACTAGAAAGAGAAGATGGATTAAAGAGTTTTAATGTAAAAGTAGAAGATGAAACGTTACAAAAAATTGCGGAAGTATCAGTAGGAGATGTAAGAACAGCACTAAATGGATTAGAAGTAGCAGTTCTTACCACAAAAGTAGAGGCAGATGGTTATATTCATATAACGAATGAAATTGCTAAAGATTGCATTCGAAAGAGAAAAGCAATCTTTGATAAAAATGGAGATTCTCATTATGATAATATTAGTGCTTTTATCAAATCTATGCGTGGAAGTGACCCAGATGCAACTGTGTTTTACTTGGCAAGAGCCTTAAATGGAGGAGAAGATCCTGTATTTTTGGCAAGAAGGATTGTAATTGCAGCAGCAGAAGATGTAGGAATGGCAAATCCAAATGCACTTGTTGTTGCAACTTCAGCGATGCAAGCAGTTACCATGGTTGGAATGCCAGAAGCAAGAATTATTTTAAGTGAAGCAGCAGTGTATCTTGCAACTTCTAAAAAATCCAACGCAAGTTACTTAGCAATTAATAAAGCATTAGAAGATGTATCTTCAAAAGATACAGGAGAAATTCCAATGCATATCAGAAATGCTCCAGCAGAAGGAATGCAACAATTTGGGTATGGTGAAGGATATAAATATCCACACGATTATCCAGGGCATGTGGTAGAGCAACAATATTTGCCAGATAAGATGCTAGGAACAAAGTATTACAGAAAAGATGATACCGTAGAATAATAAAGAACTGCATGAAAATGCAGTTCTTATTTTTGCTCTTCTGGTATGTATTCTAATAATTCCGATATTTCACAATCGAAAACTTTACAAATATTATTTAGATGTTTTACATCAATTCTTTTCGTTTCTTCATAATACATTTGTGAAATGGTAGCAGGGCGAATCCCAGTAAGTTCAGATAAGGACTTTTGCGTCATTTTATGTTTTCCTAATAAATCGGAAAGTTTAATTTTTATCATAATTTTAAATCCTTTCTATAAATTCCTAACACTATTTTGTATTTTATCACTTAATGTATTAAAGTTACACAAAATGAAAATAATATAACGCTAAAAGTAATTTTTAATACATTAAAAGTAACAAAAAAGAGAAGAAAAGGATAAAAGAGTATAAAAGTAAAAAAAGTACGAATAATAAAAATAATAAAAAATGAGTGAGATGAAAAATATGCTAAAAAAATTGGTAATTGGATTAATGGCAGGATTGGTAAGTGGGTTATTTGCGACAGGCGGAGGAATGATTGTTGTTCCTGCTCTAGTTTATTTGATGGGAGTTGAAGAGGGAAAAGCAAGAGCTACCTCTCTTTTTGTAATCTTGCCAATGGTAATTACAAGTGGAATTTTTTATTATAAGAATGATTTTATTGATTGGAAAATGGGAGCTTTATGTGCAATAGGTGGTATGATAGGAGGGTATCTGGGGTCAAAATATTTAAAAAAGATACCAGATATTTATTTAAAAGCATCTTTTACTGTTTTTCTAATTTATGTATCGATTCGTATGATAATAGCATAGGAGAAGAGAATGATTGAAATTTTAATTGGAATGTTATCTGGTTTTGTAAGTCGGTATGGGAATGGGAGGAGGAACCATTTTAATTCTGTGCCTTTCCATGTTTATGGGAGTAGAACAGCATATTGCACAAGCAAGCAATTTAGTATTTTTTATTCCTACTTCGATTGTTGCAATTATTACCAATATCAAACAAAAATATATTGATTTTAAAGTTCGGGATTCCTATTGCGGTTTCTGGAATTGTAGGAGCTGTAATTGGAGCAATGATAGCAAATAAGCTAGATGTGGTGCATTTAAAAAAATATTTTGGAATTTTTCTAGGATTTATTGCAATATGGGAAATATATTCTTTGGTAAAAAAGTATAGAGATGCAAAAAAGAGACATAATAAAGATATGAATTTAAACGTTAAGGAGGAGAAATAATATGAAATTTGTAAAAGGTATGGTTATGGGAACATTAATTTCTGCAGGAGTTGTTATGATGTATAACGAAAGAAATATGATGAAGAAAAATAAAATGATGAAAAAAGGAAAACAATTTATTAAAAAAATGGGAATCATTTAATGATTCTCGTTTTCTTTATATAAAATTATGCTATTTTAATGATATTTAATTAATGACAATTATGTGATTTCGTGATATAATCATTATGTTACTTAAAAAGCAACCATGGGTAGGAGGGAAGAATTATGAAAGGTATAATTCACAATTCATTTTATCTCCCAAATCATCGGAAGGAAAATCTTGCAAGTCTTTTCGGAATGTCTCAGGGGACTGATATGAACATGTATGATTTTGACTTCGATGAAGAAGGTGCACTTGAAGTGATACACGCAATTGCATCTGAAGAAAAGTAAAGGAGAAAACAGGGAAAGAGGGAAAACGTATTTGTTTTCCCTCTTATCCTATTAAGAATTGCAATTATCTACAACATTTATCGCATTTGCAATCTTCTTTGCATTCGCACTTACAATCACATTTGCATTCTGGTTTGTGTTCTGGTTTACATTCTTTGCAATCGTCTTTCTTTCCGATAAAACAATCGCATTTATCCATTTTAACACCTTTTAAACATCTACCTTCACGAGTACATTTAGCACATACACTAACATGTTTTACTTGGTCTACCCAGAAATTAATTTCATATTTTTTGTCTGGACAAAGAGGTCCAAATACGAATTCTCCGTCTTCATCTGTAAAAGTATGAGAAACAGGTCTTCTTTCTTCTTTACCGCATTCACATACAACTTCTACTAATTTTACAACAGCATCACATACTGGCTCTTTGTAACAGTCACGAATTACACCGTAAATAACATTTCTATTATCACATGGTAATGTGATATCTAAGTCAAATTGTTTACCACAAGCGATGTTTCCATCTACTTCAACAACTGGACAACATGGTTTTTCAAAATCCATAATAATCTACCTTCCTTTAATAATTGTTAGCTTTCAAGCTACAATACATTGTATGAAAATTCGACTTAAAATGTGCTAAACTAAGAAAAAATTACACTTGAAAAAAACAAAGAAGTATGATATAACAGGTACATAAATTTAAGGGAGGAAAAACGAATGAGTCAAAATAAGAAGAACAAAGGACAATTATTTGTTAAAATAATGGCAGCAGTATTAGCGGGATTAATGGTACTTGCTACATGCACTACATTAATTTATTATTTATTAATGATGTAATAAAGAGGGAATAATTATGATAGATAGTTTTAATATTAGCATGCAAAAATTCTATGATGATATTATATTAGGGTATTTAAATGCATTTTCACAAAACCCAATGAGTTTACTTATTCTAGTAGTAGATATTACGATTGTCATATTTTTAGCAGCAACGATTATTAAATTTGCAAAAAATTCGAGAGCATGGCAATTATTAAAAGGAATTTTCTTTTTAATTATTGCAAATGTATTAAGTTATGTTTTGCAGTTAAGAATTTTAAATTTCTTATTAGGGATTGTTATGACATGGGGAGTATTTGCCTTAATTGTTATTTTTCAACCAGAATTAAGAAGAGCATTAGAACAATTAGGAACTAATAAATTAACAAGATTTTTTGGAATTGATAAAGATATTGCAAATAAAACAAAAGAAGATATTTATAAAATTATTATTGCAGCAGTAGAACTTTCTAAGACAAGAACAGGTGCTTTAATAGTAATTGAAAGAGATATTCAAATTAAAGATATTATTGCAACAGGAATTAGTATTGGCTCAGAAGTATCGCCACAATTATTGGTAAATATCTTTGTGCCAAATACACCACTTCATGATGGTGCAGTAGTCATATCCAACAACCAAATTGCAGCAGCAGCTTGCATGCTTCCACTTGCAAGTGATACCGATATTGCAAAAGAGCTAGGAACAAGACATAGAGCAGCAATTGGGATTTCTAAAGAATCAGATGCAATTGCGGTTGTAGTTTCCGAAGAAACAGGAAAAATATCGATTGCAAAAGATGGAACTTTAATTGCAGATGTAAAAGAAGACACTCTTAAAAAGATACTAATTAAACATATTGTAAATAAACGTTTTGACGAAGAAAGAGTATCAAAAATAGAAAGACTAAAAAATCTTGACTTAAAACATGATAAAAAAAATGAAAATAAAAAAGAGCCAAACAAGGATTAGAGGATAAACTCTAATCCTTGTTTACTTATAAGGTTTCTTTTAAATTTTCTATTTCTTTAGGTGATAAATCAGTAATTTGTTGTATTAAATTTATATCAAAACCATTTTTTAATAATCTAGTGGCAATTTCGCGTTTTTCTTTTAAAGAACCTTGTTCAAGACCTTCTTCCATACCACGTTTCATACCTTGTCTAAAACCAGAATTTACCGCAG
>CANAZY010000001.1 GCA_947365805.1 uncultured Clostridium sp. | reverse complement strand
TTTTGAATGATAATAAAATTAAATTATATTATTATGTTTTGATTTAATAAGATGCCTTTATTATAGCACGTTTTTTTCTTTTGTAAATATTAATTAGTCCTTTTACACAAAAAGAGTATAACGTAAATCAAAATATGTTATACTCTTTTTGTATTATATTCCAACTTTTATTACTTCTTGTAGTGGGTTATATGAATCTTTTGATAGTAGTGCTTTGGAGATAACTTTTCCATTTAATTTTAAGATTCGATAGGCTTCACTTTTATAACCATTGACACCTTTTTGTATGATAATGTTTTCTCCCTCTGTTAATTCGTTGATTTTGATGGTTTTTGTTGTATATGGTATGACTTCTGTGATTTGGTCTTCTATTTCTACTTCATATTCTATTTCTTCTTCCATTCCATAGATAAATACTTGGCAGATTCCATTTTTGGACATGCATTCTATTTTAATTGGATAGTTTCTTGTGTTCTTAAATTTAAAATCAATACTTCCATACGAAACAGTCGCATCTCTACTAGAAGATACATATGAAGTAATAAAGTAGTGGTTTCTTCTTTCTATGATTTCTAAGTTTGCAAGTAATGTTGCATTATATAGGGTAGAAGACACTTGGCAAATGCCCCCTCCAATTCCGTTTACAACTTTCCCTCCCATATAAACAGAAGCTTCTTTGTATCCTGCTTTTACGGTTCTTTCTCCTACTACTTTATTATAAGAAAATATTTCATTTGGCATTAATATGGTTCCATTTATTTTTTCGGATGATAATCGTATGTTATTAGCTCTATTTTCTACACTTTCATCATATCTAGTTGTAAATTTTGCAAGAAGTTTTGGGAAAAAATTTTGATTTGCTAAATCGGATACTTTTATTTGTGGTTTTACAATTTTTAGCGGTATCACATATTCCTCTTTTTCTTCTTGCAATTTATTTTTCACTTCTTCTATGGATATTGCAAAATCAATTCCGTTCTCTTCTTTATATAATTTTTTATTTTCTTTATCATAATGGGCATCTTTGGGTTGTTTACAGATTTCTTGATAAATTGTATCAATATTAATTTTTTCTGGTTCTTTTGTTTCTACTGGAAGAATAATGGTATTTACCTCTTTTTGTTTTATTTGATTTTTAATTGCTATGATTAATGTATTTTTTAATTGGTCTTTTTTTAATTGTAAACCTTTTTTTCCATTTGTAATAATTAATTGTTCTTCTTCTACACAATAACTACTTTGTTTCAATACATTTGGCATTTTTATTTCAATATCTTCAATTGCTTTTTCTAATTCTTTTTCATTTATCTTGATTTCTTGTTCTATGTTATTCCCAAATAGTAAATTAGAAATAACTTGTATATTACTAATTAGAATATTATTGCTTCTTCCTATTTTATATGCTTTATTTATTGCTTCTTCTATTTTATATCCTACTTCTAATTGTTCTAGACTAATCGTTGTTTCATATTCTTCATATTGTAATCGGATATTTTTTTTCAGTTGTTTTTGTAGTTCTTCGTTTAGTTTCTGATAGGCTTCATCAATTGTTAAATTTGATAGATTAACTCCATTTACCTGAATCCTTAACAGCATCTTTTCACTCATTGATGTTGTTAAAGCAAAAATGGTTGAGAAAAATAGTAACCCTATAAAAATAGTAATACCAATCACCATCTTTTGGTGAGATTTTGATATTACTTTTTTTTTCCTTCTTTGGCCTCTATTGTTTCTCATATGGCTTCCTCCTTTTTTACCTTTTTCTGTTTCATGTTATCATAAGTTATGAGTATTTACAACATTTCAAAAAGGATATTTTTATATTAATACCCAAAAAATATTTCTGGTATCTCTCTCCCCAATACTTTTGCAATTTTTTCCATCACTTGTACAGATGGATTTGTTCTTGTTCCTCTTTCTAAGTGACATAAATATCCTGCTGATATTTCTGCTTTTATTGCTAATTCCTCTAAATTCATTCCCTTTTCCATTCTATATTCTCTTATTTTGTTTTTATACATACTTATTTCCTCCCTTTTTAAAATTTACAATTTGCCAACATTTTATCACTGCTAATTTGACAAGTCAATTGTTTTATGATATTTTTTTACAAATATTTATATTTTTTTCATTTACTGCTAGACAAAACGGAGATTTTTATATATAATAATGGAAAAATATAAGAGAAAAAGAGGGATTATTATGATAGGTGATATGATTGCCAAAGCAAGAAAAGAAAAAAGAATGACAAAAACAGAACTTGCAAGATTGACTGATATTAACATTGGTCATTTAACACATATTGAAAAAGGAGAAAGAAATCCAAGTCACAAAGCTTTAAAAAATATTTGTAGAGCTTTAGATATTCCTTATCAACAATTAATGTATACATATGATAAGAATATTAATGAAGAACAAGAAGATTATGATGTTGTAAGTCATATTTCTTATAGTAAATTATTAGCAGTAGATTGTGTTAGTGGATTTATTGATTGTCCATCTAATGTTCCAAGTTCTGCGATTGCTTTAAAAGTAAATGATGATTCAATGGAACCAACTTTTAAGGCACATTCTTATGTATTTGTTGAATTTAATACACCTTTAAATTCAAAAGATTATGGGGTATTTAGTGTAAACGGAGAAATTGTAATTCGTAAATTCACGGCAAAAAAAGATAAAATTACATTAAAAGCAGATAACAAAGATTATAAAGATGTTGTGATTAAAGATTCTGATGATTTTTATATCATTGGTAAAATTTTATCAAAATAACGATTTTCTTGTAAAAAATACTTGAATATTTCGTTATCTAATAATATAATGTTTTTGCTAAAGATAAATGAGGAGAGAATTTTAAATGGAACTAACGAAAAATATATTTTTTAATACAGATAAATTAATTGAAAATACTACTGTTAAAATTTCTTATACTGGAAAGTTATTTCAAGAAAATGCTGAAAAAGTGTTTATTCATTATGGATTTGGACTACAATGGGATGATTTAAATGAGATTGAAATGGAGAAAACAGAGCTAGGTTTTCAAGCTGAAGTAGTGCTAACTTCCTTTGATACATTTAATTTCTGTTTTAAAGATGGTAATGATGTTTGGGATAATAATGAAAGTAAAAATTATGTATTCCCAATTGAAAAGAGCATTGTTTCTTTGGTAACAACATCTGGACAAGAATCAAGTTTACTTCCAACAAGAAGATTAAGAAGATCTTATATTTGGAATAAGAAGATTCGTTTAGCAGTTTATAAAATTATTACTTATTTACCAAAAATCATTTCTGGAAATTATAAAAGAAAAGTAACAGAATAAATATAAAAGGTTTATACAAAAATGTATAAACCTTTTATATTACCCATCCTCCATTGGGAGAGATAATTTGCCCTGTCGTATATTCGTCTTCTATTAGCCAGTTCACACATTTTGCAATGTCTTCTGGTTTTCCTATTTTTCCTAATGGAATTTCTTCTCTTATTTGTTCTAATTCTTCTTTAGAAAATCCTTTGTTCATGTCTGTCATAATGCATCCTGGCGCTATTGAGTTTACTCTTATGTTCGATGGCGCAAGTTCTTTTGCAAGTGCTTTGGTTAATCCATCAATTCCTGCTTTTGTAACAGAATATGCTACTTCACAAGATGCTCCTGTCATTCCCCAAATGGAAGATATATTAATGATGCATCCACTTTTTTTGTTAATCATGTCGTTTACTACTTCTCTTGTCATATAAAAAACTGAATTTAAATTATTTTGTATCATATGCTCCCAGTCTTCGTTTGAAATGTCGGTAAATAGTTGCCATTTGTCAATTCCTGCATTATTGATTAATATATCTACCTCTCCATAAGTTTGCTTTGCAAATGCTACTAATTCTTTTACTTCTTCACTTTTAGATACATCTGCCTTGTAAATTTCTACTTCATATCCTTTGTTACAAAGTTCTTTTTTGGTTTCCATTGCTTGTTCTTCTGAGTGGTTATAATTTAATATGACTTTGATTCCTTTTTTTGCAAGGCTTTCTACAATTGCTTTTCCAATTCCTTTTGCTCCTCCTGTTACAATTGCTACCATGGTTTCCTCCTTGATAATAATAAAAAGCCAATCATTAAGAGTTATCTCAAAACGATTGACCTTTATAGTGGAGCCACTTCCCAGATTCGAACTGGGGACCCCCGCATTACAAGTGCGGTGCTCTGGCCAGCTGAGCTAAAGTGGCTTGTTTGGTGACCCCGACGGGAATCGAACCCATGTCTCCGCCGTGAAAGGGCGATGTCTTAACCGCTTGACCACGGGGCCTTGTAAAGAATACTTTTTATAAGTATTCTTTGGTGAGCCATCGCAGACTCGAACTGCGGACAACTTGATTAAAAGTCAAGTGCTCTACCACCTGAGCTAATGGCCCAAAGATGTACTTAAAAAATTAAGTACCTTAATATGTTACTACATTTTAATTATTCTGTCAATCCTTTTTTTGCATTTTTTTCATTTTTTTATTTATGCATTTAATAAATTGACTAATTCCTCTACATCAATGCCATGAACCATACATGCTTCTTCGATTGTTTCTCCTTGTGATGCGGGACATCCTAAGCAATGCATTCCTGCATTTAATAAAATTTCTGCTTTTTCTGGTGCCACTTCTAATAGTTCTCCAATTGTCATTGTTTTTTCAATTTTCATGTTATTCCTCTCCTTTCTCTAATGAATATTTTTATTTTTTTCATATTTTATCACATTTATTCAAAAAAGTATAGACAAATTGTATTTTTTATTGTATGATTTGGCTTAGCGTTAGGTGGTGATAATACTTGGAACGTCTTGTTCATTTGTTTTTTATCACTTTCAGCCTGAATGTGTTCATTGTATTTTATTTTCTGTATCTTTTTTTCGATACAATTGTGTTTCACAATTTACAAGGTTCAAAGTTACAATTAAAACAACATCATCATTTAAAATAGGAGGCTTTTTATGTTACGAAAAAAGATTTTTTGTCGCTTTTTACTGCTTGGTTTTTGGTTTTTCTTTTTTATCTTGATTGGCATTATTTTATTTAAACCCATTTATTTGGCAAATTCAGTTATTATTCCTTATTCGTTACATCCTTATGATATTTGCATTCGTTATCCATGTGCTTGGCAGAAAATAAAATTTTATTTTGTTGTGTTTTATATTGTTTCAACTTTGCTTTGTGGTAATTTTGTATGTTCTCTATTGCTTAAAAAAATATTTCCCAAAATTTTGAAAACATCAGAAAATAAAAAATTAATGTTATCTCATTCTAGTTCTAAAAAGCTCTGTTTGCTTGTTGGAAAAGATGAAAGTGAAAATTTAATTTTGATTCCAGAAAAAGGCTTATATCAAAACATTTTTGTTTGTGGGACAATTGGTACTGGAAAAACTTCTTCTTGTATGTATCCTTTTACAAAACAATTACTTCATTATCTCTGTTTTAATTTTTCCCAAAAAATTGGTATGTTGATTTTAGATGTAAAAGGAAATTTTTATCGTGAGGTTCTTAATTTTGCAAAAGATTGTGGTCGATTAAAAGACGTTTTTGTGATTGAACTTGGTGGAAATGTTTTTTATAATCCTCTTGATAAACCTAATTTAAAACCATCCGTTCTTGCAAACCGTTTAAAAACAATCTTAACATTATTTTCTCCCAATAATTCAGAATCCTATTGGTTAGATAAGGTAGAAGCTGTTTTAACAGAGGCTATTAAATTCTGTCGATTATATAATGATGGTTATGTGACTTTTTTAGAGCTTCATAAATTAGTAACTATGCCTAATTATTTCATTGCTAAATTGGAGATTGTAAAAAAGAAGTTTACTTCTAATCTTCTTTCCTTAAAGGATTGTTATGATGCCTCTTCTAGTATTGATTTTTTTCAAAAAGAATTTTTTTCATTAGATACTAGAACACTTTCTATTATTCAGTCTGAAATTACTCGTATTACTAATTGTTTTGTTTCTGATTATGATGTTTTACATACGTTTTGTCCCAAAAAAGAAGAAATTAATTTTCATGGGTTTTATGATTTAATCCAAAATGGAACAATTGTTGTACTGAACATGAATCTTTCCCAGTATCGAAATTTATCAAAAATAATTGCTGCTTACTTAAAACTTGATTTTCAAACAGAAATCTTAAATCGATTATCTTCTATCCCTTTGGTTTCTACACGTAGTGTTGCTTTTATTTGTGATGAATTTCACGAGTATTGTACTACCACCGACGCTGACTTTTTTGCCCAATCAAGAGAAGCAAAATGTATTAATATTGTAGCAACTCAAAGTTATTCTTCTTTACTCCATACACTAAAAGATGAATATGCCGTTAAAGTAATTCTTCAAAATATGATTAATAAGTTTTGGTTTCGAACCGATGACAGTTATACCATTGAAGATATTCAAAAACAAATTGGAAAAGAAGATAAAATTAAAGTTTCAAAATCTATTTCAGAAAATTCCCCAAAAACGAATTTTCATTATGTTACAAATTCTTTTACTTCTCATGATACAGGGTTGTCTGAAAGTATTAATGAATCAATTCATCATGATTTTACTTATGATTCTCACTTTTTTACACAAGAATTAGAAACCTTTTCTTGTTTGGCTTTTTTATCTACTGGAGAAAGAATTTTAAAGCCTATGAAATTAAAGTTGATTCCCTACTTTCAAAAATAATAAGGAGGTATTGTTATGAAACAAAAAAAAGTATTTTTTCTAGTATCGATTTGTATTTTATGTATGATTTTTCTATTTTCTTTGTCTCCAAATTCTTTTGCTGCTGACCAGAAATTAGTAAACACTTTAAAAAAGGCATTTGAGCAAATTGAATCTTGGTTATTAAAACTTGCTACTCCTGCAGCTGCTGTTGCTGTACGGCACTGGTGTTTTTATGAAAAAATTTAGCTTTGGTGATGAAGAACGTATTCGTACTGGTAAAAAGTTAATTAAAGGTTCTTTATTTTCTTATGCTTTTATTTTGGCAATTGATTTAATTTTATCAACAATTCAATCTCTTATTTAGTTAGAAGGTGATTCTTTTGGAAGAAGAAGTTAATATTGCATCTATTATTATTGATTCCATTAATGCTATTTTTCAAACATTATTTTCTTCAATTGATACCAATATTTCTTACATTTTAGATGAAGTAACTTTTATAAGTAGTGATATTTTAAATACTTCTCACTTTTCATCTTTGTTTGGTCATTCTTCTACAAGTGGTATTTTATTGGTTGCTAATTCTCTCATTTTTGGTTTTTTACTATATTATGCAACTCGCTTGTTACTGTCTCATTTATTGATTACACAAGCAGAACGTCCCACTAGTTTTATTTTTAAATTATTATTTTTTGGTATTTGTATGAATTGTTCTTTGTTTATTTGTGAAAGACTACTCTTTTTTACCAATATGTTATCTTCTCTGGTTCAAAGTGTTGGTAGTGATTTATTTGGTACTTCTATTAATTTTTCTGGCTTATTTGATAAGATTAATTCACTAATTGTCATTGAACAAAATAATTTTAACATTTTTTCAATTGATGGTATTTTAAAGAGTTTTTTATCGGTTAGCTTAATGAATCTTGCTTTTACTTATTCAATTCGTTTTATTTTGATAAAAGTATTTGTTTTAATTGCTCCTTTTGCTTTTTTATCTCTAGTAAATAGCGCAACTTCTTCCTTTTTTAAGGCTTGGATAAAGTGTTTTTTTTCTTTACTATTGGTACAAGTTTTTATTGCTTTTATTTTAGTGATTCTGTTTTCTATGAATTTTAATCCTAATGATTCACTTTCTAAATTTTTAATTTGCGGTGCTGTTTTTTCTTTAATAAAAGCAAATGATTTGGTAAGACAATTTTTAGGAGGAATTAGTACTGATATTTCTACTGGATTTCACAATTTGTCTTCTATTTTAAAAGCATAGAAAGGAGATTTTATGAAATTTATTTTTCCACAAAATTATGATTTTAATCACAAATTACTTGGTATTTTTGATACTTCTACTTTGATTGTGAATTTTATTTGGGGACTTTTCGTGTTTTGTTTTTTAAATTTGTTTTTTCACGATTTAAATATAAAAATATTTGTTTTTATTATATTGGTTTTTCCTTTTTTACTATTTAGTATCATTGGTTTTAACCATGAAAATATTTTATATGTTATTTACTACATAATTAAGTTTATGAAACGACCTAAAATTTATCTTTACAAATAATTTCGCCTTTTTGTTGTAATCATCTTCTCAAAATGATATAATTTGATAGGATTATTTACGAAAGATAAAAATTTTTATGCATTTAAGGAGAAGATGATTATGAAACTAGAACAAAATGACCTTTCTATGATGTTTTCTGTGACAGAACTTTCAGATGTTTTTTTTACAGAATATCTTTCTCAATCAACAGGAGATGCTATTAAGGTTTATTTGTATATTTTGTTTTTATCAAAATATGGAAAGGATATTAAACTGAATGATTTATCCAAAAAACTTTCTTTGCCTTTAAAAACAATTCAAGATAGTTTAAAATATTGGGAAGATAATGGCGTGATTACCAAAAAAACAACTGGTTTTATCGTAAATAATCTACAGGAATTAGAACTTCACAAATTATATAAACCAAGAGTTTCTGTTTTAGCAGATACCAAAAAAAGCGAAGAAAATAAATATCGTGCAAAAGCAATTGAAGCGATTAATACTTCTTTTTTTCAAGGTGTCATGTCCCCTTCTTGGTATAATGATATTGATTTATGGTTTAAAAAATATGGTTTTGATGAACAAGTTATGCTTGCACTATTTCGCTATTGTTTTGAGCGTTCGGCTCTTCATAGAAATTATATTCAAGCGGTTGCAGATGCTTGGCATAAAAATCATATTAAAACTTTTTCAGATTTAGATTTATATTATCAAAAAGAAGAAAAGTTAAATATTTTAAAGAAATCTATTGCTAGAAAACTTGGGCTAAATCGTATGCTTACCCAATACGAAGAAGCTTATATTGAAAAATGGGTAGTAGATTTTGGATTTACGATTGATGTTATTGAACTTGCTTTAAAGAGAACTACTTCGAAAGCAAATTTCAGTTTTGATTATATTGATAAAATTTTATCGGACTGGAATGAACATCATTTAAAAACAGTAAATGATGTCCAAGCATTTTTAGAAGAAGTAAAAAATAAACCAAAAGCGATAAAAGAATTAGAAAAGAAAAGTTATCAAAATTATGAACAAAGACGTGTTGATAACTTAGATTCTTTATACGCAAATGTACAAAAAGCCTAAGATACAAAAAGGAGTTTTTAAGCTTATGAATCATGCTAATTTAAAGTTATTATTAAAAAAATATGAGCAAAAACGTTTGTCTGCTTTCTTAGCATTAGATAGAAGAAAAGAAGATTTGTATGCTTCTTGTCCTCGATTACAAGAAATTGATAGTGAATTAAGTCAGTTTGCTTTAAATACGGCAAAATGTATTTTATCTTCTGGTTCTAATTTTTCTTTACAGGAGCTAAAAGAAAAAATAGAGTCTTTGAAATTAGAAAAACAAGAATTATTGCAATCTTTAAACTTAGATGATTCGTTTTTTCAACCTAAGTTTGATTGTTTCAAATGTGAAGATACTGGCTATGTAAAGCTAGAGAATGGTTATGAGCTTTGTAATTGTATTAAACAAAAACTGTTTGATATTGAATATAATAAATCAAATATTAGCAACTTAGAACAGCATAATTTTGAGCATTTTAATTTTGATTTATATTCTGATAAAATCAATGAGGATTTATATCGTTCCAATTTATCTCCTCGTGAAAATATGAAAAATATAAAAGATATTGCAGGTTCTTTTATTGAAAATTTTAATTTACCAGAGGAAAAAAATCTTTTATTTACGGGAAATACTGGATTACGGAAAATCTTTTTTATCAGATTGCATCGCTTATGAATTATTAAAAAAGGGGAAAACCGTTCTTTATCAAACAGCACCTGTTATGTTAGATGCTATTATTGATTATCGTTTTAATAAAAATAATTCGGAGTCAATTTATGATAGTATTCTAAATGTAGATTTACTAATTATTGATGATTTAGGAACAGAAAGTATGAATAGTATGAAGTTTACAGAGTTGTTTAATGTCATTAATTCTCGCTTGTTAAATCAAAATAACCATGTAACCAAAACGATTATTTCTACCAATTTAAATTTACAAGACTTACGCAATAAATATGATGAAAGAATTTTTTCAAGATTTGTTGGTTATTATAATATTTGTAGATTCTTTGGAGAAGATATTCGTTTTAAAAAGTAAGGTTTTATCAATATAAAAAATCCTAACATTTTAGTTAGGATTTTTTATTTGTTTTATTCATTTTCAGAATCAATTTCTTCTTTTTCTACAAGTTCGATGCTTACTACTTTTCCTCCGTCGTTTGTTCTCATTAAGGTGACACCTTGGGTTGATCTTCCTAGAACACTAACATCTTTTACTGCTAGTCGGATAATGGTTCCTTTATCAGTAATTAGCATAACATCCTCATCGCCTGTTGCAATTCGAATTCCTACTAATTTTCCTGTTTTTGGCGTAATCTTATAGGTAATAACACCTCTTCCCCCTCTTGCTTGTACTCTATATTCGTCTAATTCAGTTCTTTTTCCAAATCCATTTTCTGTAATGGCAAGTAATGTTGCTTTTGAACCTGTTACAATCGATTCCATTCCAATGACTTGGTCTTCTTTATCTAATTTAATTCCAATAACACCTTGTGATACTCTACCAATTGGTCTTACATCTTTTTCACCAAAGGTAATGCAAATTCCTTCTTTAGTTACTAGCACAACATTGTCTTCCCCATCTGTTAATCGAACAGAAATTAATTCATCTTCTCCTTTTAATGTAATTCCTTGTAATCCTGTTTTACGTGTTGAATCATATTCTTTTAATGCTGTCTTTTTAATTAATCCGTTTTTAGTTGCCATTAGTAAGTATTTGCCTTCAGCAAAGTTTTGAATTGGAATGACTGCTGAAATTTTCTCTCCATTGTCTAAGCTTAATAAATTAACAATAGCTGTTCCTCTTGCTGTTCTTCCTGCTTCTGGAATTTCGTATCCTTTTAATTTATATACTTTTCCTCTATTGCTAAAGAATAATATCATATCATGTGTAGACGCTGTGAAAATTTGTTTTACAAAGTCTTCTTCTCTTGTTGCAATTCCTGTAATTCCTTTTCCTCCTCTTCTTTGGCTTTTATATGTATCTACTGGCATTCTTTTAATGTATCCAAAGTGAGTTAATGCAATAACAGTTTGTTCTTCTTTAATTAGGTCTTCCATCTCAATATCATCTGCTGCTGCAACAATTTTGGTTTTTCTTTCATCTCCAAATTTGTCTCTTACTTCAATTAATTCCTCTTTGATAATATCAAATACTAATTTTTCACTTGCTAAAATTTCTTTTAAGTGGGCAATTAATTTCATTAATTCTTCATATTCTTCTTCTATTTTTTCTCTTTGCAATCCTGATAATGTTTTTAGTCTCATATCTAGAATTGCTTGTGCTTGAATATCGGAAAATCCAAAACGTGCAATTAATCTTTCTTTTGGATCATCATAAGAAGAACGAATGATATTAATGATTTCATCAATATTATCTAATGCGATTTTTAATCCTTCTAAAATGTGAGCTCTTGCTTCTGCTTTTTCTAATTCAAACTGCGTTCTACGAACCACAACTTCTTTTCTATGGTCTAAATAATATTCTATACATTGTTTTAGTGTTAAGATTTTTGGTTCTCCATTTACTAAGGCAAGTATAATGGTACCAAAAGTATCTTGCATTTGTGTGTTTTTATATAACTGATTTAATACTACTTGTGCATTCGCATCTCTTTTTAGTTCAATAACAATACGAACACGGTCATTTCGATCGGATTCATCTCTTAAATCTGAAATTCCTTCAATTCGTTTATCTCTTACTAAATGTGAGATGTTTTCAATTAATCTTGCTTTGTTTACTTGATATGGTAACGATGTAACGATAATTCTTTGTTTGTTTCCTGTCATTTCTTCAATTTCTGCTTCTGCTCTTACAATAATTTTTCCTCTTCCTGTTGTATATGCTTCTTTAATACCCTCTCTACCTAAAATCATTCCACCCGTAGGGAAGTCTGGCCCTTTTATTACTTGCATTAAATCTTCATTTGTTACATTGTCTTCTTCAATTACTTTAATAATTCCATTGATTACTTCTGTTAAGTTATGTGGTGGAATATTTGTTGCCATACCAACAGCAATACCGTTTGAACCATTAATTAATAATGCTGGAATTCTTGCTGGTAATACAGTTGGCTCTTGTAAACGGTCATCATAATTTGGCATAAAATTAACTGTATTTTTTTCAATATCTGATAACATATAGTTTGATATTTTTGCCATTCTTGCTTCTGTATACCTCATTGCTGCTGCTCCGTCACCATCAATAGAACCAAAGTTTCCATGTCCATCAATCAACATATAACGAAGTGAAAAGTCTTGTGCCATTCTTACCATAGCATCATATACCGATGCATCTCCATGTGGATGGTATCTTCCTAACACAGAACCTACCGTGTTAGCACATTTTCTATATGGCTTGTCTGATGTAATTCCATCTTCATGCATCGCATATAAGATTCTTCTATGTACTGGTTTTAATCCGTCTCTTACATCTGGTAATGCACGTTGTACAATAACACTCATCGCATAATCAATATAAGATGTTTTCATCTCATTTTCAATATCTCTTTCGATAATTGTTTCTCCTGGTCTATCCATTCTTTCACAACCTCTTTTTCTTAAATTTTAACCTATTGTCATTATACTTTAACGACAAATAAAATGCAAGAAAAAATAACAAAAAATATAGATTTTTTCCCTTATTTCCGTATGTTTTTTGTTATTTTTTAGCTATGAAAACATAGACTTTTTTTATAAGTAAAATATTTTTTAACTTAACTTTTCAGCTAATGTTTTTTCTTCTTCTGATAGGTTAAAATTTTGTCCATTGTTTTTAATTAATTTGTGTAAGTTTTCTAGTTCTCTTGCTTTTTGCAAGGTGTTTTCTAATGGTACTAATATTTTTAACTGCTCTCTTATTTTCTCGTATTCCCTTTGCATTCCTGTAAAGTCTTCTTGTTTTAAATATCCATTCCAATTGTTAATGTATTTATCTATTTTTTCAATTCCTCGTAATTGTTCTGTCATTGTTTTTCCAAGGTTTGTTTGTATGTTATCTAATAATGTGTTTTTACTACTTCTTATCACTCTTGCTACACTTCCTGGAATAATATCTTTTTTTACCGTATAATTTAGTACAGAATCTAATGAGTCTGAAATAGTATCAATAATTCCTCCTTTTTGTACCGCTGTTTGTAGTTGTGATATATTATCAAATTTTCCACTTACAATTCCAAATGCACTTTTTCCAAAATCAATGGCTGTTTCGATGGATTTATTAATTCCTTCTTTTAGCCCATTTTTTAGTAAGGTATCTTTTATTTCAATGACTTGGTCTTCGATTAAATCTGGTAAAATCCATCGAAGGCCAATATCTAATGCTCCATTAATCGTTTTGCCAAGTGTTGTTTCAATAAATTCATTTTGTTTTTCTGGAGTAATGTCAAGTTCATTTAAGTTTCCTAATTCTTTTTCGTTTTTTATACTATTTTCTACAATTTGATTATAGTTTTTATTTCCTATTTCCAAGTTCATTTTTCTTCCCTCTTTCTTTTATATTTATTCTTCTATTTTGTTTAAATAGTAATTTTTCATGTTTTTATGTTTTAAAATTTCATTTGCAATTTTTTGATATTGTTTTTTTATTTTTTTATTTAAAAATTTTTGATTCATATTATGGTTAATTAGTAAATTACAATTTGTGATGTCGTTTACTTTTCCTATAAAATTATATTCTTTTAATATGTTTTTTAAAATATTAAAAGATAGTGTTTCTTCATTTATTTTATGAAATATAATATTTATTTTTTCCTGTTCTACTTTATAATTGTTTATTATTTTTTCTATTTGTTTTTTTGATTTTTTTATTTGTAAAATATTAGGTTCTATTAAAAAAATAATTTTATTTATTTCTTCTAAAAATGTAAAAAAATAATGTTCCATTTCTTCTTCCATATCGATTAAAATAATGTCATAATTTTCTCTCCATATTTTTATTTGTTTTATTATTTCTATTTCATTTATTGTTTGATTATTTTGTGAAATAAAATAAATTTGTTTATTTATATAATGTGTTTCTAATTGTTCATTTTTTTCTATTACTTTATTTTTTGTTAAATATAAAATGTCTTGATTTTCAGAGTTTATTTCTAAAATTAATATTTTTTTATTTTTAAATTGATTTGCTAAATTAATAGTAAATACCGTTTTTCCGACATCCTCTTAATCCTGTAATTAAAATTATTGGTACTATTTTATTTTTTTCTTTTTTAGAAAAAACTTCTTTAAACTTATCGAATATTGTTTTTATTCTAAATTCTTCTTCTAATTCTTTTTCAATTTCTTTTTTATCTTCTTCAGAAATAATATAAGAAAATTGTTTTTCTGTTTTTTTATTTTCTGTTTTATTTATTAAATTTATATTTTCTTGATTAATAATTTTTTTTATTTCTAATAATTCTTGTTCTATTATTTCTTGATTTGATTTTTCTTCTATTATTTTTATTAATTGTTCAATGGTAATTTCATTATTATAAAAAATAAATATTTTTCCTTTTGCTAATAAATAATTTTCTAATTCTTCTTTTTTATTTTCTAATATAATAATGATTTTTATGTTTTCATTCATTTGTTTTATTTTTTCAATTAATTCTTCTATTTTCATATTTCCTGGTAAAAGTTCACTAAATAGAACAAAATCAATTTCATTATTTATTTCTAATGCTTCAATAATTCCTTCTTGATATTGTATATCATTTGTCATTACTTTGATATTTTCTTGATTTGCTAGTTTTTCATTTACCATCTTGTTTTGTAATGCTGTTATTATTTTTTTCATGTTTCATCACCTAATTTTTCTGAAATCATTTTTGCTTCAAAATCACTTGCTTCTATTTTGGTTAAAATATGGTTCTCTCCAACAAACATTAAACATTCCCCTCTTTTTAATGATTTTATTTCTATTTTTTCTTTTTCGGATAAGTTTGAATATTCTGATAATATTTTAATATTTTCTTCTTCTAATGAAAAAAAGGTTTTAATACTAGAATTGTTTAAAATGCTTTTTCCATAAATTCCATTTTCGAGACTAAATAAATCGGATATATCTTGTGTTATAGCAACTGCACTTCCTCCATATTTTCGTATCGTTTTAAATATTTTATAAATAAAACTTGCGACATTCATGTTAGAAGTAACACCAATTAGTCTCCAAATTTCATCTAAGTAAATCGCTTTCTTTTTACTACGATCTATTTTAATTTGGTCCCAAAAAAGTTCAACAAACACATACATAGCAAATTTTAAATTATCTTCTCCGCATTTCATAAATGTCAGCAACAATTAAGTCTGTATCAAGTGTAATGTTGGTATATTCATTAAAAAATTTTAATGAACCTTTTACAAATGGGATTAATTTTGTTTTAAATACTTTTGTTTTGGGGTCTTGTTCTAATAAATGATATAGATCTTCTAATCGTGGCATATCTCTACTTTCTTTAAAGATTTTGGTAATGGTTACTTTGTTTTCATCTTGTTTAAAAAGGCTTTCGTCATCAAAGGTAATTCCTTTTTTAGCGTAACATTCAATTAACTTTTCCTCTAAAATAGCTTTTTCTTCTTCATCCATCTCCCCAAAAACCAAATTAAAAAATCCAATCAGTTTTCCTATTTTGGCTGCTAAGTATCCTTTTTCCTCTTCTTCAATGCTTTCTTTTCGTATATCAAAAATATTGATGTGCGTGTTAGAAGTCGGCCCAATCTTAATAAATGTACCGCCTAGATTATTACATACGTTTTCATATTCTCGCTCTGGGTCAATAATATATTGTTTTATTCCTAGCATAGCATTTCTTAAAATCAATAGTTTGGTATAAAAGGATTTTCCTGCTCCGCTAGTCCCAAAAATACTAATGTTTGCATTTTTATATTTGTCACTGTTGTATCGATCGATAAATACTAAAGAATGATTGTAGATATTATTTCCAATATAGATTCCATTTTCATCAAATAAAGATGAAGAAATAAATGGATAAGTAGCTACTAATCCACTTGTTAAAATGTTTCGCCTTGTCACTTGTTTTACATCTTCGTGGTTTTGCATAAGTGGAATTGCAGATAAAAATGCTTGTTCTTGCCTAAAATAGGCTCTTCTTGATTGCATACCTTTGCTTTGTATCATTCCTTCTACTTTGTTTAATAGATATTCCAGTTCTCTTATACTGTTTGCAAACACGGTAATATATAAATAGAAAAAATATAATTCCTCGTTGTTTACTTGCATCTGTTTTCGAATGTATTTTGCATCATTGTGAGTATATGCAACAAGTTCTATGTCTTGTGTATTTTGATTTTTACTTTCTAAATCCACTCCTGTGTTTCCAATATGATAGGTTAATTCTCTTATCATTTTATAAGTATCTTTTTTTTCATAAAACATAGATAGGTTCATATTGATATTTGTATCAATTAAATTTTTTAATAATAAATCATTTTGTTCGTGATAATAATTAATGACTACTAAAGAGGAAAAATATTTGTCTTCTATTTCAATGTGTTTAGGATTATTTAAATTGATATATGTTGGATAAATGTTATCTTTTTTAGAAATGGTTCCTTTCATGATTTCTAATACTTTATTGGGGGAATTTTTTTCTGTTTTTTGTTTCATTATATTTTTTCTCCTTGTATTAAATTTTTAATTTCTTCCAAAAAAAGATTGTAGTATTTCTTGTATGATATGAGGTTCTTCTATTGCGATAGCAAGATTACCACATCTTGAAAGACATTCTTTTATTTTTAAATAGTTTTCATTTAATTCTTGGAAAATAATTTCTTGAAAGTTTGTTTTTTGATTTTTATTTTGAAAATTTGATTTTTCAATGATAATATAAAAATTTTTGGAAGAAGAAAGTTGTTCTTGATTCTTTTTTTGAATAAATTCAATATAACTTTCGGATAATAATAATCGATTTTTATGTTTTTCTTTTTCATTTTGTCTTTTGATTGTTTGAATATGATGAGATAAATCTTCTTTATTGCTTTGTACAACTAGTTGCATATCGAAATGACATGTTTTTAAAAATGTTTGATAAGAATGTAAGATTGCCTCTTTTTCTAAATCGGATTTTAAACTATAGTTGACAGGAATGATTTTGATAATTTTGATATAGTGATTTTCTTTTAATTGGATAATTCCGTTTTCGAGGATTTGAACAATTGGCAACCATTCTTGTATTGACTCTATTGTTTCTTGCTTCATGGTTTCTCCTTTTTTTGATAAAAATATTTTGAATCAATTTTTTAAATTAACTATTTTTATGATAAGTCCTTTTTTGATATTTGTCAACAAAAATCGTAAGACATTTTTCGACAAAATATTTTTTCTTTCTTTGATGTATATTTTTTTCTCATTCGGTCATAATATGTGTATAAGGTTAATATTAGTTGAACAAAGAGTAATATGAGGTCATATATTGGTTTTGTATTATTCGAGCAAAGATGTAATATAGCTTATAACTTAGGTTATATTATGTCGGAGCCAAAGAAGTAATTATTTGTAGGCAAGCTGTATTAATATTTATTTTAATTTTATTTGATAGAATTGTTTTATTTATTTTTCTATATGGTTGTAATATAGGTAATTATTTTGGGTTAAGATTTTATTTATAGTTTACGTGTTTATTATTAGTCCTTTTCGGATGAATATAGATATGTGCAATTGTATTTAAAGTCGAGCAACTGATTTTTATGTGTGGTGAATTGCTTATTTGTATAGTAATATACATTAGGTGAGTAATTATGCATAAGAGTTTTCGCTGAAGATTAATATTAGCTTTATACGATTAATAGCGTAATGCTGTATATTATACAGTATTACGCTATTAAATTTAGATATCCAAATTCTTTACATATTTTGCATTTTGTTCTATAAATTCTCTACGTGGTGCAATTTCATCTCCCATTAGAATATTGAAAATTTGGTCTGCTTTTATCGCGTCTTCTAGTTTTACTTTTACTAAAATTCTTCTATCTGGGTCCATCGTTGTTTCCCATAATTGTTCTGGGTTCATTTCTCCTAAACCTTTGTATCGTTGAATATTAATACCATCTCTTCCAATTTCTGCTAAATGTTTTTCTAGTTCTTCATCGGTATAACAATAAATATCTGTCATTCCTTTTTTGGATAATTTGTATAATGGTGGTTGTGCTAAATACACATTTCCATTTTCGATTAGTGGTCTCATATAACGGAAAAAGAAGGTTAGTAGTAATGTTCTAATATGTGCTCCATCAACGTCGGCATCTGCCATAATGATAACTTTTCCATAACGAATTTTGCTAATATCGAAGTCTGCTCCAATTCCTGCTCCAACCGCTAAGATAACTGGTTGTAATTTATCGTTATTATAGATTTTATCTGCTCTTGCTTTTTCCACGTTTAACATTTTACCCCATAATGGTAAAATTGCTTGGAATTTTCTATCTCTTCCTTGTTTTGCGCTTCCTCCTGCAGAATCTCCCTCTACAATGTAGATTTCACATTCTTCTGAATTTTTGCTACTACAGTCTGCTAATTTTCCAGGTAGTGTAGAACTTTCTAGTGCTGTTTTTCTTCTTACTAATTCTCTTGCTTTTCTTGCTGCTTCTCTTGCACGTGATGCACTAACACATTTTTCTAAAATTGCTTTTGCAACAGATGGATTTTCTTCTAAGTATGTTGCTAATGCTTCGTTTACTGTACTTTGTACAATACCTGTTACTTCACTATTTCCTAATTTCGTTTTTGTTTGTCCTTCAAACTGTGGTTCTTTTACTTTAACAGAAACAACTGCTGTAATTCCTTCTCTTATGTCTTCTCCTTGTAAATTAGAATCTTTTTCTTTTAAAATGTTGTGACTTCTTGCATAATCATTAAATACTTTTGTAATAGCTCTTTTGAATCCTTCTAAATGTGTTCCACCTTCAATTGTATTAATGTTATTAACAAATGTGTATATATTTTCTGAATACGATGTTGTATATTGAATGGCAATTTCTACTGGTATTTCTCCTTGTTTTTCAATATAAATTGGTGTTTTATTAATAACTTCTTTGTTTTTGTTTAAATATTCTGCAAAAGAGATTAATCCACCTTCATAGCAAAAGTCTGCTTTTTTTGGTGTTTCTTCTCTCAAATCTTCGATAGTAATTCTTAGCCCTTTTGTTAAAAACGCCATTTCTCTTAATCTGTTCTCTAATACCTCATATTCATATTGTAATGTTTCAAAAATCGTATCATCTGCTAAAAATCTAACTTTGGTTCCTGTTTTTTTAGAATCTCCTATTTTGGTTAAAGATTTTACTGTTTTTCCTCTTTCAAAAGACATTTGAAAAATTCCACCATCTCTTTGAATGGTTACTTCTGTCCATTGGGATAATGCATTTACAACAGAGGAACCTACTCCATGAAGACCTCCAGATACTTTATATCCACTATCTCCACCAAATTTTCCTCCTGCATGTAATACAGTATATACTGTTTCTGCAGCAGATATTTTTGTTTTGGGGTGAATTGCAACTGGAATTCCTCTTCCGTCGTCTTCTACACTAATAATATTTCCTGGTTCTATTTTTACATGGATATTTTTACAATAACCTGCTAACGCTTCATCAACAGAATTGTCTACAATTTCATATACTAAGTGATGTAGTCCTCGAACGGATACACTTCCTATATACATTCCAGGTCTTTTTCTTACCGCTTCTAGTCCTTCTAGTACTTGAATTTGTTCTGCTCCATATTTGTGATCGAATTTTTCCATTTTCTTTCCTCCTTAAGAGATTTCCTCTTTGTCCATGTTTATTATATCGTTTATTTTAAAAAAAGCAAGTTTATTTTTTATAAATTCTCAAATGTCTTTCTACTAGCTAACGTGCTAGAAGAAATATTGGAAATATAAACTTTTATTTTTTCATTTTCTTTTGTGATAATAATTGATTTTGGATTTTCTCCACTAATATCTGTTTTATTTTCTTTTGGTATACTTTGGATGAAGTCTTGAAATATTTTATTTTCCTTTAAATTTTTATAATCTAAAATAAATAAAATATGTTCTTTTTTTATCATTTCATCTTTTCCTATATGTAGATACATAATTTCTCCTATTTATTGATATTTTCCACATTTCCTTTATTTACTTGAAAGGTTTTGCACATTTTATCAGGAATTGTGAATTCATCGGTACAAGTAATTAATATTTGTGTATTACTTATATTTTTCAAAAAATTTTCTCTTCTTTTCCCATCTAATTCAGACATAAAATCATCTAATAATAAAATGGGATATTCCCCTATTTCCTCTTTGATAATTTCTAACTCTGCTAGTTTTAAAGATAATATTACCGTACGATTTTGCCCTTGTGAACCATAAATATTAACTTGTTTTTTATTGATAAAGAAATAAATATCATCTCGATGAATTCCCTTTACTGTATATCCTCTCTCAATATCTGACTGTCTTGCTTTTTTTAGTTCTTCTTTGTACGTTTCTTTGGTTTGGCAATCCGATAGGTATTTTATTTTTAATTCTTCTTGTTGTTGTGTTATATTGTTATGAATATTACTAATTTTTTCTTTTATTTTTTCTATAAATTCATTTCGGTATTCATAAACTTGTGCTCCATATTCCGCTAATTTTTCATCCCATATTTCTAATAATTCTTGTGAACTATTTTCATTTGCTATTTGCCTTAAATAGTGGTTACGTTGCTCTAACGTTTTTAAATACATATTTAAACAATATACATATTTGGGTCTTAATTGACTAATCATTATATTTAAAAATCTTCTACGTTTTGCTGGTCCACTTTTTAAAATTTCAATATCATCTGGACTAAACATAACAATATTAATTTTACCTAAGATATCACTTAATTTAGATTGTTTAATTCCATTTAAATAAATATTTTTTTTATCATTTAATTCAATTTTTATTTTCCCGCTTCTATCTTCTTTTTCATATTCCATTTCAATACAAGCGTTTTTTTCTTCTAAATGAATTAACTCTTTTTCTTTTTTAGCTCGAAACGATTTTCCAATGGCACATAAAAATACAGCTTCTAATATGTTTGTTTTTCCTTGTGCATTTTCCCCATAAAACAAATTCATTTCTTTATCAAGTTCAACTTGTTGGTTTTTATAATTTCTAAAATTAGTTAATTTTATGTTTTTGATATACATATCTTTTCTCCAATTATTCTTTTAAACGAATTGGTAAAATCATATAAGTATAGTCACCATCATCTACTGGTCTTATCACACATGGTGATATACTAGAACCAAAGTCTACAAATATTTCTTCATCTTCTATTACTTTTAATGCATCTAAGAAGTATTTTGGATTAAATCCTGCTTCTAAATTCTTTCCTTCTGTTGATACATATAATTCTTCTTTTGCATCTCCTGTTTGGTTTGTACAAGAAATGGTTATTTTCCCAATATCAATTAATACTTTTACTGGATATTTCTTTTCTTTTTCTGTTGATGAAGCTGAAATTAAGCTAATTCTTTCAAAACAATCTTGTAAATTACTTTTGTTTGTTCTAATTCTTGTTTCCCATTGTTCTGGTATAACATTATTATAATTTAAAAATTCTCCATCTAACAAACGTGTTACAATTTTACAATTATCCATTTCAAATAGTGCTTGATTTTTAGAAACTCCTATTGTAATGGTTTCAAAAGAATCTAATATAATTTTATTTACTTCATTTAATGTTTTTCCTGGAATAACAGCACTAAAGTCATTTGTTTTATTATTTAATGTGGTACTATTCCACGCAAGTCTAAATCCATCAACTGCTACTACATTTAATTTATTTCCTACTGTTTGAAATAAACATCCTGTAAAAATTGGTCTATTTTCTTCTATACTTACTGCAAAAATAGTTTTACGAATCATATTTTTTAATGTATTTTGTTCAATCGTAATGGAATTCTCTACTGCTATTTTAGGTAATTCTGGAAATTCATCTGGATTCATAGTTGCAAGTTTATATAAAGAACCTTCACATTCAATAACAAGTAAATTATTATTATTTACTGCAATATTGATTTCAGAATCTGGTAATTTCCTCATAATTTCACTAAACATGATGGCATTAACAACTGTACTTCCTTGTTCTTGTACACTTGCTTCCATAATATATTCAATTCCTATTTCTAAATCATAGGTTGTAAATTTTATTTCATTTTCATTTGTTTGAATTAAAATTCCTTCTAATATAGGCATGGTTGTTTTTGATGCAACAGCTTTTATTACGGAATTAAGCGCTTTTAGGATTTTATCCTTTTCGCAAATAAATTTCATTGGTTTCACTCCTTTTATAAAATATAATATATTTAGTAGTAATAGTAATAGGTACTGTGGATTTGGTGTAAAAGTACTGCAATCCATTGTAACCGTAAGAAAACAGGTGTGGATTATTTTGTTGAAAAATCATGATAATATCCACATTTCTATTTTTTCTTTTGTGAATAATTGATTATTAACATATTACTAACAGGTTTTTAACATCACAATTGTGTATAACTAACTAAACAGTTCCGTAAGAAGAAAAAGCGGTTTTTTTTAAAACGAAGGTTTTGCAAACATTTTTTTTAAGCAAGCTACAATTCTTACGGATATATATATTAGTTGGAATTAAGTAATAAGTTTTTCACACTTTCCACAATTAATTTTGTATTTCCGTTTTCTTTTATTTCAGCATCAATTTTTCGACAAGCATGCATAACGGTAGTATGGTCTCTTTTTCCAAAACACTCCCCTATTTTAGCAAGTTGCATTTGTGCAACATCTCTACATAAGTACATCGCAATTTGCCTTGGATAGGCTAAATCATTAGAACGTTTTGAGCTTTTTAAATCTTTTGCATTAATATTAAAGTATTTTGCAACGACTTCTTGAATAGCTTCTGCAGATACGACTTTTTCTTTTTGAGAAACAATATCATTTATTGCTTTTTCTGCCATTTCTAGGGTTAAAGGACTATGAGTTAGTGATGCTTTTGCAATCATTTTATTTAAAACACCTTCTAGTTCTCTAATATTAGTATCAATTTTTGTTGCAATATTTGAAAGAATCGTATCATCAATCATAATATTATCGGATTGTGCTTTTTTTCTTAAAATAGCAAGACGTGTCTCGTAATCTGGGTTTGAGATATCAGCAATTAATCCCCACTCAAAACGAGATTTTAAACGGTCTTCTAATAATTTTATTTCTTTTGGTGGTCTATCACTTGAAAGAATAATTTGTTTTCCACTTTCATGTAATGTATTAAAAGTGTGGAAAAATTCTTCTTGGATACGTTCTTTTCCAGCAATAAATTGAATATCATCAATTAATAATACATCTACATTTCGGTAACAATTACGAAATGCTTCATTTGTATTATCTTTAATAGCATTAATCAATTGATTCGTAAATTTTTCAGAAGTAACGTATAAAATTTTTGCAGAATGGTCATGTTTTAAAATTTCATTTCCAATGGCATGCATTAAGTGTGTTTTTCCAAGACCTACTCCACCGTATAAAAATAATGGATTATAAGAAGTTGCTGGTGCTTCAGCGACTGCTAATGCAGCAGCGTGTGCAAAACGGTTGCTATTTCCAACAACAAATGTATCAAAAGTGTATTTTGGGTTTAAAAAAGAATTGGAATATCCAGTAATAGAGCTAACAGAATCAGCCATTGCATTTTTTTGATCTTGATTATTTGAAACATATCCCATTTCACGAACAGCAATATCACATTCTGAATTCGTAATATATTTAAAGGTATTTAAAATTAACTCATAATTACGATTCATAATGGCATCTCTTTGAAGATCAGAAGTAACACCTAGGATGTAGGTGTTTTGTTCTTTTCCTAATATTTCTAAGTTTTTTATCCAGGTATCATATGAAATACGAGTCATTTCGTCTTTTAATAGTTCTTTTGCTTCTTTTAAAAGTTCGGTTAATTCATTTTGCATTGTTGATTCATTCCTTCCACAGGGATTTTTCTTTAAATATAAACATTTGCAAAAAATAAAAAGCAAACTTATCCACACACTTATCCACAAATGTTGATAATATTTTTTGGCATTTTAATAAATGTAAGATAAAAGTTTTCTTTTGTATAAAAATTTTATATTTATTTTATTGCTAGATAATCATATCAAAAAAAGAAGAAAATAGTCAATACAAATGTGGAAAATTTTCAAAAAAATGTGGATAAGTTTTCTAGAAGGCAAGTGTGCGTAAGAAAAAGCACATTAAAAATAATAAAAAATATTTCAATAAAATGATTTTTATAATATTAAAAAAAATAGTTTACATATCTTGACAAATGGGGGAGTAATATTATATAATAACAATACTTATTTTGCGAGTAAGAAAATTAGATAGATAACTTACGGGAAAAAGAATTAGGAGGTGCAAAATGAAAAGAACATTTCAACCAAAAAAGAGACAAGAACAAAAAGAACATGGTTTCATGAAAAGAATGGCAACTAGAGCAGGTAGAAATATATTAAAAGCTAGACGTGCTAAAGGAAGAAAAAAATTAAGTGCTTAAGTTATTTTGAGTCACAATTGTTTGTGACTCTTTTTACGGTAGCCTTTAAGAGTGATGAAAAATGAAAAAAACATTAAAATTAAAGAAAAATTATGAATTTAAAAAAATATTAACAAAAGGAAAATATTATTCTGGAACATATTTAGATGTTTTTGTAACGAGACATAAAAGTAATATCAATCGTATTGGAATTGCTGTTTCGGTAAAAGTTGCAAAAGCAGTTAAGAGAAATCGAATTAAACGATTAATGTATGAAAATTATCGTTTGTTAGAGGACAAGCTAGATACAGGATATCATATTGTTTTTTTATGGAAAAAGAAAAGAGATATTAAAGAAGCTACTTTTCAAAACATTAAACAAGATATGATTCACGTATTGACCAGAATAGGTATATTACAATGAAAAAAATTGCTATTTTTTTAATTCATTTCTATAAAAAGTATATATCCAATTTATTTCATATTTTAGGATTTGATTGCAAATATTACCCAACATGTTCTGAATATACAAAGCAAGCAATTGAAAAATATGGAACAATAAAAGGGATATGGCTTGGAATAAAAAGAATTTTAAAGTGTAATCCCTTTTCAAAAGGGGGATATGACCCTTTAAAATAAAAGGAGAATAAATATGATATCTTTTTTTGCGAATTTATTTGGTTATGTATTAAATTTTTTATATCAATTAATCCATAACTATGGTCTTGCGATTATTTTGTTTTCGATTGTTTTAAAAGTGGTAATGTTACCAATTTCAATTAAACAACAAAAAACAATGAAAAAATCAGCAAAGATTCAAGCAAAAATGAGAGAAATTCAAGATAAATATAAAAATAATCCAGAAAAATTAAATCAAGAAACGATTGATTTATATAAAAGAGAAAAGATGAGTCCATTTAGTGGATGTTTAAGTGCAATTATACAAATTATTTTATTGTTTGCTGTGTTTTATCTAGTTAGAAGTCCGCTTACATATATGTCAAAAGTAGAGCCAGCGCTTGTAGAACAATATACAAATGAAATTAAAGCACAAGAGGAACATAAAAATGACCCATATCCAGAGATTGCGATCATTAAGGAAAAAGGACAAACAGATGATAGAGTTAATATTAATATGGAATTTGTTGGTTTGGATTTAAGTAGTGTACCTTCTCAAAATGTTTCAGATTGGCGCGTTTACGTGATTCCTGCATTATATGTGTTAACTTCATTTATTTCTATGAGAATGACAACAAGTATACAAGCAAAGAAAAAAGATAAAGAGGGAACATCAGACGAAATGGATGCTGTAGCGCAAGCTAATAAAAGTATGAGCTATATTATGCCAATTATGAGTGTATCGATTGCTATTATTGCACCATTAGGACTTGCTTTATATTGGCTAGTAAATAATTTATTAATGATTATTGAAAGACTTATCTTAAATCGATTTTTAAAAGATGAGGAGGAAGAATAAATGCCACAAGGAAAGATTTTTGAAGGAAAAACCACTGGAGAAGCAATTGAGATAGGGTTAAAAGAATTAGGAATTAGAAAAGAAGATGCAGAAATTAAAGTATTAGAGAATGAAGATAAAAGAAGCTTTTTTAGTATTTTAACACCAAGAGTTGTAAAGGTAGAAATTATTAGCAAAAAAGAAGCGAAAGAGCAAAAAGTAAAAAGAAATAAAGAAGAAATGGCACATATTGATTTTACGAAAGCAATAAAACAAGTAGAAGAATTTTTGAAAGACTTTATAAAAGTAATTCCAAATCAAGAAATTCGTTATGAGGTAAAACAAGAAGATGGATATTTAAAAGTTGATATTGATGGAGAAGATTTAAATTATTTAATTGGTCATAGAGGAGAAGTATTAAATCAATTACAAATTATTTTATCTTCTATTGCAAGCAAGGATTCAGAATATAAAGTAAGAGTGATTTTAAATATATGTGGTTATAAAGAAAAAAGAGAAAAATCATTAGAAGAATTAGCAGAAAAGCTTGAAAAGACAGTTATTAGAACAAAAAAATCGATTACATTAGAACCGATGACTGCTTATGAAAGAAAAATTATTCATACAAAATTACAAGATAGTACAAGAGTAACAACTTCAAGTGTTGGGGAAGAACCATATCGTAAAGTCGTTATTTCATTAAAATAATTAAATAGAACAATCGGAAGTCAAAGTTCGGATTATAATAAACATAAGAGAAGCCTCTTAGTTATTATCTGTATTTTGACTTTTTTATTTTAAGGAGGAAAAAATGAGCACAATTGCAGCAATATCAACAGCTCCAGGGATTGGAGGGATTGGAATTATACGTATGAGTGGAGAAAATACATATGCCATATTACAAAAAATATTTAAACCAAAACAAGAAATTGATTTTAATCATATAGAAGGATATCGCATTAAATATGGTTATATTATGGAGCAGGACAAAATTATTGATGAGGTTTTAGTGTCCTTTTTTAAGGCTCCAAATAGTTATACAACAGAGGATTTATGCGAAATTAATTCACATGGTGGTATGTATGTTGTTCAAAAAATACTAGAAATGTGTTTGGAAAATGGGGCTCAACTTGCTGAGCCAGGGGAATTTACCAAACGAGCATTTTTAAATGGACGAATGGATTTATCACAAGCAGAAGCGGTTATTGACATCATTCATGCAAAGACAGAAAAAGAATCTAAAGCATCGATTCATCAATTAGAAGGGAGTTTATCAGAAGACATTAAAAAAATAAGAGATTTATTAATGTCTATTATGATAGAAGTTGAAGTATCAATTGATTATCCAGAATATGATGTAGAAGAAGTAAGTCATAACAAAGCACAAACGGTCTTAAAGCAAGTACAAGAAGAATTGGAACGTCTAAAAATTAGTTTTGAAACTGGGAAAATTATTAAAGAAGGAATTAATATTGCCTTAATAGGAAAGCCAAATGCGGGAAAATCCTCATTGTTAAATGCTATTTTAAGAGAAGAAAGAGCAATTGTAACAGAAATTGAAGGAACGACCAGAGATATTATTCAAGAATCTGTTTCCATCAAAGGAATTCCAATTAATATCATCGATACAGCAGGAATAAGAAATGCAGATAATAAAGTAGAGCAAATCGGAATTGAACGTTCTAGAAAGAGTGCAAGCGAAGCAGATTTAATGATTGCCATTTTTGATGGTAGTAGACAATTATCTGAAGAAGATAATGAAATTTTACAAATCATGAAAGATAAAAAATGTATTTTAGTATTAAATAAGATAGATCTTCAGGTGGAAGATAAGGTAAAAGAAAGATTACAAAAAGAATTTCCAAAAGATAAAATTATTCCAATATCAGCAAAAAACAAACAAGGAATGGAAGAAATTTATCATGAAATAGAAAGATTATTTAGGTTAGATGAAATTCGCTTAGAAAATGATACGATTATTACCAATGTTCGCCATAAAAATATTATTACGAAAGCCATTGAAGAAACGAAAAAAGCAATTGAGGCAAACGAACAAAATTTGCCAATCGATATGGTTGGAATGTATATAAAAGATATTATGGAGGAACTTGGAAAGATTACAGGCGAATCTGTATCAGATGAAATTATAAAAGAAATATTTGCTAAATTTTGCCTAGGAAAATGAAGCACGAGAATCCAATATAAAGCGTTTTTATATTAAAATAGTATAATAATGTGGGTAAAAACAAAAAACTATTAAATTTAAATTTGAACAGATTTAAAGTCTTTTAATCAACATAATCAAAAAATATACCCAAAAAGTAATAAAAATACAAACAATATAACAAAAAATAAAATATAAACAAAGCAAAACCACAATTGACAAAAAGGTATACAGAACAAAAATTCTTGTTTCACAAAAAACATAAAAATATAGGAGGAAAAATATGAGCTATTATGCAGGAGAATATGATATAGCAGTCATTGGGGCAGGACATGCAGGGTGTGAAGCGGCACTTGCTGCAGCAAGACTTGGTAAGAGAACATTATTGTTTTCAATTAGTTTGGAGGCAGTTGCAAATATGCCATGTAATCCACATATAGGTGGAAGTTCAAAAGGACACTTAGTAAGAGAAATAGATGCTCTTGGGGGAGAAATGGGAAAAAACATTGATAAGACGTTTATTCAAATCAAAATGCTAAATAAATCAAAAGGGCCAGCAGTTTATTCATTAAGAGCACAAGCAGATAGAAAGATGTATCATTCGGAAATGAAACATACATTAGAAAAGCAAGAAAACTTATTTGTAAAACAAGCTGAAATTACAAAAATAGAAGTGAAAGATGGAAAAGTAGAAAGTGTAGGAACTAATATAGGTGCTATTTATAGAGTAAAGGCAGTTATTTTGGCAACAGGTACTTATTTAAAAGGAAAAATTCATATAGGAGAAGTATCTTTCGAGAGTGGACCAGATGGAGTGTTTCCAGCAAACGCATTATCTAATTGTTTAAAAGATTTAGGAATAGAGCTATTGAGATTTAAAACAGGTACACCTGCTAGAATTAATAAAAATTCCATTGATTTTTCAAAAATGGAAATTCAAAATGGGGATGAAGAAATTGAAATGTTTTCTTTTGAAGATGAACTTGTAGAGAAAAAACAAGAGCCATGTTATTTAACATATACCAATGAGGAAACTCACAAAATTATAAGGGCAAATTTACATAGGTCACCTTTATATGCAGGAAAAATAGAGGGAACAGGGCCAAGATATTGTCCATCGATAGAAGATAAAGTAGTAAGATTTGCTGATAAAGAAAGACATCAAATATTTGTTGAGCCAATTGGAGAAAAAACAGATGAAATGTATATTCAGGGAATGAGTTCATCACTACCAGAAGATGTACAAATTGCAATGTACCGAACCATACCTGGATTAGAACATGCAGAGTTTACAAGACCTGCTTATGCTATTGAATATGATTGTATAGAACCGTCACAATTAAAGATATCATTAGAAAGTAAAAATATAAAAGGAATGTTCTTTGCAGGCCAAATTAATGGGACGTCAGGATACGAAGAAGCAGCAGCACAAGGAATTATAGCTGGAATTAATGCTGTAAGAATGTTAGATAAAAAAGAGCCGGTTGTATTAGGAAGGGATGAAGCATATATTGGAGTTCTAATTGATGATATTGTAACCAAAAGCACAAATGAACCGTATCGAATGATGACTTCTAGAGCAGAATATAGGCTTTTATTAAGGCAAGATAATGCGGATTTAAGATTAACTGATATTGGACATGAAGTACGGATTAATTTCAGATGAGAGATATGAAAAATTCTGTAAAAAAAGAGATAATCTTGAAAAAGAGATAGCAAGAATCAAAGCAAAAACAATAAAACCAACAAAAGAAGTAAATGAGCTGTTAGAAAAATTAGGAACTTCTAAAATAGAAACTGGGGTAAAACTTTCAGACCTATTAAGACGTACGGAGCTTACCTATGAAAATTTAAGTCCAATTGATGATGAAAGACCAGTTCTTACCAAACAAGAAAGAGATGAAGTGCAAATTCAAGTAAAATATGAAGGTTATATTAACTTACAATTAGCACAAGTAGAAAAAGCTAACAAGCTAGAAAATAAAGCATTATCACAAGAAATTGAATATGCAAATATTAAGGGATTACGCTTAGAGGCAAGACAAAAACTAGATAAGTTTAAACCAATATCTGTTGGACAAGCATCTAGAATATCGGGAGTATCTCCTGCAGATATTTCGGTATTACTAATTTATTTGGAACAACAAAGAAAAGCAAATGAAAAATAGGAGGGTTTATGGAAAAAGAAGAGTGGAAAAAAATATTACAAAAACAAAGTAAATCATTAGAAATAGAGCTAGAAGATAAAAAACAAGAACAGTTTTATCATTACATGGAGTTATTACAAAAATGGAATGAAAATATTAACTTAACAGCTATTACAGAACCAGAAGAAGTACTGCAAAAGCATTTTATAGATTCTCTTACTATTATGCCATATATAAAGAAGGATGAAAAAGTAATCGATGTAGGAACAGGAGCCGGATTTCCTGGAATTCCTCTAAAAATAGCAAAAGAGGATGTAGAAGTAACATTATTAGATGCATTAAATAAAAGATTAAATTTCTTAAACGAAATCATTCAGGTATTAGAATTATCAACAATAGAAACGATTCATTTAAGGGCAGAGGAAGCAGGAAGAAATAAAGATTTAAGGGAAAAATTTGATGTTTCAGTATCAAGAGCTGTTGCACCACTTAGTGTTTTGGTAGAATACTTATTACCACTTGTTAAAGTAAATGGCAAATGTATTTGTATGAAAGGTAGTAATGTAGAAGAAGAAATTAGAAATAGTAAGAAAGCAATTGAAATATTAGGAGGTAATATAGAAAAAATAGAAGAATTTACACTACCAAATTCAGACATAAAAAGGAATCTTATTATTATCAAAAAAGTTAGCAAGACACCTAGTAAATATCCAAGAAAACCAGGAACGCCATCCAAAGAACCAATTCAATAAAAATGAAAAATATTTCAAAAATTCATTGACATATGAACCATATTTATATATGATTAATATGTCAATTTTTTTATTTGGAGGGATTACTTTGGGAAAAATTATAGCAGTTGCAAATCAAAAAGGGGGAGTCGGAAAGACTACAACCGCAATAACTTTAAGTGCTTTACTTGCAAAAAAAGGAAAAAAAGTTATTTTAATAGATGCAGATCCGCAAGGGAATGCTACTAGTGGAGTCGGTGTTCAAAAAGAACTGGAAAAATCTGTATATGAGTTGTTAGTAGAAGATGTAACAATTGAAGAAACTTTGATTCAAAGTAATGTCAAAAACTTAAAAGTATGTCCATCGAATATTAACTTGGCAGGGGCAGAAGTAGAGCTTGTTTCTATGATGTCAAGAGAACAAAGATTAAAAGAAAAACTAGAAGAAGTAAAGGAAAAATATGATTATATTATTATTGATTGTCCGCCATCACTAGGATTAATTACATTAAATGCATTTACAGCAGCAAATAGTGTATTAATACCAATTCAATGTGAATACTATGCGTTAGAAGGTCTAGGACAATTAATTAATACGATTAATTTAGTAAAAAAACACTTAAATAAAAACTTGGAGATAGAAGGAGCACTTCTTACAATGTATGATGTAAGGACAAACCTATCAAATCAAGTTGTAAAAGAGGTAAAAAAATATTTTGGGGATAAAGTATATAAGACAGTAATACCAAGAAATGTAAAATTAAGTGAAGCACCAAGTTATGGAATGCCAATTACAGAGTATGATGCACGTTCCAAAGGTGCTAAGAGTTACGAAAAATTTGTGAAAGAATTATTAAAGAACAACGAGGTTGTCACAAAAGCAAAACATATGAAATAAGGAAAGGGGAAAATAGCATGGCTAAGAAAACAGGATTAGGAAAAGGTTTAGATGCATTATTTACAAACAATATTGATATAGAAGAAACATTACAAGAAAATGAGGTTATCGAAAAACTAAAAATCACACAAGTAGAGCCAAATCGTAATCAACCGAGAAAACATTTTGATGAAGAAGCTTTAGAAGAATTAGCAGAATCCATTAAACGATACGGAGTAATACAACCAATTATTGTAGTAAAAAAAGGAGATTACTATGAGATTGTTGCTGGAGAAAGAAGATGGAGAGCATCAAAAAAAGCAGGATTAACAGAAATTCCAGCGATTATAAGAGATACCGATGAAAGAAAAAATAAAGAAATTGCATTAATCGAAAATGTACAAAGAGAAGATTTAAATGCTTATGAAAAAGCAGTAGGAATTAAAGAATTAATGGAAGAGTATGGATTAACACAGCAACAAGTATCTGAAATATTAGGAAAAAGTAGAAGCAGTATTGCCAATACGGTTCGAATTTTAAATTTAGATCCAAGAGTGATTGAATTAGTACAAGAAAATAAATTAACAGAAGGACATGCTAGAAGCTTACTTGCTATTGAAGATAATGATAAACAATATCAAATGGCACTACGATTATTAGAAACAGGGGCAAGTGTTCGCGAAGTAGAGAAGAAAGTACAACAAAAAAAGAAAATGAAAAAGAAAGATGAAAAATATGAAGCAATTTATCGTGACATAGAAGATAGTTTTCAAGGATTTTTTGGTACAAAAGTAAAATTAGAAGTAGGAAAAAGAAAAGGAAAAATTGTAATCGAATATGCCAACAATGAAGACTTAGAAAGAATACTAGAGTTAATTAAATAAGATTGGGGGAAATATTAATGGAAGATATTTTAAATTTTATTAAAAATGATTATTTTTATATTAGCATATTAATGATAATAATTGTATTATTTGTTTTATATATAATTAATATTATTAAATTATCAAAATTAAAAAGAAATTATTCTACTTTTATGAAAAAAATAGGAAATGGAAACAATATTCAAGAATCATTAGAAGAATATATGAATCAAGTAAAAAATGTTCAAAAAGAAAATATAGAAATAAAAAATTATTGCAAACAATTAAATGAAACAATTGCGACGTGTATTCAAAAAGTAGGATTAGTCCGTTATAGTGCATTTAAAGATACAGGGAGTGACTTAAGTTTTACATTAGCATTATTAAATGAAGAAAATACAGGTGTTGTATTAAATGGAATTTATTCAAGAGAAATGTCAAATATTTATTCAAAACCTGTTGAAAAAGGAATTTCAACTTATACATTATCAGAAGAAGAACAACAGGCAATTAATAAAGCAATAAATAGGTAAAAATAAATATAATAAAAAATAATTTATTATTTAAGAGTAAATTATTTTTTTATAAATAAAAGTAAAATAATAAAAGTAAAATAATAAATATGAAATAATAAATATGAAATAATGAAAGTAAAATAATGAAAGTTAAATAATAAAAGTTAAATAATAAATATGAAACAATAAATGTGAAATAATAAAAGTTAAATAATAAAAATTAAATAATAAAAATTAAATAATAAAAGTTAAATACAGATTATACAAAAATTAATTTTTAAAAATGATTGGAATAAATATTAATTTAAATATAATAGAATAACAATACATGTATAAATAAAATAGAAATAGATAAATTGATTTATTTATTTCTATTTATTTGTATAATAATCTAAAAGTAAATAGATAGATTAAAATAATAAAAGAGTAATTTTAAATTAATAGAATTTGTAAATGTAGAAATTTCCTTAAATTTCTATTGACAAGTAAGCGTAAAATGTGCTAAGATATATACTGTTACTGACGAAAGTCAGTAACACACGCAGAGGTGGTCGAGTTGGTTTATGGCACCAGTCTTGAAAATTGGCGTAGGTTTATAGCCTACCGTGGGTTCGAATCCCACCCTCTGCGCCATTTTAATAAATAGCCATTTACTATTTGGAGGCGTACCCAAGTGGTTGAAGGGGACTGTTTGCTAAACAGTTAGGGTTCGTAAGGGCCGCGGAGGTTCAAATCCTCTCGCTTCCGCCAAAGACACTAAACATTTTGGTTTAGTGTCTTTTTGTTGTGATAAAAAAGAAATATCTTTATCGAATATAATATTTCGCCAAGTCATAAAATGATATAGGGGGATGTTACATGAAAGTAGGAATTTGTTTTGCAGGTGGAGGGGTAAAAGGAGCAGCACATATAGGAGTGCTAAAAGCTTTGGAGGAAGAAAATATAAAATTCGATTATATTTCAGGGACATCTTCAGGAAGTATTATAGCAACATTATATGCTTGTGGTTATTCATCAGATGAAATTTATAAATTATTTAAAAAATATTGTAAGCAAATAAAATATGTAGATGCAAAAAATATAGCAAAGGGAATTTATGGACTTATTTTTAAAAGAAAGATTGTGATAGATGGTTTAACAAATGGAAATAAAATTAGAAAAATTATAAATATGGCATGCGAGCAAAAAGGAATAAAAAATATTAATCAAATAAAAAAGAATTTAATTATACCATCTGTCGATTTATATGACGGAAAATTATATGTATTTTCTTCAAAAGAAAATAGAAATATTTATTCTAATGATATTAAATATATTTATGATTGCGAAATAGGAAAAGTGGTTCAAGCTAGTTGTTCTTATCCAGGAGTATTTTCTCCTTGTGAATATAGAAATACAAAATTAATTGATGGTGGAATAAGAGAGAACATTCCTTGGAAATTAACAAAAATAAATGGTGCAGAAAAAGTAATTTCTGTTGTTTTTGAAAAAGACATTAATACAAACCGAAATAATGAAAAAAATATTATTAATGTGATTAGTAATTCAATTGATATATTATCTTATGAATTATCAAATTACGAATTAGCAGGAGCAGACTATTTATTAAAAATAAAAACAAAAAATATAGAATTATTAGATATTAATAAAATTGATTATTTATATCAAATAGGATATGAAATAGCAAAACAAAAAATAAATGAGATTAAACAATTGAAATAAGAAATCGTACTAGATAAAAAGAAAATTACTTGCTTTTTTATTGTATTAAAATACGAAATATTTTATATCCTAATAAAACTTTAATTAACTAAGGTTTTATTAGGAATATTAAGTACAAATTATGTTTAAAAAAAGATAAAATATTGAAACATATAATTTTTATATAGATAATTGTAAACTTGATAGTATCATCACCAAAAGTGATAGAAAGAATCAAAAACGATAAAGTTATTTGATAAACATTAGGTAAAAAGTAAACTTAAAAATAGAATAGAAAGGATGACAAAAAAAGGATAATAGATAAATGGATACAAAAGTTTATAAGAACGATTATAAACAACATAAGGATGAATCTGTAATGAAAAAGGAGTAAAAGGTATAACAAGATAGAAAAAACAAAAAAGGGTAAAATGGCATAAAAAGATAGGGAAATAAAGCAAAGTTTATAGTTTTATAGGTCATAAAAGGTCTAATGATACAGAACAAAGTAGATACATTTAGCGAAAAGTAAAACAATCAAATATTATGTAGAATAAAAAGGCTGAAAGAGTGAATGTTTTAAACTATTTCTAGAAATAAAATTAAAAAAAGAATAAAGATATAAGTATAAGAGAGCTAAAAAGCTAAGGGAATGAAGAGAAAGAGAAGATTATTAGATACCAAGAAAACAATTAACATAAAACTGAAAATAGAGAGGAATTTATTTTGGTCAATTTTGTTTTCATATGAGTGATATGGATAGAAGGAATGTAAAAAGTAAAAGTAATTAAAAAAGACAGAGACAAAATTATGTAAATATATCTAAATTGAAATGGAGACATAAAAATCATTCTTTTTAAAGGAATGAATGGAATAAGGAGTTGAATAAAAATATTATGTAAATTTAAAGGCGAAAAATATTATATATGAAGCTTAAAGAAATAAAACAATATAATTAAAGTAAATTTAATTATATTGGAGTTATATTTTAATAAAAATTTAGATTTTAACAATTTAAATTTTTATTAAATAGAGAAATAGAGAACATAGATATAAAAAAGCATAAATAAAAAAGTATGAATAAAAGAGTATAAATAAAAAAATATGAATTAAAAAATTCATAAAACATTAAATATAATATAAATAAAATATCATTGATTTTTAAATTAAAAATAAAAGACAAAATAGATTTTTCTATCTTGCCTTTTATTCTTAATTTGGATTTGGAAAATTATTGTTCAATTAGTTCAGAATGATTTTCTGTTTTATTTTCTTCTAATAATTTTTGTTTTGTTTTTTCTTTTAGTTTTAAGTTATCTTTTGCAACTGTCATTAATAATTTAATTCGATTTGTTTGGTTCGCTTGACTTGCTCCTGGGTCATAATCAACAGGAGAAATATTTGCTTCTGGGTATTTTGAACGAATTGTTTTAATAACACCCTTTCCAACAACATGGTTCGGTAAACAAGCAAATGGTTGAACACAAATAATATTAGGAATATCATTTTCGATATATTCAATCATTTCAGCAGTTAAGAACCATCCTTCACCAGTTTGATTTCCAATAGATAAAACATCTTTTACTTTATCTTCTAAATGCCAAATATCACAAGGTGGTAAATAATCTTTTTTAGAACTTTCTAATGCAAGTTTTAAATCCTTTTCTAAAACATCGATTAATTTAATAGCCACTTTTGATATTTTAGAAGATGTTTTATTAATTTTTAATAAATGATTAAATGTAATTTTATGAGTAGCCATAAATTTAACAAATCCCATAAAATCTGGTAATATCACTTCTGCACCTTCCGCTTCTAAAATATCTGCTACGTAATTATTTCCAAAAGGATGATACTTAATTAGAACTTCACCAACAATACCTACTTTTGGTTTTTTAACAGAAGTATCTAATTCAATTTTTTCAAAATCATTTACGATATCATAAATACTTTGTTTAAATTGTTTTGAATTTCCATTTCTTAAAATATCTTTACATTTTTCCATCCAAATATCAAATAGCTTTTTCGTTTCTCCTTTATGTATCTCATAAGCTCTATTTTTTGTTAGCATTTTTTGTAGTAAGTCGCCATAAATAACACTATGTAATAATTTCTCGATTAAAGGTATTGTTAATGAGAAACCAGGGTTTTTTTCCATTCCTACAACATTAAATGAGATAACAGGTACATTTTCGAAACCAGCATCTTTTAATGCCTTACGAATAAATCCAATATAATTTGTGGCACGGCATCCTCCACCAGTTTGAGACATAATTAAAGCTGTTTTATTAACATCATATTTTCCAGATTCAAGAGCCTCAATAAATTGTCCTGTTGTTAAAATCGATGGATAACAAGCATCATTATTAACATATTTTAAACCAACTTCAACAGTATGAGCAGTACATTCTCTTAGTAACTCAACATGATAACCTTCTGATTTTACAGAATCAGAAATCAATTCAAAATGAATAGGGGCCATTTGAGGAACTAAAATCGTATAATCCTTTCGCATTTCTTTTGTAAAAGGAATTTTATTCACACCGTAATTTCCATTTGGTTTTGTTTCTTGTTTTTTTGCTAAACGTTTTTCCATACTAGCAAGTAAAGAACGAATACGAATACGAACAGCACCTAAGTTATTTACTTCATCAATTTTAATTAATGTATACATTTTTTCATAGCTTGATAAAATTTCTTCTACTTGGTCTGTTGTAACAGCATCCACGCCACAACCAAACGAATTCAATTGTACTAGTTCCAAATTATCATGTTTTCCAACAAACTCAGCAGCAGCATATAATCTTGCATGGAACATCCATTGGTCAACAACACGTAAAGGACGTTTTGCTTCATCTAAATTAGCAATACTATCTTCTGTTAAAACACATAAACCAAGACTAGTAATTAAAGTATCAATACCATGATTAATTTCTGGATCAACATGATATGGACGACCAGATAACACGATACCCTTTAAGTGATTCTTTTCAATATAATCAAGAGTTTCTTTCCCTTTTTCATGAATATCTTGTCTTACCTTTTGATATTCTTCTTCTGCTTTCATAGCAGCTTCTATTAATTCTTTTTTATTAAAATGATATTCTTTAAATTCATCTAATTCCAAAATACGTTTTGTTAAGCTCTTTGCTTCAAAAGGTAAAAATGGATTTAAAAACTTAATATCACTTGCATTTAATTCTTCTACATTATTTTTTAGCACTTCAGAATAAGAAATAACAATTGGGCAATTATAGTGGTTATCTGCTTTTTCATATTCTTTTCTAGAATATGGGATACAAGGATAAAAAATCGTTTTAATACCTTGGTCTAATAAGCTAATAATATGTCCATGAGCCAATTTTGCAGGATAACAGACAGACTCAGAAGGCATCGATTCCATTCCCTTTTCGTAGGTTTTACGATTACTTTTTTCTGATAAAATGACACGAAATCCAAGGTTAGTAAAGAAAGTAAACCAGAAAGGATAATCTTCATACATATTTAAAACCCTTGGAATACCGATTATTCCACGAGGAGCCTCTTTTTCCTCTAAAGGTATATATCCGAAAATTCTATCAAATTTATATTTCATTAAATTTGGTAAATTCGTATTATCAGAAACAATACCAGCACCACGCTCACAACGATTTCCAGAAATATGTTTTTTACCATTACTAAATTTATTAATGGTAAGTAAACAATGATTTTCACATTTATTACATCTTATATGTGAAATTTGAATATCTAATTTATCTAACTCATCTAACTTACAAATAGTAGAATGATATTCCATATCGAAATTTGCTTCATATTGCTCTTTAGCAAGTAATGCTGCACCATAAGCCCCCATTAAGCCAGAAATATCAGGTCTTACGACATCTTTTCCAACAATCAATTCAAAAGCACGAAGAACAGCATCATTATAAAAAGTTCCACCTTGTACAACAATATGTTCACCTAATGTCTTGGTATCTCTTACTTTCATAACTTTTTGAATGGCATTTTTTATAACCGAATAAGAAAGTCCAGCAGAAATGTCTCCAACTTCATAACCTTCTTTTTGAGCCTGCTTAATTTTAGAATTCATAAATACAGTACATCTAGAACCAAGGTCAACGGGACGTCTAGACTTAATTGCTTCTTCTACAAATTCACTAACAGAAAGATTTAAACTTTTAGCAAAAGTTTCAATAAAAGAACCACAACCAGAAGAACAAGCTTCATTAAGCATAATATTATCGATTACACCATTTTTAATACGAATATATTTCATATCTTGACCACCAATGTCAACAATACTTGTAACATCTGGCATAAATTGTTTTGCAGCTGTGTAATGAGCAATGGTTTCAATTTCATTTAAATCTATATTTAAAGCAGTTTGAATCAGTTTTTCTCCATAACCTGTTACTCCACTAAAGCGAATATCACAAGAATCTGGTAGATTAGCATATAATTGTTTTAACATCTTTATAACACTATTTAAAGGATTTCCTTCATTACTTCCATATAAAGAATAAAGAAGTTTTCCATCACGGTCAATTAATACCAACTTTGTTGTTGTAGAACCAGCATCAATACCAATAAAACAATCTCCTTGATAATCGGAAAGATTTGCTTTTTCTACACAATCTTTTTGATGTCGTTTCTTAAATTCATCATATTCTGCATCAATAGTAAATAGTGGTTTTAAAGGCTCAGTCGTCGTATCACGAGAAATACGTAATACTTCAATTTTACTTTTTAATTTTTCAACAGAAAAAGAAGCAGCATGAACAGAATCAAGAGCAGCACCCTTTGCTACTAGTAAATGTGCTTCTTCTGGAATAATAGTTGTTTCATCTGTAAGATGTAATGTTTCAATAAAACGATTTCGTAATTCCGATAAATAATTTAAAGGACCACCTAGAAAAGCAACGGTTCCACGAATTGGTCTACCACAAGCAAGACCACTAATCGTTTGATTAACAACTGCTTGGAAAATAGAAGCAGCAATATCTTCTTTACGTGCACCTTCATTTAATAGAGGTTGAATATCAGTTTTTGCGAAAACACCACAACGAGAAGCAATTGGATAAATTGTTTCATAGTGTTTTGCAAGTTCATTTAATCCTTCTGTATCGGTATTTAATAAAGAAGCCATTTGGTCAATGAAAGCACCAGTACCACCAGCACAAGTACCATTCATACGTTGCTCCATAAATTGGTCAAAATAAATGATTTTTGCATCTTCTCCACCAAGTTCAATCACAACATCCGTCTCTGGGATATATTTTTCAACCGCTCTTTTACAAGCAACAACCTCTTGAATAAAAGGAAGCTCCAAAAAATTAGCAGCACTCATAGCGCCTGAACCCGTAAGTGCAACTGTAAAATCAAAATCCTTATATTGTTCAGTTAATTCTGTTAATACATCACAAACCGTATTTTTGGTATCAGAAAAATGTCTTCTATAAGACATATTAAGGGTATTTAAGTCTTTATCCATAACTACTACTTTTACAGTAGTAGAACCAACGTCTAACCCTACATGAAGTAATTCATTCATAATTCTTTCTCCTCCCTTTTTGCGTAGGCAAAAAGCAAATAATTCAACCTATATTGTATACTGAAAAATGAAATTTGTCAAACAAAAATAGCTGTAAATATCTTACAGTTATGCATGATTGAAAGCAAAAGCAACCAATAAAAACAAATGTGAAATGTTTGTGAATTTAATATTGAAATTGTATTCCCAGAAATGATAAAATAGCAAAAAAGAAAAAGAGAGGAAAAACATATGAAATTAACCAAAAAACAAACAAAAACAATGATTCAATATACAATAGCAATTATTATTATTTTAATAGGACTTATTACAGGAAGTATCAAAAAAGAAGAAATCTTATCTATTTTTCAAGATAATTCAACACAAACACAAGAATTCGCAGGAAAATATTTAGTAACAAAAGTAGTTGATGGAGATACCTATAAAATTAATTATGAAGGAAAAGAACAAAAAGTAAGACTAATAGGAATCGATACACCAGAGAGTGTCCATCCAAATAAAGAAAAAAACACAAATTACGGAAAACAAGCATCAAACTATGTAAAACAATTAATCGAAAATCAATATATCACCCTTGAATTTGATATATCAAAAACAGATAAATATGGAAGACTATTAGCCTATGTATATTTAGAAAATGGCGAAATGTTAAACGAAAAATTAATAAAAGAAGGATATGCGAAAGTTGCCACCTATCCACCCAATGTAAAATATGTAGATGATTTTAAAAGCTTGCAAGAAGAGGCAAGAAAGAATAAAGAGGGATTTTGGAAAGAAGAAATATTTAAATAGTTCTAAACCTAACTTGTCTAACATACAAATAAAACAGTAAAGGAGGGAGTTAAGTGAAGAACAAAAAAGTTTTTATGATATTGGTAATTATGATAATACTATTAGGAGGAGTTGGGTATTATCTTTATACAAAAGTAGAAATATCAAAAACAGACCAAAAAATAACCGAATATACACCAGAACCAGAAATGACACGGAGAACAATTAAGAACAACAATCATATCATTGTATTTCACAAGTAAAGATACAAATACTTTAGTACCAGAAGCACGAAATATTGATGTAAAAGAACTAACAAAAGAACCATATCAAGTATTAATAAATTTATTAATGGAAGGACCTAAAAATGAAAAGTTAGAAAAAAACATTCCAGAAGGCACCAAAATAAACAAAATAGAGAAAAAAGGAAATACCATATGCATTGATGTATCAAAGGAATTTATTGAAAACCAAAAAAATGATGTAAAAGTACAATCACAAGCAATATATTCTATTGTAAATACCATGACACAACTAAACGAAATAGAAGCAGTAAAAATTATAGTAGATGGAGAAGAAAATAGTAGTTTTCCAAACAATGGAATATCCTTAAAAGATGCATTTGTGCCAAAAGAAGAGACTACTTAAAAAATTCATAAAATTTAAAACATTTTAAAGCTTTGGAAAATTGGCATAAAAAATTTTCCACTTGATAAAGAGAACAAAGAGCGTTCTCTTTTTTTTGATTAAAATTAAAATTTGGTTTTTGGGAACTATTACAACAACAATTTTTTTTACAACAATATCGTTTCATTATCACTCCACCTTTGCATAAAAACATAATTTATTATATAATATGACAAATACAAAAAATAAGTGAGGTAATATGGAAAACTTAAAAGAAAATGAAAGAATTGATGATTTAGAATATCAAGGGCTAAAGATTATTCAAAACTCAGAAGGATTTTGTTTTGGAATAGATAGCATTTTAATATCTTATTTTGCAAGAGAAATAAAAAAAGGAAGTAAGATTATCGATTTAGGGACAGGAACAGGTATTATTGGCATATTATTGTGTACCAAAATCGAAAAATCTAAAGTAATAGGGGTAGAAATTCAAAAAGAAGTATATGAAATGGCCAAAAGAAGTATTTCATTAAATAAATTAGAAGAACAATTCATGATAATGAATGCCAATATTAAAGAATTAGAAAATTACCAAGAATTGGGTACATTTGATGCGGTCGTTACAAATCCACCATACAAAAAGAATCATACAGGAATACAAAATGAAAACGAAAAAAAACTAATTTCAAGACATGAAATTACAGCTAATCTAGAAGATTTTATTAAAATATCTTCAAAATTATTAAAAGACAAAAAAGATTTTTATATGGTACATAGACCAGATCGATTAGTGGATATTATAGAATTGTTAAGAAAATACAAGCTAGAACCAAAAAAAATGCAATTGGTATATCCCAAACAAGGAAAAGAACCAAATCTGTTATTAATAAAAGCTACCAAAAATGCAAAACCATTTTTAAAAATAGAAAAACCATTATATGTTTATGAAGAAAATGGAGAGTATACAGCACAGATTTTAGAAATATATGGAAAGGAGAAAATAGAAAAATGAAAAGTGAAAAGTACGACATTCAGCAAACCTTGGGTGAACTATATATTGTTGCAACACCAATTGGAAACTTAGAAGATATTACACTAAGAGCAATTCGAATTTTAAAGCAAGTAGATATCATTGCTGCAGAAGACACAAGACACACATTAAAATTACTAAATCATTTAGAAATTACAAAACCAATGATTAGTTACCATAGACATAACGAAGAAGTAAAAACCGATGAATTGATACAAAAACTATTAGAAGGAAAAAGTATTGCATTAGTATCTGATGCAGGAACCCCTGTTATATCAGACCCTGGAGAAGAAATTGTAAAAGTAGCATTAGAAAATCATATAAAAGTAAATCCAATTCCTGGACCTTGTGCTGCTATCACAGCACTTATTGTATCTGGAATTGACGCAAAAGAATTTACTTTTTTAGGATTTCTACCATTAAATAAAAAAAATCGAAAAGAAAAATTAGAGCAAATCAAAAAAAACGAAACAACTACTATTTTATATGAAGCACCACATAAATTGATGCAAACATTGGAAGAATTATCTAGAATTACAGAAAATAGAAAAATAGTATTAGCAAGAGAACTCACCAAAATACATGAAGAATACATAGCTGGAACAGCAGAAGAATTAAAAAACAGTATACAAAATCCAAAAGGGGAATATGTTATTATCATAGAAAAAAACAAAAAGAGTGAGCAACAAGAACAAAAAGAAACGTTAAACGAATTAACATTAAAAGAACATTATCACTATTATGAACAAAGGGGATTTAACAAAAAAGAAATTATAAAACAAATAGCAAAAGATAGAAATGTAAATAAAAATGAAATATATCAAAAATTTATATAAAAAGGAAGCCAAAGCTTCCTTTTATTTATTACTATACGTTTTCTGCTAACTTATTAACTTTTTCAGCACATTTTGCACAAACAAGTTTATCGTTATAAGTAACTAATTTTTTAGTAGAGCCACAAAAGATACAATTTGGTTCATATTTCTTTAAAACAATAGAAGAACCATCCACAAAGATTTCAATCGGATCCTTTTCATAAATTCCAAATTTATTTCTAAGTTCAATTGGAATAACCACTCTTCCTAATTCATCAACTCTTCTTACAATTCCTGTTGATTTCATAATAAAACCCCCTTTTCACAAACCTTTTATACAACAAAATTCGACAAATTCCATATATAATCATATCATGAAAAAGCCGAAAATGTCAATAAAGAAGAGTAAGAAAATGAGGAAAAAGCGGTAAAAAGTGGAAATGCCAAAAAAGAGTTCTTTTTTAAAAAAGAACGAATAAAATAGAAACAAAATCAAGACAAGGAGAAAAAAATTGTTAAATATTATTTGGCCAATTTTTATTATCATATCATATATATATGCAGTCATTGTTGGAAATGTATCAGAAATTACACGGATCTGTTTTTGACTCTTGTAAGAGTGCTGTTGACTTAAGTATTACCTTTTTAGGAACCATGTGCCTATGGTCAGGGATTATGCAAATTGCAAAAAAAACGACTTTAATTCATAAACTAACCAAAATTCTAAAACCAATTATGAAAATACTATTTCCCGATATAAAACAAGAAGATGTGGCATATCAAGAAATATCCATGAATATGGTAGCAAATATTCTAGGATTAGGGAATGCTGCTACTCCATTAGGTCTAAAAGCAATGAAAACCATGCAAAAAAACAATCCAAACAAAGAAAGACTAACGAATTCTATGGCAATGTTTATTATTATAAATACCGCTTCTATCCAAATAATACCAACAACTGTGATTGCTATACGAAGTTCATTAGGTTCAAACAATCCGACATCCATTATTATACCCGTATGGATTGCAACCATTGGAGCAGCAATTGCAGGAGTAATTGGTGCAAAAATATTAATGAAAAAATATTAGGAGGAAAAATGAATCTTATTAATTATTTATCTACCATTGCAGTACCAATGGTAATCTTACTAATTATTGTTTATGGGTTAATAGAAAAAAATAAAGTATATGATACTTTTTTAGAAGGTGCAAAAGAAGGAGTACAAGTAGTTGTCAATATATTTCCTACCCTAATAGGAATTTTTTTAGCTGTGGGAGCATTAAGAAGTTCTGGAATAATTGAATTAATAGTAAATATTATAAAACCAATCATTCAAATCCTACAAATTCCAGCTGAAATTATGCCACTTGCATTATTAAGGCCAATATCAGGAAGTGCCTCTATGGCAGTAGCTACCGATATTATCTCTCAATATGGAGTAGATAGTACCATAGGACTAATTGCGTCAACCATTATGGGTTCAACAGAAACTACATTTTATACCATTGCGTTATATACAAGTGCTGTAGGAATTAAAAAAATAAGATTTGTATTAGTAGCAGCATTAATAGCAGACATAACAGGAATGCTGATTTCTGTAGCAATTTGTCGATTTATGTCGTAATTTTTTTGTTGACATATGTGGAAAAAAGTGGTAATATGAAAAAGCGTTAAATCAAAAGAATATATTCAAACGGATTTAATTCATAACTCAAAAAATTTTCTATCAGAAAAAATATTAAGAATTCTTAAAAAATCCAAAAAGAGGAAGCATAATAAAATAAAAATAGTAAAATAAGATTATAATCAATCTTATTCATCAATTATGTTATTAATCTTGTAGGGGATATCATATTATAAAAAAGTCTTTTGTTCAAACAAAAATAGCCCAAAACATTCACAAATTTAAAAGGCTCCTAAAATGTTTCAAACTCCCAATTCGTATGGAAATTTTAAACCCCTAAAAAAGCAGATATCCCCTACATCCCCCAAAATATATATATTTTATTTCATTCAAAGTTAAAGTACTTTAAATCTAGTAAAAAGCGTTTTTTAGATAATCTGAAATCTAAAAAATGCTTTTTTCTTATAAAATAAAAACGTTAACTATTTCAATATTATTATTGAAATAGTTAACATATAAGATAAATCATATAAATAATGAAACTTTCATATTGACTATAAAGTAATAATCAATTAAAATATCAATACCTTATATAATATTTTTGAAGAAATATTTGCGAATGAAAATGAATTAGAGAAATTTTTAAAAGAATATAGCAAATAGATAAATTATAAAATAAATAAAAACCATCTCAAAATACAGTAATGTAAATTCAGATGGTTTTATTTGTGTCTTATACGAGTTCGTATTATCCTTTTCTGGTGAGCCTTCTTGACCTAAAAAAGAACACTCTAAATCCTCTATTTTAGGCAATTTTCCTCTATATACATTATTTTGAAGATTAAACATAATAATTATATCGTTGTTATCATATAAGTATATTTTATCAATAAAAATATTTATTAAAGCTTTTCTATATCTTATATCGTTAATATCACCTTTTTTTAATAGATTTAAAAAGAAGGTTACATCTGCATAAGTCATTTCAATATTTTCGATTTTTTCTAGCAAAATATCTCGTTCTATATTTTGTTGTTCTTGCTCTAATTTATTTATTTCTTCAAATATAGATTTTTTTACATTATCAAATTCACAGATTTTCAAACTATTAAATAAATTTTCTTTTTGTTTCTGGTTATCTTTTAATCTCTTATTTAAAATTTTTAGATTGTTACTATTCTCTGTGCTTTTAACAAGCTTTTCTACTGCTTTCGCAATTCTGTCAATGTTTTCATCTGTTAATTGATTATAGGCTTGCTTTATAACAAAATCTTCAATATAGTCTTTTTGAATATTTTTTTTATTACATAGTTTTTTTCTAATTCCGTTACAAGAATAATAGAAATGTGTTGTTTTATTTTTGGAGGTTCCAGAAACTCCTACCATTAATTCTTTACAATGCCCACAAAATAGTTTTGTAGTCAATAGATATTCTTCTTTTGCTTTGGAATGACTACGCATTTTCTTATTTTTTTGCATTTTTTCTTGAACTATATTAAAAGTTTCGTTATCAATTATTTGTGGAATACCATGTTCTACTTCAATACCATTATAAGTGTAAAATCCGATATATCTTTTATTAATAAGCATATTGCGAATACTATTTTTATTAAACTTATTACCTAAACAAGTTTTTATATTATTATCATTTAGATATTTTATAATATCAGTCATTGTATAATCATTTTTGTACATATCAAATATTTTTTTAACAACAATTGCATTTTCTTCATCAATTTGAAATTTTTTTTCTTTATCAATAACAAAACCTAGTGGAACAGTACCACCATTAAATAAACATTTTTTAGCATTTATTTTCATACCTCTTTTAACCTTTTGAGATAATTCAGCAGAATAATATTCTGCCATTCCTTCTAGTACACTTTCCATAAGTATTCCAGATGCGTCGTCCGATATATTTTCTCTTGCAGAAAATACTCGTACATCATTTTTCTTCAATCTATTTTTGTATGTAGCACTATCGAACCTATTTCTAGCAAAACGGTCTAATTGATATACTAAAACACCTTGAAAATATTTTTTATTGCTATCTTCTATCATTTTTTTGAATTGTGGTCTATTATCATTTGTACCAGTTAAAGCCCTATCAATATATTCTCCAACAATAGTATAATTATTACGTTTTGCATATTCTGTACATACTGCAATTTGTCCTTCTATGGATTGTTCAGTTTGACTATGAGAACTATATCTAGCATAAATTACAACATTCATAAAAACCTCTTTTCATAAATTTAAATATCGGTTTATGTGTTGGCTTTTGAGATTGTATCGTGTGTCCTTTATGGACACACGGCAATCAAAAGCCACATATCGTATTAATTTTGAATAGTTTTAATAACTTTCATTACTTTTCCTAAAATAGTAACCTCGTTTAATTTATAAGTTAGTTTTGAGTACTTATTTTCTATATTATTAAGTGGTGTTAATACAATCTCATTATCCTTAAATAGAGAATATCTTACAATAAAATCTTCTTGCTTATTTATCCTTATTGCTAGAATATCACCACTTTCATATTTTTCTTGTATTTTTAGAGTGATTTCTGCACCTTCTGGAATAATTGGGAACATAGAATTGTCTTTTACAATAAAAGCCAAAGGCTCTTGCATAATTACATTTAAATCATTATCTTGTGCTTTCAATTCAAAACGATTATTAACGTTAATTTCGGTGCTTTCTTTATTATCTATTATAGATATAATAAAATCTGCAATTGGTTCAGTTTTTAACTGTTCTTCTAATTCTTTCAACGTATTTTTATCAATATAATTTTCGACAGCACCTAAAGCAGTTACAGCAACCATATATTTTATAGAAGTAAAAGCCTCTCTAATTTCTTTGGGTGCTTTTTCAATATATCCTTCTAATACAAGAGGTCTTTCATCTGTTCCACAAACATTTGCTATCATTCTGGATATATCTGCTGAAGGTGGAGGGACTTTTCCATTTGCTAGTTTACTAATATAAGCTTTGTCAAATTTCACACCCCTTTTATTACATTCTTCGACAAGTTGTGCATAATTATATGGACTTTCTGCAACAATTTTTCTTAATAATTTGCTATATGACATTTTTATTCACCTCTTTAAGAGTATAACACGTTAAAATTGTTTTGTAAATACAACAATGTTAAATTTTTTAAACAATTTTTCAAAAAACTATTGACAAATTAAAATGTTGTATTATAATTCCAATAAAGTTGGTTAAATCTTGCAAGAAATATCAATTTGACTTTTGCTAATTTTCAGTTTAAGCCTTGCCTTTGCTTAGTTGACATACATGTCCTTGTTGGTTTGGTGTCAAGGTCATGTAATGCCGAACGAAGTGAGGGAAACCTTTACACCAAACTTTACAAGGACATAAACTGCAAAATAGCAAAGGGAAAATGTAGGGTGCTTAGTAACACCCTACGAATGTCCGTAAATACGGAATATTTTATAAAGGAGGTAGTCTACTATGATAGATACAATTAAAATTGTTAGTATGATTAATTTTAATACATATAATAAAATTAGAAATCAAAGTATTGTAAAAACGTCTTATCATAGTGCTACTGGTGAAATATTTTATACTATTATCAATGACAGTTTAGAAGGTTCTTATAGTTCTAGCCTTTCAATAAGGGTTGGAAATGGTGCAAAGTACAAATTTATTAATATGTACTATATTGAAATTGAAGGTTCTTATCATAAATTGATTAGGGGGTATAATAGTCATAATGGATTTTATAATGCTATTTCAATTTCTATTGAATTAATTAATATGGTAGAACAAGCATACAAAGTAAAATTGCCTACTATTGAACATTGGTTTTTGCAAAGAATAGATATAGCCATATGTTTTAATATAGAAACACAAGAAAATGTAAAAACATATATTAATAATTTAAACTCTTGCAGTTATCCAAGAAGAAAATTAAAGCATTACGAAGAAGAAAGTTTATATTTAACTGGTAGCACCACAACATTAAAAATCTATAATAAAATGAAGGAATTTAAAAAACACGATTTAACAAAGTTTAAAAATACTAACTTCGACATAAAAAATTATTTTGATGAAATTAAAGGATTTGTAAGATTTGAATGTGAAATAAAGAAAAGGAAATTAAAAAGTATATTTAGTAAAGATTATATAAGAATAAATAATATTAATTATGAAATGTTAAGAAAAATATGGTATGAAGAATTTAGTAAATTGTTTAAATTACTAGAAAATGACTTGCAGATTGTGCAAGAACGTGGATTAGTACAGAAAAGATTAAATAGCATATATAAAGCAACAAGAGCTAAAAACTTATATAATTTTTATTTACTAATCTTAGTTCAAGGTCTACAAACCATTAAAGGCAATACAAATAAGAGTACTTTTTATCAAAACATAGGGGATTTAAAAAGAGCAGGAGTAGACTTTTCACAAAAAATTAATATAGATACTAGCGATTGCATAGTAAATTTTAATCCATTTGAGTATCCAGAAGTATTATAAGATAGGTTTTAAATATGGATATGACGGAAGAGCAAGTTAATGCTTTTGCTACAATTATCTTAATGAGCGACGTTAGAAAATATATTAATCTGCATAAAGAAGAATATGAGGAATTTTTAAAGAAATTTAAACAAGAAAAGGGGACTAGTTCATAAAACTAGTCTCTTATTTCTTTTCTATGGTTATAGTTAAATTGTGAGTTTTTGCGATATCTAATAAAGTACTAAAATTAAAATTTCTTCTGCCAGCTTCATAATCTTGTATGCCTCTTTGACTTCTATTAATACTTTTGCCGAAATCTTTTTGAGTTAATTCTGTCCATTCTCTAATTATCTTTATTATTTCATTTGGTGCATAGTTATTAGCTATTATTTTCATATATTTGTCCTCCTAAAATTATTATTGACAGTATATCAATTTGCGTGTATAATTTTAATAAAATCCACGCAAAATGCGTGCAAATTATTTTATGGAGGGATAATATGACATTAAATAATATAAGACAAATTAGAACAGAAAAAGGTATGACGGCAACTGAGCTTGCAGAACTTGCAGGATTATCAATAGGATATATTTCACATTTAGAAAGTGGAAGTAGAAAAAATCCGTCTTATGCAACTATGAAGAAAATAGCTAAAGCATTAAATAGAGAAGTATTTGAGGTGTTTAAATAAAAGAGAGTTCCTATATTATAATAGGATACTCTCATACAATTTAGATTTTATTGCGAACCCACCTAAATAATAAATGGTGTTCGTATTATCCTTTTCTGGTGAGCCAGGAGGGATTCGAACCCCCGACCCCAGGCTTAGAAGGCCTGTGCTCTATCCAACTGAGCTACTGACCCATATAACGCATTCATTATAATAGCATAAAAATACATTCATGTCAACAACTCAGAAGAAAAAAATCCAAAAAACCTAATCCCATCTTTTATGATGTTTTTAAACAATATATAAAATTTTATTATTCGGAAAATACTTTTTCATAAGAGATAACATATAAGAAGAGGCATCCTCCTTTATACTAGAGCGATATCGATATTTTCCTCTACCACTTCCAGACATAATTTCTTTATTATAAAGAGAAATGGCATTTGGAAAAGCATCCTCATTAATTTTTGTATGCACATAACTATAAGTCATAAAAATTAATTCAAAAAAGACGTCTTTTTTAACTTCATTAGATAATTGATTAGAAAGTTCAATTAATAAACCTTCATATAGCTCCTTCCAATTTTCTACTAAAATAATAGGAGCAATTAAAATGCCAATAGGATAACCAGCAGATTTTAATTTATTAATTGCCATCATACGATTTTGTAAAGAAGAGGTTCCAAATTCTACTTTTTTGATAATTTCTTCTGGATTTACACTCATACGAACAATAACTCGTTCTTTTCCCTTTATATTTAGAATGGGGTCAACCATATCAAATTTAGTAGGAAAAGTTAAAAATCCCTTTTTAGAAGAAGTAAAATTCTCAATTGTCCATACCAAATTATTCGTAATGGAATTTTCTAAAATCAAATCACTATTACTACCAATTTCAAAAGTTAAATCTTTCGTGCCTTCATTTGCTGTTTTAATAATTTTATCTAGCATTTGCTCACGGTTAACAAATAAACGTAAATATGAACACTTATTATAATTACACACTAAATAGCAATACATACACATTGCTGTACAACCAGAAGAAGTATAAGGAACCAAAAAATCTGAAACCTTATGATTTGGAACAAACTTATGCGTTTTACGAACTCCAATAATAAGATTCTGTTTCATTTTTGGGAAATCAGTATTTTGCTTGTTTCGCATTTCAGGGATATTATTATGGCTATCAATGATAAACTTTGGAGTAGATTCATATTGTTTTAGTAGTTGTTTACCAAGAGGATAATCAACAATATTTTCTTCATAATAAATAGCATGTGGAACAAACATAAAAAACCTCCTTTTTCATATAGTATAAGAAAATCAGTAGCAATTATTCACAAAATAGTGTAAAATAGAGATAATCAATTCATAAAAAGGAGAAAAATGTGGAAAAACAAAAAGAAAAAATCAGCTTTAAGCAAATATTATGGTATTTTATTATCTTTTCCATCGTTGGACTTATCATAGAAACTATATTTTGTTATGTAACAACAGGAGTAATCGAAAGCAGAAAAGGCTTAATATGGGGGCCATTTTGCCCAGTTTATGGAGTAGGAGCTACCTTATTAATCCTCTTATTAAACCCATATCAAGATAAATTAATTAAACTATTTGTAATGGGTAGCATATTAGGAAATGCAATAGAATACCTACTAAGTTTCATATTAGAAGCATATTACGGAACCAGATTTTGGGACTATTCTTACTTAAAATGGAATTTAAACGGAAGAATTTGTATTCTATATTCCATCTATTGGGGCATCCTTTCTGTTATTCTCATTCGATTTGTAAAAAAAGGAATGGATAAGTTCATTTATAAAATCCCAAACTCAAAATTGTTTCAAATTGTAATCATAATAGCAATCATCATAGATGTGATTGCAACCATATGGGCTATTACATCTTATCAAGATAGAGTCGGAATTGAATATTATCATAAAGAAATAAGAAACCAACAAAGTACCTTTCAAAAAATAAAAACAAAAATAGAACAAACCATATTTTCAGATGAAATCATGGTGAAAACATTTCCGAATTTAAGATATACAGACCAAGAAGGAAATCAAGATTTTATTAAAACAAAAATAAAAGCTAATTAACAGTAATGCTAATTAGCTTTTCGTTATTGAATTAATAATATTACTTACATCATCAAAAGAAGAAGAATCGGTTAATACAATATCAAATGCATCTTGATACACCTTAAAATTTGTTTCTACATTTTTTTCTAAAAAACCAAAACTTAATGTCCTTTTCAAATCTTTTGTTGGTACCATATGAATATCTTCAATATAATCACCAAACAATAAGAAACAATCTTTTTGCTCAATTTTTTTCTTTACCATATCAGGAAGTAAAGAAATATTTTTGTTACAAGTATGAATAATATCCTGATGAAATGGTAAAAGGGTATTTTTGTTAAAATCAAAAAAGTTACTCAAAATTGTAATATTATCATACAAACATTCATGTAAAATTAACACCTGCTCAATTACATTTCCAATTCCAGCTGATAAAATAACAACAGGAATATCATTTTGATAACAACGATAAAGAAAATCCTTTAATCCTTTTCTTAATAAGACATTACTATGCCCAACACAAGAAACAAGTTTATCATATGTCAAATCATATTGATAATACAAATCTAATTCCTTGGTATACCAGTCATACATATAAGAACTTTTTTCTTCAGAAGATAACGTATAATCCATTTCAATGGGATAATATTTATCAACTAACTTACAAGATTCTTTAAACAAATCAGGACTCATAATATTAGGATTTTGGATAATAGTCCAAGAATCATCACTATCCATTGTTGTCATTGTTTTATCAAAATCAATTAATACAGCAAAATTATTAGAAGTTAATGAAATTTGTTTTAGTTTTTCCTCTTTTATATATAACATAACTTTATTTCCTATTCTGGTAATTGAATTTTAGCATCCTTCTTTTTAGCACGATATAAAGTAATTTTATTTCCTAAAACTTGTACTAAAAAAGAATTGGTAGAAGAAGCAAGTTCCTCTGCAAGAACACGCTTTTCATCTGGAGCTGTTTCTAAAACAGATAATTTAATTAATTCACGGCACTCCAAAGCATCATCCACTTGTTTTACTAAATTGTCATTTAAACCATTTTTCCCAATTTGTAAAATAGCAGTTAATGGATTTGCTAAACCACGTAAATAAGCTCTTTGTTTACTTGTCATAATAATTCCTTTCTTAATTAAAATAAATACAAAGTAATTATACAAGCTAAAGAAGGTATTGTCAAATATAACAAAATTAACCTATACAATTGACATAAATATTAAAAAATGGTAAACTAATTATATTACAAGTAAACATAAGGCATTGAATAAAATAATTTAATGGAGGGAATTAATATGGGAAAAAAATGTCGGTTCTATGTAGATGTAATGGCAATGCACGAAGAGGTTACAGGTTCATGTAATCTTGTAATTGCTAAATTTCCGAATGGAGACACGCTGCGGTTTGTAGTAGACTGTGGGTTGTTTCAAGAAAAGGAATATAACGAATTAAATTCAGTATTGCCATTTCATGCAGAAAATGTTGAGTTTTCTTTAGTAACACATGTTCACATCGACCATATTGGAAGATTACCATATATGGTTAAAAAAGGCTTTTGTAAACCTATTTATGCAACAGAAACAACATGTAAATTGTTGCCGTTGGCACTAACGGATAGTTCTAAAGTTCTGAAATCAGTAGCCAAGAGAAATAATGATAAATGTTTATATTCAGATATAGATGTTGATAAAACATTATCATTATTAAAAGCATGCAAATACAATGAAACCATAAAAATTCACAACAATGTAAGTGTTACTTTTTTAAATAATGGACACATTGTAGGTGCAGCTCTTATTCTTGTCCAAATTAGTTATCCACAATATAAAGATATTAACTTATTATTCACAGGAGACTATAACAACAAGAATATATTTTTTGATATTGATCCAATTCCCAAATGGATTTTACAATTACCTTTAACGGTAATACAAGAATCCACGTATGGGGATATAGATTCGAGTATGATGACTAAATGTTTTCAGGACAATATAAAAAAGTGCATAAATAATGATAACACAGTGCTTGTACCAGTATTTTCATTGGGAAGAGCACAAGAAATTTTGTATGAATTAAAAAAAATGCAAAAGGAAGGAGAACTCAATAGTGACATACCAATCTATCTTGATGGAAGATTAGCAATTAAATATACTAATTTATATATTAGAGATGGACTGGATATTAAACCGGAGATGAACGATTTTCTTCCTCAAAATTTGACTTTTGTTGATAAGGCAAATAGAAAGGAAGTTTTAACGGATAAGAAGAAGAAGATTATTCTTACAACTTCTGGAATGGGATCATATGGACCTGCTCAAACATATATACCAGAATATATATCAAGAGAAGGAGCATTAATACATTTCACAGGATATACAGCCGAAGGAACAATGGGAAATCGGTTAAAGGAAACGAAATATGGCGATACAGTAGAAGTGAGAGGCTTGATGGTAAAGAAAAAAGCAGATGTAGAATATACAACAGAATATTCTGCACATGCAAAAGCAGATGAAATGATTGAATTTTTAAAACAGTTTAAAGATTTAAAATTAATTTTAATCAATCATGGAGAAATCGAAGCAAAAAAAACGTTTGCCAAGCGGATCGTAGAAGAAGTAGATACTAAAAATGTTGGATTACTCGGAAGACAATACTTTTTTAGAGTTGATTCATATGGGTTAGTAAAAACTTTATCGACAAAATTTGAACAATAATTCTATGTATCTTGTAAGATACAAAAAAGGAGGTAATTATGACAAGAATTCAAAACCTTAAGAAACGGACAATTTTATACTCCGAGAATGTAACACAGGAATTAGGAAAAGATGTAAAAAAATCAACAACTAAATCGAAGTCAAAATCGAAAGCAGATAACAATCAAAAAAATGATTTTGGATCAGGAAGAGGAAATAGCAAAAACAATGATGGGTACAGAAGTAAAAAAGGACTTCCAGACATAAAAAATGTTGAAAAAAATGTCTTGAGATGTATTATGGGGCAGGATAGACAAGTAAGGCAAATTATTACTGCAATATATAGAGCAATACATTTCAGAAGCATAAAATCAAATATTTTGATTATTGGAAATAGTGGCACAGGAAAGACGGAAACCATCAAACAAATTGCAAAAAGGTTACAAATTCCATATACCATTGAAGATGCTACAAAATATACTCAGGAAGGATATTATGGAGCAGACGTAAATGACATGATTTATAATCTGCTTGATAATGCAGACCAAGATATAAAAATGGCACAAAATGGTATTATAGCAATTGACGAAATTGACAAAAAGGCGGGGCACCAAGAACATGATGTTTCTGGTACAGAAGTACTGAAAAGTCTACTTAAGATTATTGAAGGGACGACAATAAAAATTCCATCACCAGAAGATCCTCTTGGTGAAGAAATCATTGATTTTGAAACTAAAAACTTGATTATTATTTTTTTAGGAGCTTTTTCAGGATTAGAAAAAATCCGAGATAAACGCTTAAATACTAATCCAATGGGATTCACATTAGGAGACGCCAAAAAGGAAGTTCAAAAATCAAGATTTTTAAAACAAGACCTTGTCAATTATGGAATGCCAGAAGAGTTTGTAGGCAGGATAGATACCATAATAGAAATGAACAAATTGACAAAACAAGATTTATCTCTTATATTGAGAAAATCAGAATTATCCATTTTTAGAAGGTATCAGTCTGAGCTAAAGAAAAAAGGAGTTGTGTTATCATATGATGGAAAATTGTTTGAATGTATTGCAGACGAATCTATGGCGCTTGATACAGGAGCGAGAGAATTAAGCAATACTGTAAATTACATCTTCGAAAATGTAATGTATGAAATTCTTGCAAATCCAAACAAATATACAAGATGTGTTTTAGATTTAGATGTTGTAAAAGACAACACAAAATACAGATTATCTTAACTTGTCATAACAAACCAAAAGCACCCTATCATCAATAATGATAGGGTGCTTTTGGTTAAAAAATCTGTGCAAAAAAAGAAATAAACCCAATCATACCAAAAATTAAAAACAAAACGCCAGATAATATATTCATTGTTTTTTCTGAAATTTTATGAGTTAACAATTTTCCAAATAAAATAGCAATGCTATCACTTACAACCATTCCTAAAATTGCTCCAAGGATTAATAAAAATTTAGCATAAGGATAACTAATACCAAGTCCAAGAGAAGCCAAGAACGTCTTATCTCCTAATTCACCAATAGCAATACTAAAAGCAATCATTAGAATGTAGCCAATTGATAAATGAGAAAGTTTATGTAAAAAGCCATTCTTTGTAGAAGAAGTAGAATCACTATCTTCTTTTTGTAAAATCGTAATCATACCAAAAAAGATAAAAGAAAGATAAGTTAAAAATCGTAACATTGTGTGAATAAGAGGATTTTCTAAACTACCAAGTGTGCTACCAAATAAAATGGCAATACCATGGCTAAAAAAAGAACCTAGTGCAACACCAAGTAAAATAGTATAGCCTTTTAACTTAGAAGAAAAAGATAAGACTAATAATTGCGTTTTATCTCCCAATTCGGATAGGAAAATAAGAGAAAATGCAATTAAAAAAGGGTATAAAGAATCCATAAAAACACTCCTAACATGTACCCTATAAGTATTCTAAAAAACAAAAAATATGACACTTACAAAAAACGGCAAAATTATACAGCCGTAAGAATTGTAAATTTTCTGTGAACTGGGGAAGAAATGTTGAATTTGTAAAATAGACGTGATAATATCGTAAAAAGTGAAAAGCGAAGGGTGAAGAGTACAAGAGCTTCGTTTTTGAAGGAGGAAGGAAAATTTGATAGAAGTAAAAAATGTGACGAAAAAGTATGGGGATTTTATTGCAGTAGAGGATATTAGTTTTTCAATAAAAAAAGGAGAAATTATAGGTCTGTTAGGTCCAAATGGTGCAGGAAAAAGTACCACAATGAATATGATGACAGGATTTATTGAACCAACAGAAGGAGAAATTATAATAGGTGGATATGATATTGTAAAAAAGGCCCAAAAAGCAAAAGAACAAATTGGTTATATGCCAGAAGGAATCCCACTTTATTCTGATTTAACGGTAAAAGAATTTATAAGTTATATGGCAGATTTAAAAAGAGTACCAAAAACAGAAAAAAAGAACAGAATTCAAGACGTGATGAATCAAACAAATTTAGGAGAAGTACAAAATAAATTAATTAAAAATTTATCAAGAGGATATAAACAACGAGTTAGCTTAGCAGGAGCATTGGTATCAAATCCGAAGCTACTAATATTAGATGAACCAACAGTAGGATTAGATCCAAAACAAATTACTCAAATAAGAGAATTAATTAAATCTTTAGGAAAAAAACATACCATTATTTTAAGTTCCCATATATTATCAGAAGTAAGCCAAATATGCCAAAAAGTAATTATTATCAATCAAGGGAAAATTATTGCAATTGATACACCACAGAATTTAGAAAATAAAGTAAAACAGGAAAATCAAATAAAACTTATCATAGAAGATAAACAAGACAAAATACATAAAATCGCAAAAAACATTAAAGGAATTAAACAAATTAATTTTATACAAAATAATGAAGATGGAACAAAAGAATATACAATACGTTCAGAACAAAACATAGACATTAGGAAAGAATTATTCGCAAAATGTGCCAAAGAAGAAATAACAATTTTTGAACTAAAAAAACCAGAAGCAACCTTAGAGGATGCCTTTATGGAATTAATCCAAAAACAAGATGAGGAGGGAGAAAACTAATGTGGGCAATTATAAAAAAAGAAGTGAAAACCTATTTTCTATCACCAATAGGATATGTATTTATAGGACTATTTCTAGCAATGTGTAGTGTATTTTTCTATCTAGACGTTGCCTATTATGGAAGTCTACAATTTGAAAACATGTTTTATTCTGCTTCTACCATTTTAACCTTTATTGTACCAATTTTAACTATGAGAATGTTTGCAGAAGAACGAAAAAACGGAACAGAAATGTTATTATATACTTCTCCAAGAAGTATCACAAGTATTGTACTTGGAAAATTTTTTGCTAGTATGATTGTGATTATCATTACAGAAATTTGCACCTTATTCTATTTAGCAATTCTTTACTGTTTTGGGACACCTCATATTCAAACAGTAATGGTAACCCTACTTGGCTTTTTTATGCTAAGTATGGCATACATATCATTTGGAATGTTTGCATCTAGTATAACCGAGAACCAAATTATAGCGGGAGTTATCACCATTGGCTTTTTTATCATCACATGGTTTTTACCAAACTTTAATGAAATACTTACTCCACTTTCGTTAATCAATATGTTTGATAAATTTCCATCTGGATTAATTGCCATCCAAGAAATTGCAACATATATTACTTTTACCATCTTTTTTACGATACTTACCATTATTGTATTACAAAGAAGAAAAAGTATAAAATAGAAAGGAGTAAGAAAAGTGAAAAAATTAATCGAAATGATTCAAAAAAAATGGCTAAAAGATACCACAAAAACGGTTACTCTTATTGTAATTCTTTTTGCTATATTTATTAGTATCAATATTTTTATTCAAAAACTAGACATATCAGATATTGATGTAACACGGAAATCAACTATTTACACTATCAGAAGCGTCCAAAAAACAAGTACAAGATATACACAAAGAAGTGACCATTCATTTTGTTGGATTTAATGAGAATATATCCTTAGTAGACCTTGCCAAACAATATACAAAAGCAAATGAAAACATAACAATAGAAATTACAGAAGATATCAACCAAAGAGCAGACTTAAAAGCAACATACAACTTAACCGATGAAACACAAATCATAATTATAAAAACCAATGAAAATAGCAAGATACTAACGGCAGATGAATTATATACCTATGACTATACAACCTATCAACAAATTGATATATCAGAAGAAAAAATAACCAATGCAATCGTGGATTTAACCAAAGAAGAAAGATCCAAAATTTATTTCTTAACAGGGCATAATGAATACAACCTAAATAGTGAACTTAGCATGTTAAAAGCATATTTAATAAACGAAGTAAATGACATTGCGACACTTGATTTATTAGTAACAGGAAAGGTTCCAGAAGATGCTAACCTAGTAGTAATAGGGAGCCCAGGGAAAGATTTTATGGAACAAGAAGTAGAAAACATGATAAACTATATTAACCAAGGCGGAAAGATATTATGGCTAAATGACCCACTTCTTACCAAAGAAAACTTTCCAAATATGCAAAAAATACTAAACCAATTTGGCGTTACCTTTCAAGATGGAATTATATTAGAACAAGATGAAAACAAAATGGCATTACAATCTCCAAACTATATCATACCAGATATTGCTACAACCAATGCCACAAAAGACATTGCAACCGACGGAGGCATTCTATTTGTAAACGCAACAAAAATAAAATTAGGAACCGATGAAGAGCTAGAAAAATTACAAGTCACACCACAAGTCATACTAACAACTTCCGATACAGCACTATTTCGAACCGAAGTTTCAAACACATCTTCCTCAAAAATAGAATCCGATGAAGAAGGAAGTTTCTTATTAGGAGTAAAATTAACTAAAACAATACAAAGTCAAGAAGAAGAACAAAATAAAAAACAAGCAACCTTATATGCGATTTCAAATAACTTTTTTATAGCAGATTATGAAGTAACCATTGGAAATACAAAAGTACCACCAATTACCTTTTATAACAACAAAGATTATATTTTAAACACCATTGCAGAATTAACCGAAAATGAAAACGCAATATCCATTCGAAAAGACACAGGAGTTGTTACCTATACTGCAACCGAAGCACAAGACAAAATGATACGAATTGCCATTACCATATTTCCGATTTGTATTATTATAATAGGAATTATTGTATGGATGGTTCGTAAAAAGAAAAAATAATAAAAACCAAAAACCTCTCATAAAATAACATATGGGAGGTTTTTTATGAAACAAATACGAAACGTCATTTTTGTCATTATAGGAACCATTATTGGCGCAGGATTCGCGTCACGGAAAAGAAATCTATTTATTTTTTGGGCAATATCATACATATGGAATCATAGGAATTTTGATATCCTCTATTCTAATGGGAATGCTTATATATAAAGTATTTGTGATAGCAAAGAAAAAAAACATTCAAAATTATGAGCAACTAATTCATTCTTTCCACCTAAACAAAAACATACAAAACATCATACAAATGGTAATTCAAATATTTTTATTAATCTCATTTTATATTATGGTAGCAGGATTTAGTGCCTATTTTTCACAAGAATGGGGATTACCAACTTATATAGGAACTACTATTATTGTAATATTATGCTATATTATTCTAATGGGGAACATCGAAGGACTCATGAAAATTAACACCATATTAGTCCCAATACTAATTTCATCTATATTGTTATTAACCGTAAAAAACATAGAAGTATTTTCATACATACAACAGCCAACAAAAGAGACCTCGATTCTAAAAGCAATATGGGATGCTATTCTTTATACAAGTTATAATAGCATTCTACTCATTCCGATTTTACTACCATTACAAAAAAAATTAAAACAAAAATCACATTTTATGGCAGTATCGATTTTTTGCATGATTATTTTAACTCTTCTTGCCGTAGCTATTTTTGGATTACTACTAAAAGTAGATATAGACATTAATCAACTAGAACTACCAACAGTATATGTAGCAGGAATGATGCAAAAAAGTTATAAAATGATGTATGGAATTATTATCTTAGTATCCATTTATACTTCAGCAGTGTCAGCAGGATACGCATTTTTAGAAAAATACCAAACCAATCCAAACCAATATAAAACAAATAGTATCATCATGTGCATCATTGCATTTTTTATTTCCAATATCGGATTTTCAACACTAATTAACCTCTTATATCCTATCTTTGGAATATTAGGATTAATACAAATGATACTAATCTTAAAAAAGACATAAAAAACAGCTTGAAAAAAAGCATAAAAACTGATATAAAAGAAGTAATGAAAGGGGAAAAAATGGAGCTTAATTTAGAAAAAGAAAAAAAGAAAAAAATGATGCTAATTATTGGGATAATTGTAGTGGTATTCATTGTAACATTAATCGGGTTTTATATTGGAAACAGAAATTTCAGAACTTTTTTTGACCGTTACATCCTAAGAAAAGAAATTACGGAAAATAAAGCAACGAGTATCGATATTCGTGAAGAAGAAAATCCAAGTATATATGCATTTGATAAATATATTACCATTTTAAATAAGAACAAATTAAATTTATATAACTCATCACGGAAGAAAAGAACAAGAATTAGAAATTAACGTAAGTGATGCCTTATACGCATCCAACAATCGATTCTTAGTAGTAGCACAAAAAAACGGACAAAACTTATACCAAATAGCAGATGGAAATATTATATGGCAAAAAGAAATTGAAGGACAAATTCAAAAAGTAAACATCAACAAAAATGGATATGTTTCTGTGATTATAGCAGGAAGTAGTTATAAAACCGTAATTGCCACTTATAACCCACAAGGAAAAGAACTATTTAAAACCTATTTATCTAGCACAATTGCACTTGATACCAGTATATCACAAGACAATAAATATCTTGCTGTTGCTGAAATCAACACAACAGGAACTTTAATTCAATCGAGCATTAAAATCATATCAGTTGAGAAAGCACAAAAAGACCCAACCAATTCAGTTATTGATATATATAATGTAACTTCAGGACAACTCATTAAAAACGTAGAATATCAAGATAAAAACTATTTGGTAAGCATATACGATAATGAAATTAGAAGCTTATATAAAGACCAAGATGAACAAATAATCTCTTTTGCAAGTGACAAAATCACATTTGCTAGTATCAAACTAAACAATTATGCAGTCTATACCACAGAAAAAAACACAGGACTTTTTAGTAGCAATACACAAGTAAGTCTAAAAAACACAACAACACAAAAAGAAAATATTTATATAGCAGAAGGAACAGTAAAAGATATTAAAACTCACGCAGACCACATTGCATTAAACCTAGGAAGTGAAATTCATTTTATTACTACCAATGGTTGGCTAACCAAAAAATACACTTCCGAAAAAGAAGTAAAAGATATTGTATTAGGAGAAAAAATAGCAGGAATTGTATACAAAGACAAAATCGATATCATCAATTTATAAAAGGAGAAAAACAATGCCAATTTTTTTAGATATCATCGTTATTGCATTAATTCTATTAAGCACATTTTTAGGATATAAAAAAGGACTCATCGGAGTTGCCTTTAAAATCGTATCATTTATTATTGCAATTATCATTACACTAATTCTATATAAACCTGTAGTAAATATAATCATTGAACACACTACATGGGATGAAACCATTGAAAATACGATTTATGAAAAACTATCAGGAACCAAAATAGAAGAAGGAGAAAAAATAGATAAAGACCAGACAGACCTACCAGGAGTTGTTGTAAACTATATTAATGATGGAATTGAAACTACCGTAAAACAAGCACAAGAAAATATTTCGCAAATAATAGCAAAAAACTTAACACAAAGTATCATACAAATTCTAACCATGTTAATTATATTTACAATAACAAGACTACTATTATTATTTGCCAAAGTAATATTAGAAGCAGTAGCAGAGCTACCAGTTGTGAAACAATTTAATGAAATGGGAGGAATCCTATATGGTATTCTAAGAGGACTTATTCTTATATTTGTTCTTCTTGCCATTGCAAGTTTTATCTTACCAATGATAAATCAAACAATACTACTAGAATGTATCGAACACTCTATTCTTACAAAATTCTTATACAATCATAATATAATCTTAAGAATATTTTTCTAGATAGGAGTTGATAATTACACCAATATTTGCTATACTAAAACATACATAAAACAAAATATGGGAGTGAAAAAATGAAAAGGAAAGAACAAGAAACAAAAGAAGAAAAAAAGAAAAATAAAAAACAGATAAAGCAAGAAAAAAAGCAACAAAAAAAAGAAAAAAGAAAGAAAAGCAAAGCATGGAAACTATTTAAAATAGTAATGATTTTATTCATAATTGGAATGCTAATATTAGCTGGACTTTTTACCTATAAAGTAGCAAAAAACGGATGGGGATTACAAGGATTTGTAGCAGCCGCAATGGGGCATGATGAAAACACCTTAAAAGATTTAGACCCAATCAACTTTTTGTTAGTAGGAATTAGTGGATGTGAAGAAGACTATAAATTAGCAGACACGATTATGGTATGTTCATATAATCCAAAAACACAAAAAGCATCCATTTTATCAATTCCAAGAGATACCTATGTTGGAACAAACAAAGCAAAAGCATCTGCAAGTTACAAAATAAATGCGGTTTATCGTAATGGAAAAAATATTGATGGTATGATAGAAGCAATTGAAAAGATAACAGAACTTGAAATTCCAAACTATTTTATTGTAGATACAGATGCACTAAAAGAATTAGTAGATGCAATCGGCGGAGTTACCTTTAATGTTCCAATCAATATGGACTATGATGACCCAACACAAAATTTGCATATTCATTTAAAAGCAGGAACCCAAAAGCTAAATGGACAACAAGCAGAATGGCTTGTAAGATTTCGTCACAACAATAATGGAACCTCATATCCTAGTGAATATGGAGATAATGATATAGGAAGAATGAGAACACAAAGAGAATTTATGACAGAAGTAATGAAACAAACACTAAAACCAGAAAACGTATTAAAATTAACAAAAATTGCAGAAATTGCATTTAATAATATTAATACCAACATGACATTTGATACCGTAAAAGATTACATTCCTTATGCTGTAAGTTTTAGTACAGAAAACTTAAAAACAGGAGTATTACCAGGAGTACCAGAAATGGCAAACCGAGTAGCCATCTATACAGTCAATAAAAAACAAACTAAAACAGTTGTAGAAGAACTATTTGGGCAAGAAGAAGAAACTTCAGAAGAAAATACCAATACAATAGGAGATACCAAAACAGATAAACAAACAACAACATCAAAAGATAAAGACAAAAGTGATATTCAAATTGAACTATTAAATGGAAGTGGAAAATCAGAGAATCTTTCAAAAGCAACCAAATTATTAAAAAACAAAGGTTATAATATTGTAAAAACAGGAAATACTACTGTTACAGATAAGACAAGCATTATCAATAAAACCAATCAAAAAACAACCATATCAAATGAATTAAAACAAATTTTGAAAGTAGGAACCATTACCACAAAATCAGACAACACAAAAGTAGATTACACCATAATTTTAGGGAAAGACTATCAATAAAGGAGAGAAACCAATATGGAATTATTAGAAAAAATCACAACATTATTAGAAGATAAAAAGGCAATTGACTTAAAAACGTTAAACATCATTGAACAAAGCACGCTAGCAGATTACTTTGTCATTGCAAGCGGAACATCAAACACACACATTAAAGCATTAGCAGATAATGTGGAAGTAGAACTAAAAAAAGAAGACGTATATCCTAATAAAATAGAAGGATATAACACCGAATGGATATTAATGGACTATGGAGATGTTGTTGTACACATATTTACCGAAAAAGAAAGACAAAATTATGATTTAGAAGAATTATATGCAAGAAATAAATAAAAAAAGTTCCCAATCGCTATTGCGACTGGGAATTTTTTTTAATAATCAAAACGATAAGGAGAAGAACCAGAAGTTTTATTGGTATTTCTCTTTTTTGTTTTAGCATATTTTTTCTTCTTTTTTCGATTTCCTCTTTCTATAAAATTTAAAATTTGCTTTAAAAGATATAATGCCAAAAGAACAAGAGCAATCTTAAACAAAAGAGAAAAAATAGAACTTGCTAAAATATCTTGACCTGCAATTAAATTTGTAGTATAGTTAATACCATCAATGGTATAAGAAACTTTTCCAATCACACTTCCTTTTGTAATCGGAGCTTTTAGCTTTTTATCTAACTCCACTTCAGGAGAAATATTCAAAGTAGAATCATTTGTTTTCATTAGAGCCATTATATTATTTTCATATAAAACATTTAAATTCTTTGTGTCTTTTGAAGCATTTCGTGGAGTAATTACTTTAAACACATCATTTGCCTTACAAAGCGTTTCGTATTTATAATTTCCAAACCCATAATCAAATAATGTCATACAATCATCAAACTTATTTGTAGTAGTTGTTAAATCACTACCAGCCCCCATAATAACGCAAATTAATTCCATATCATCCTTTTTGGCACCTGCTACAATACAATTTTTAGCAGCATCGGTATATCCAGTCTTAATTCCAGTAGCAGATTCATAATATTGACCACTTTTAGGATTAATCAAACGATTTGTAGTAAGAAAAACACGGTCAGCCTTATCATATTTATTAGTAACTGGCAAAGTATAACGAACCGTAGAAACCAGCTTTCGAAAAGTTTCGTTTTGCATAGCATATCTACCAATTAGAGCCAAATCATAAGCCGTAGAATAATGGTTTTCATCATGCACACCATTTGCATTCACAAAATTTGTATTTTCACAACCAATTTCTCTAGCCTTTGTATTCATCATACTGCAAAAACTCTCTACAGAGCCTGCAATATCTTCTGCAATCACATTTGCTGCATCATTTGCAGAAGGAATTAATAACACATGTAAAAGTTGTTCCATTGTTAAAACTTCATCTAATTGTAAATTAGCATTACTATAACCAACAGGTACAGTAAAAATAGCTTGATAACTAACCGTTGCAGTATCTGTTAAAGAACGATTTTCCAAAGCCAAAATAGCAGTCATCATCTTAGTTGTACTTGCAGGGTACATCTTTTGTTTTGCATTTTTTTCATATAAAATTTTCCCAGTTCCCATATCCATAAGAAGTGCTACAGGAGCATTTACTTCTGGAGTAGCACTTACTCCTAAACTAGGAACAATTGGCAAAATAAAAGTTATTATCATAAAAAAAGTAACAATCAATTGTAAATATTTTTTTCGATTCATAAAACACCATCCAATTAAAAAATATTATCAATATCTTAACTTAAATTCGTAGAAAATTCAATGCATATCATAAAAAAATACAAAAATTAAGAAAGAAAGGAAGAACCAAAATGATTCAATTTAATCAAAAACAAATACGTATAGGAGCACTAGTATTATCTGTCATGATTGTTATGATAGGTTACTATTTCTATACTGTTTTACAAAATACAAAAGAAGACACCATAGAAATTAGTGGGGAAAATGTAATAGAAAAAGAAGAGCCAGAAGAAATAGAAAATCAAATTATTGTCCATATTGCAGGAGAAGTAAAAAATCCAGGAATCATTAAAACAACAGAAGGAGCAAGAATTGCGGATATTATTCGGGAAAGCAGGCGGATTAAATAAACAGGCAGATATTACCAATATTAATTTAGCGTATCCTGTAGAAGATGGACAAAAAATTATTATACCCAAAATAGGAGAACAACAACAAGAATACATATCAGAAGAAAGTACAACAAACGAAATAACACCACAAGAAACCCAAAATAAAAAAGTCAACCTAAATAAAGCAACAACCGAAGAACTCCAAACATTGCAAGGAATACGGAGCATCCACAGCAGAAAAAATCATAAACTACCGAAAAGAAAACGGAAACTTTAAACAAATAGAAGACTTAAAAAATGTACCAGGCATAGGAGAAGCAAAATTTGAAGCAATCAAAGAAAAAATTAGTATAAAATAAATTATTATATCCAATGAGAGATACATTAAGAGTTGAACCACTAAATAAAGAAGAAAAACGGCAAGGAATAAATCCTTGCCGCTTAAGGTTAAATGGGATAAAGAAGAGCAAAGCGCGGGGACAGTACTTCTTGCATCTTTTTAGCTTCATTCAGTTCAGAAGCTTTATAGTACCACCGCATACTGAACCTACTATCCACAGAGGGATTGCAGTATTCAATCACATAGAGATAATCAGAAAGTGGTTGTGTTTCCTCCAAACACTCAGAATACTCCTTGAAGTAAAAGTGGAGCTCTGATTGGCACGCTGAAGCACTGCAAAGAGAGTAGAGTTGGTTTTTACATTTTACCAACGTTACCTTATTTCGGGATTTTTCTATCCGCTCGCCGATGTACTCAATATCTAAACATTTACAAGCTGACGAAAGTGCCTCATCAAAATTTTGCAGTAATCCCTCGCAAGAAATTGTTAACGAATGCCGAAGAAACATTGTTGCATTTTTGACTTTATCCATTTTTTTTCCTCCTTGTGAAATATCTTTATTGATAAACTAATATTATTATAGCATATTTACATAACATATGCAAGAGAACAAAAAAATAGAGCTAAGCAATATATATTACTTAACTCTATAACTTTGGTTGCGAAGGCAGGACTCGAACCTGCGACCTTTGGGTTATGAGCCCAACGAGCTGCCAACTGCTCCACCTCGCGATGTACTTGTATAGTATAATCGCTTTTTAAAGTAATGTCAAGGTTTCTTTTTAAAATTTCTTAAAATTTTAAGAGAATACCTTGTATAATTATTGAAAAAGAGATAATATATAGTATATGTAACAAAAAGAAAAATATTACATGAAAAATATATAAATAAAAAAAGGAAAGTGTAGGGGCAGGCCTCGTGTCTGCCCAAATTGATAATACAAAAGCTTTTCTTTTGAAGGAGGAAGACAATGGAATTTTATATGAATGAAGGAAAAAGTGTTGAAATAGAGGTAAATGGACAAACCTATTTAAGACATGCCATTAAAACAAGATTTGTCAAACAAGGAGAATCTTATATTGATGTATTTAAAGAATATGTATTACCAATTTATGAAGAAGGAGATATTATTTCAAGTAGTGAAAAAATTATTGCATTATGCCAAAACAGAATTGTAAAAAGAGAAGACATAAAAATTGGATTTTGGGCAAAATTATTATCCAAATTTGCATCTCATCCATCAACAGGAGTAGGGGTAGGGGAAACCATCAAAATGCAATATGCAATTGATACGGTTGGATTATTTAGAGTACTATGGGCAAGCATCGCAAGTGCTATCACAAAACTATTTGGAAAAAAAGGCGTTTTTTATGAAATTGTAGGACAAGAAGTAAGTGGACTAGATGGATTTTACGACCATGTTTGGCAAGAATATGGAGACATTGGAATCAGACTCCCAGAAAATCCAACAGGAGTATGTAATGACATTAAAGAGCAACTAGGAATTACCTGTATGATAGTAGATGCTAATGACTTAGGGCAAGAAATTTTAGGATACTCAGATGATATTTCACTATCAGAAGAGGAATTAAAAGAACTAATTAAAGACAACCCATCAGGACAAGGAAAAGAACTAACACCATTAATATTAATAAGAAAAAAATAAAAGTAAGTACTTTATATATAGGATTAGTAGAATAAAACATAATAATATACCTAGCATATGTGAAGTTATTTCACTCTTGCTAGGTATATAATTTATATAAAAATGGCGTTAAGTATTTTTTTTTAAATTCTCTTCAAACTCTTCCCAAGACTTACTAAAAACATGATTAGCAAAAGCCTCTTTTAAACCACTAATTTGTTTTAAACGAATAATCTCATCTAATTCCATTCCTAAATGTTCTGAAATTTGTTCTTCACTCCAACCGCGATTCCCCAAATCAATTACAATTTTAGACATATCAATAATTTGATGAGTACCCCTTGCACGATTATGACGAATCGTACTTGCCATACGATTGGTTAAATCCCTATCAATTGTAACTACAGGAATCTGTTTTAGATGGAAATACTCTTTTGCACAACGGTAACGATGAAATCCGTCAACAACGATATATTGGTCATTTTCTTTATCATAATAAGTAACAATCGGTTGAGTATAGCCATCCTCTTCAATGGAATGTTTTAACAGTTTCATTTCAGGAGGTGCTACCTTATTAGGATTATAATCATTAGCAATAACCTTATTAATATCAACCATCTGTACATTTAATACAGGAAATTCAATTTCTTTCAACTATTTATCACCTCGAATCATAACAAAATGTTTATAATTATCTAATGAAGTAAGTTTTAATCCGCACTCCACATATAATCTATCATATAACTTTGTTACGATACTTGGTTGAATGGTAATATCTTGTATTACTTGTAATAACAATTCTTTTAAATAAGCCTCATTACTACAATAAATATTTTTAATTACATCATCACAAACAGAAATAAAGCCATAAGCTCTGTCATCATTATCAACATAAATATACCAAACTTTATTATTATCATCATAAATACGATCCTTTGTTTCTGTTTGAACAATACGAGAACCAAAAAACTTTCCCATATAATGATAAAAATTAGCGTCCTTATTCGTTAACCTTAATATCATCCTTTTCCACCTCATCTTTTATAAAATTAATTAAATCCTTATCATCCGAAATGGTGTCTTCTGTTAATAAATTATCCCATTTATGAATTAATCTTCTAAGTTCTTCATCATCCGTCTTTGTTTGAGCAAAACAAAGGCGCTTCATATAAAAATCATTCTTTTCAATGGACCTTGCAATCCTTCTCCAAGAAATCACTTTTTTTTGATTTTCCAATTTACTATCCGCTTCATCTGGGATATCACACATATCAATACCATCGCGTTTTTTGTACCAATAAGCGAATTTTTTAATTTTTCGATAATAGTGAAGCATTAAGTCACTATTATAAATTCCTATGCTTTCTAGTAAAAAAATCGAATATTCCTTCCATGTCATAAAATCTGGTTTTGATGTCTTAAGATTTCCAAGAGCAGTAGTTCTACAATAAATATTTCCAAAATTAACACCGATTCACACGATTTACTACCTTAGCCCAAGTATCATATTCCAAAGCTTTAAACTGGTCCAAACCATTTTTTTGGTCATCTCCATAAGGTTGACACAAACGTTGTTCATGAATACTAAGCCCATTTTTATACATCAACTCATAAACTTGATTATATTTCAAATCAAACTTGCTAACCGCACCCCAAATATCTTCTGCTCGCCAGTCATAAATTGGGTAAAAATTAAAAACATCAATGTATTGGTCACCGAATTTAATCTTTGTTGTCCAATGTTTATCACGATACATAATTTTTCCCTCAAAAGTAATGGTTCTAAAACGATTTAAGCTTTCATCTGTACGAATACCAACACCGCAAGCAACATTACCACCCCATTTTTTTTGGTACCAATTAGCAAACTGAATAATAAATTCTTCAAACTCTTCTCCTTCACGGAACCAAGGAAAAGGACAATTTTTTATATGAATACTATCACTAGGCAAATCCCTTACCCATAAATTTTTGCTATCTTCTTCCCAGCAAATCCATTTTGGTTGTAAAATAGAAACTGCATTTCGAAGGGACATAGGAAGAGCAATGTGATAGAAATCTCTTATTTGTGATAATTGTTTCAATTCATAAATATGTTCAATTGTTAAACGATACTGAGCTTCAAAATCAATATATAAAACATCAAACTTACGATTTTTTTTGAGAGCTACCATATTAGCCAGTTGAACCATAACACTACTGTCTTTTCCGCCACTTACACTAAAATATATATTATCAAAATGATCAAATATAAATTCCAATCGCTCAAAGGTAGCATCTAAAACATTTTTTTCTAAATATATTTTAGGCAAGATTCACACCTTCTTTAATGAATGATATAGTATTATTATGATATAAACGTAGAAAAAAGTCAATAAAAGTAGAATCATGGTATTGTGCTTAAAAGTATGATATAATAAAGCAAAAAGAAAGGAAAATAAGACATGAAAATACTAGTAGCAAGTGGAAATGAAGAGAAAGTAAAAGAAATAAAAGCAATCCTAGATAAATGGGAAATAATCACGCTAAACGATATAAAAAATACGGTAGAAGTAATTGAAAATGGAACAACATTTGAAGAAAATGCCAAAAAGAAAGCAAAAGAAATATATGAACAAACCTTAATGCCATGTCTTGCAGATGATAGTGGAATTTGTATTAAAGAATATGGTGGATGGCCAGGAGTAAAAACAGCAAGATTTTTAGGAGAAGACAAAGCCTCTAATCAATATGCAAGACAAAGAAATAAATTTATATTAAGTAAAATGCAAGGACTTGAGAAAGAAAAAAGAAAAGTAGATTACATTACAAGCATTGCCTACTATAATGGAACAGAATTTAAAATAGGAACAGGAATTCTTTCAGGATATATTGCAACAACATGTAGAGGAGAAAATGGATTCGGGTTTGACGAGATATTTGAATTAGAAGAAGGAAAAACCATTGCAGAACTTAGCAAAGAAGAAAAAAATGTCATAAGTAGTCGAAAAAAGGCATTAGAGGAAATAAAAAGACAAATAAATTGCCAAAACTAAAGAAAAATAGCGAAAAAGACTTGACATCTAAAAAAAGAATCAATATAATGCAAGTAGAATCAGCCTTAGGAGGTAACAATACATGATGCAAGTAAATCAACTAGAAATTCAATATGGAAATATGCCAGATGAAAAAGTTATTCAAGAAATACAATCTGGTGATAATGTCGCATTAAACTACTTAATGAATAAATATAATGACTTGGTAAACATGAAAGCAAGTAAATTTTTTATGGCCGGAGCAGAAAGAGAAGATGTAATTCAAGAAGGTTTAATAGGATTATATAAAGCAACGAAATCCTTTAATGCTGAAAAGCAAAACTCTTTTAAAACATTTGCCAACTTATGTATTGAAAGACAATTAATAACAGCACTAAAAACATCAAACCGTCAAAAAAACATACCATTAAACTCAGCATTTTCTCTAAATTCAGCAGCATATGAAGAAAATGATGATGTCCCAGTCATTGAAGTGCTAGAAACTAAAACAATAGAAGATCCAGCAGAAATGCTAACCAAAAAAGAATACTATTATTCAATTGAAAATAAAATAAATGAAAGTCTAAGCGATTTTGAAAAACAAGTACTACATCAATACAAACAAGGAAAATCTTATGCTTCTATAGCACAGAAACTAAATACAAAAGTAAAATCAGTAGATACTGCTATCCAAAGAATACGAAAAAAAGCCAATAAAATAAAAGAGATTATGGAACAAGAATAAACATCTTGTTCTTTTTTTGATATAAAGCAAGAGGGTGAAAAGTAATTATGTAAAAAAACGATTTCTTAAAATGAATATAACAATTGTCATATTTGGGGCTCAAAGATATAATAAAAACAAAAAAAGGAGACAAAAAATGAATGGAAAGAATGAAACAAAACAATTAGAATATATCAAAAAATCAATAACAGGAATTACCTTAATTTCTTTAATTGTGACAATTATTGTATTAATCATTTTAGCAGGAATTACATTAAATTTGACAGTAGGTAAAAACGGGGTAATAACTATGAGCATACAAGCCAGAGAAAGACAGCAACAAGGAGAAGCTAGAGAAAAAATACAAACCGCTTTATTTGAGTATGAAATGATAAAAGTAGATGAAAATAATCGTAAAACCATGAAAGATTATTTAGAGAGTCTTTCTATCGAAATAATCTATGAAGATGATGACTGTTGTCGTGTAAATATCGATGGATATCTATTTGAAATAGACAAAGAAACTGGCGAAATTGTAGAATTAGGGAAATTATCGAAAGTAAGACCTAAAATAACAAATGTAGAAGTAGAAATAGCACAAGATAAACATACAGCTATCATTAAAGTAAATATAACAGCTGAAAATAGCATCAAAGTAACAATAGGAGGAAGAGAAGCAACACAAGAAAATGGAATTTATCATATGACAGTTGGTAAAAATGGAAACCATAGAATTATTGTAACAGATGAAAAAATAGGAACAAAAGAAACTGCAAGTGTGCAAATTAATGAAATTGATGCTCTGATAGTTGAATATAGTGCTCAAGGTGCAACCAACATTCCAGAAAATCAAGAAAAAGACTATCTATATGATTTAACATTAACTGACCAAAAGCCAGAAAAAGAAGGATACGTATTTATTGGCTGGAGTGAAAACGAAAATGATACCTATACTTCGCAAAAGCTATATGCAGCAGGAGGAACATATAAGGAGAATCGTTCCATCAAACTATATGCTATTTGGCATGATTTAAACACATTATCTGTTGTTTTTGACCCTAATGGAGCACCAGGTACTCCTACCGTTCAAATGAAAGCAGAAGGAACCGATATAACCTTACAAGCAAATCCATTTGTAAGAGAAGGATATACATTTGTTGGATGGAGTTTAAAAGACACAAATGAAAGTTATTTATATTTAAATCAATCCACATATGCAAGAGACACTAACACCATTTTATATGCCTCATGGATTAAAACAACAGAAGAGCCCCAAGAAGTAGAAACCATTCATGCAGAAAGTTTACTAGCAGCAATAAGGGATAACGACAAAAAAGATGGATACTATCAAATTGAAGTTAATGCAAATGGAACGAATACAGAAACTTATAAAATTCAATTAGTCAATGTATATGATAATATTACTTATGAAGAAAATCCAATTTTAGGAAGCGATAATTTAGATGGTGCAATGTTAGTCATAAAATATCACCAAGATGTGACAATCAATTCAGGAATAACCCTTACACCATATAATCGAAAAAGAGGAATGCTTGTTTATGCAAAAGGAAAACTAACAAACCATGGAACCATCAGTATGAGTCAAAAAGGAGCAAGCGCAGCAGCACAAGATGTTTATTTATGGAAAAATAAAAAGACAAGTACCGATAATCTTGGAACTGGAGGGACATATGAATATGTGCCAAAATATGGAGCAGTAGGAGCCGATAGTTCTACAACTTCAGGAAATACTTATCAGACAGTTCAACCAAATGTAACAAATGCAAAAGGAAATGGAAGACAAACAGCAGGAGGAGCATCTGGAGGGGCAGGAAAAATCGGTCAAAATGTGTATGCATCAGGAGGAAAAGGAGGCCAAGGAACCTCATATAGTGGTGGCGGTGGCCGGAGGTGGAACAGCTACCAAAGATGTAAGACAAACTCCCAAAAATGCTAGTTATTATACAGGAGGCCAAGGTGTATTATCAACAGGAGAAACTTGGTTTCAAGGAACAGCATATGATGGTCAAACACTAGGAGGAGGCTTACTAATTGTATATGCTAATACAGTAACTATGGGAGAAACAGGAAGATTTGCAAGTGCTGGAAAACCAATTAATGGTTCCTGTTGGGCATATAAATATCAAGAAAGATGGTATCGTTCTGGAGGAGCAGGAGGAGGCTCTGGAGGAGGAAGTATTAATATTTTCTATAACGACAGTATAGAAGGAATGGATAGTTCAAAATTTATAGTGACAGAAAGTTATTCACCAAGTGGAACTTATAATGTCGGTAGTATCCAAACAGGAACATATCAAAAAACATTATCCAACTAATAAAGATAGGAGAGTTGCTATAAAGAACTCTCCTATTTTTATTTAGTTCCTGTCTTACTACAAAAGTAGTAGATGGTAAAATAAATATAAGATACGAAATTATATTTAACCTATCTAAAATTAGTTGAAATATTATGTAAAATATTATATAATGGTGTGGAAAAGGAGTATCAAGTCTTAAAAATTAAGGAGGTAGAGACATGAAGATGAAATATGATTCTAGGCAGGAAGTGAGGAGGCGGAACAAAAGCCCTTTCTTAGAGGAATTTTTCTTACGAAAACAAGCCTTGAAGATGCGACAAAGAGATTATGAAAGGGAGTTACAGATTCATAGGCGGTTAGGGATTCGAGAGAAGCCTAAAGTGAAGATGCGGCCCATTACATCTTTTGAGGAGTACTTAGAGGAGTCCTCAGAGGAATTGTTCATAAGAATACTAAAAGGTGATATAGAGGCAGATATTTGGACGCTTTGGGGCTGCCCAGATTTCAAAGGGACAGATGAAAAAAGAAGATTGATATTATCAGAATACCCTAGGGCGTGGAAAGTGTTGATAAAAGATAAAGAAACACCTTCAGATATTTTGAATGAGCTGTTTGACAAGCTACTTCTAAAAAAAGTTGCAAATGGACAAGTGCAAGAGCTTCTTGCTCATCCTAATTTTGAAATGGACGAAGAAAAGAGAAAAAAGATGAGCAAAGCGGCGGATGTTTTTGTTCGTTTTATTGTTGCAAAAGATTCAAAGACCTCAAACGACATTTTGAATAAAATGTTAATTACTGAGGTAGAAAGGATAAAAAAGGAACAACAGCAACAAGAGAATATGAATAGAAATCAGCTTAATTGGTCTAAGTTCATGGTATCTAGGTACATGGAAATGGTGGAGAAGATTAAGAAACATCCCAATTTCCAGCCTCAGGATGCAACAAAGGATTCCTTAAAACAGTTTGAAAAAATGAAAGAGACACAGAAAAAACCCTGAAATAGGGTTTTTTTCTGTGTCTATGCGAACCAAATTTTAAAATTAATATCATAAAAAAATACCAAAAAATCCGGCAAAACCTTGACAAACCGCAAGAAAAGATGATATAATTTTTTAGTTACGAATTATATCATCTTTTTTATATTGTTTTTGATATAAAGTAACAATTCTTTTAAATTTAACAAGAAGAGGAATTAAGCTTTGTAGTAAGCCTATTTCTAAGAGGAAAAGAGCAGTAACCGTATTAGAAATTGTGACAGAAACTTAGTTTAAGAAGGACTTCTTGATAAATAGATTTTAATCTTAAAAAGCATTCTAAATTTCCTGGAATGCAAATTTCAAATTTTCTGCTTAATTTAATATAGAGGTGATTTTTTTGGTAAAAGACGTAAAACACGAAAAATGTGTTAGAAAAACGTTTGCAAAAACAGAAGACAGTATCGAAATGCCAAATTTAATCCAAGTACAAAAAGACTCTTACAACTGGTTTGTAGAAGAAGGACTTGGAGAAGTATTAAGAGACATTTCGCCAATTATTGATTATACTGGAAATCTAGTATTAGAGTTTTTCGATTATTACATGGAAGAAAAGACAAAATACACATTAGAAGAAGCAAAAGAAAGAGACGCTACATATTCAACAAGATTACATGTAAAAGTTCGTTTAATCAATCGAGAAACAGGAGAAATTAAAGAACAAGAAATTTATTTAGGTGACTTCCCACTTATGACAGATAGTGGAACATTTGTCATCAATGGTGCAGAAAGAGTTGTTGTTAGCCAATTAGTACGTTCACCAGGATGTTACTACGATTCCGACTACGACAAAACTGGTAAAAAAGTTTTCACATCAACCGTTATGCCAATTCGTGGAGCATGGATTGAATATGAAACCGATTCAAACGATATATTCTATGTTCGAATTGACAGAACAAGAAAACTACCAGTAACCTGTTTATTAAGAGCAATTGGACTAGAAACAGATGCTCAAATTTTAGAGGTATTTGGAGAAGAAGATAAGATTGTTGCAACCATCAATAAAGACGCAATTAAGACAGCAGACGAAGCTTTAATTGAAATCTACAAAAAATTAAGACCAGGAGAACTTCCATCTGTAGATGCTGCAAGAAACCTATTTAGTGGATTATTCTTTGATAATAGAAGATATGACCTTGCAAAAGTTGGAAGATATAAATTCAACAAAAAATTAGGATTAGCTGGAAGAATTAAAAACCAAATTGCAGCAGCAGACATCATCAATCCAGCCACAGGAGAAGTATTAGTAGAAAAAGATAATGCGATTACCCTAGAAATAGCTAGAGCTATTCAAAATGCAGGAATTAACTCTGTAGAAGTAAAAATTGGAGATAAAAATGTAAAAGTAATCGGTAATGGTACTGTGGATATTCACGAATATGTTGACTTAAAAAGTACCATCATAAAAGAAGAAGTAAATTACACAGTATTACAAAACATATTAGAAAACACAGACCCAAAAGATGTTGAAAAAATGGTAAAAGAAAGAATTGACGAACTAGTTCCAAAACACATTACCACAGAAGACATCATTGCATCTGTTAACTATATTACAAACTTACAACATGGATTAGGATATTTAGATGATATTGACCACTTAGGAAATAGACGTATTCGTTGTGTTGGTGAATTACTACAAAACCAATTCAGAATTGGTTTAACAAGACTTGAAAGAGTTGTTCGTGAAAGAATGACCATTCAAGACTTAGATGTTGTAACACCACAAACCTTAATTAACACAAAACCAATCACATCATCAATTCGTGAATTCTTTGGAAGCTCACAATTATCACAATTCATGGACCAAACAAACCCATTATCTGAATTAACCCATAAAAGAAGGGTATCTGCCTTAGGACCTGGAGGACTTTCAAGAGAAAGAGCAGGATTCGAAGTAAGAGATGTTCACTATACTCATTATGGACGTTTATGTCCAATCGAATCTCCAGAAGGACCAAACATTGGATTAATTTCAGCATTAACTTCTTTTGCTATCATCAATGAATATGGATTTGTAGAAACACCATATGTAAAAGTAAATCCAGAGACCCATAAAGTAACTAACGAAGTCATATACTTAAGTGCAGAAGATGAAGAAGGAGCAAGAATTGCACAAGCATCTGAAAAAATCGATGCAGATGGAAATTTTGTAAGCAAAAAAATCAAAGTAAGACACTTAGACGACATTGAAGAAGTTTCACCTGAAATGGTAGACTATGTAGATGTTTCACCAAAACAATTAGTATCTGTTGGTGCTGCTATGATACCATTCTTAGAGCACGATGATGCTCACCGTGCATTAATGGGTGCTAACATGCAACGTCAAGCAGTTCCACTACTTGTTCCAGAATCGCCAATCGTAGGAACAGGAATTGAATACAGAGCAGCAAAAGACTCTGGCATTATGCAAATCGCAAAATCAAACGGAACCATTCAAAAAGTAACTGGTGATGAAATCGTTTTAAAAACCGATAAAGGAGAATTAGAAACTTACCACTTACGTAAGTTCAAAAGAACCAATGGAGGAACCTGTATTAACCAAAGACCAATCGTTGTAAAAGGCGAAAAAGTAAAAGCAGGAGATGTGATTGCCGATGGACCATCTACAGATAAAGGAGAAATGGCACTTGGTAAAAACGTATTAATTGCATTTGCAACATGGGAAGGTTACAACTACGAAGATGCTGTATTAATTAGTGAAAGATTAGTAAAAGAAGACGTATATACTTCTATCCACATTGAAGAATACGATTGTGAATGTAGAGATACCAAACTTGGACCAGAAGAAATCACAAGAGATATTCCAAACGTTGGAGAAGACAGCTTAAAAGACTTAGATGAAAACGGAATTATTCGTATTGGTGCAGAAGTAAGACCAGGAGATATCCTAGTTGGAAAAGTAACACCAAAAGGAGAAACAGAACTAACCGCAGAAGAAAGATTACTTCGTGCCATATTTGGAGAAAAAGCAAGAGAAGTAAGAGATACATCACTTCGTGTACCACATGGAGAAGAAGGAACCATTGTAGATGTAAAAATCTTTACAAGAGATAATTCAGACGAATTAGCACCAGGAGTAAACCAAGTCATTCGTTGTTACATCGCACAAAAAAGAAAAATCTCAGTAGGAGATAAAATGGCTGGACGTCACGGAAACAAAGGTGTTGTATCAAGAATCTTACCAGTAGAAGACATGCCATTTATGCCAGATGGAACTCCAGTAGATATTGTACTTAACCCACTTGGTGTACCATCTCGTATGAACTTAGGGCAAGTGCTAGAAGTACACTTAGGTGCAGCAGCAAGAGAACTTGGATGGAAAGTTGCAACACCAGTATTTGACGGAGCTGAGGAAGACGAAATTACAGAACTATTAGAACAAGCAGGACGTACACCAGATGGAAAAGTAACACTATATGATGGAAGAACTGGAGAAAAATTTGACCATCCAGTAACCGTTGGTGTTATGTACATGTTAAAACTACACCACTTAGTAGATGATAAAATCCATGCTCGTTCAACAGGACCATACTCATTAGTAACACAACAACCACTTGGAGGAAAAGCACAATTTGGTGGACAACGTTTTGGAGAAATGGAAGTTTGGGCACTAGAAGCATATGGTGCAGCACATACTCTACAAGAAATCTTAACTGTAAAATCAGATGATACAGTAGGACGTGTAAAAACCTATGAAGCAATCGTAAAAGGTGAAAATGTACCAGAACCAGGAGTTCCAGAGAGCTTCAAAGTATTAGTAAAAGAACTACAAAGTTTAGGATTAGACGTTCGTCTATATTCAGAAGACAACCAAGAACTAGAACTAAAAGAAAATATCGAAGAAGGAATTGAATACACGCCAGAAAGAGAAAAATCGCAAAATGTCTTATTAGAAGACGAACTAGCAGATGGTTATATAGAAGAAGATGAAGAAGGAAATGAAATCTTAGATGACGAAGAAGAAAGCGATGAATTATTCGATCCAATCTTAGATGATGAAGACGAAATGTTATTAGACGATACCGATTTAGGAGAAGACAACTTAATGAACGACAATGACATTTTAGACGATGAAGAGTAAAATGCATACGTGCATAAAAAGAGGGCGGACACAAGGCCCGCCCCTACAATAAAACCAATTGAATATCCATATTCATGAAAATAAAATAATTAAAAAAATGAATTGTACAGCAGTGTTATATTATTTTATTAAATTATGAATAAAAATGTAGGGGTGGGCCTTGTGTCCACCCATGGGTAGACAAAAAAATTACCCTCTACCAAAAAATCCAAACCGGAAGGGAGAAAAATAAAAACAGTGGATGAATTAGAAATATTTGATAAATTAAAAATTGGGCTAGCATCCGACGAAAAAGTTAGAGAATGGTCAAAAGGAGAAGTTAAAAAACCAGAAACCATTAACTATAGAACATTAAAACCAGAAAAAGATGGACTATTTTGTGAAAGAATCTTTGGTCCAACAAAAGATTGGGAATGTCATTGTGGTAAATATAAAAGAGTTCGTTATAAAGGAATTGTTTGTGACCGTTGTGGAGTAGAAGTAACCAAAGCAAAAGTAAGAAGAGAAAGAATGGGACACATCGAACTTGCAGCACCAGTTGCTCACATTTGGTACTTTAAAGGAATACCAAGTAGAGTAGCCTTAATGCTAGACATTTCACCAAGAAGCCTGGAAAAAGTAATTTACTTTGCCTCTTACATTGTAACAGACAAAGGAACATCCGGATTAATGAAAGCACAAGTATTAACCGAAAAAGAATATCATGATGCCGTAGAGAAATACGGAAAAGGTACTTTCAAAGCAGAAATGGGAGCAGAAGCAATCCAAAAATTACTACAAGAAATTGATGTAGAAAAATTAACAGTAAAATTAAAGAAAGAATTAGAAAATGCTAGTGAACAAAAAAGAGTAAAACTAATCAAACGTTTAGACACCGTAGAATCTTTTAGAATTTCTGGAAACAAACCAGAATGGATGGTAATGAATGTTGTACCAGTTATCCCACCAGATTTAAGACCAATGGTACAATTAGATGGTGGACGTTTTGCAACATCAGACTTAAACGATTTATACCGTCGTGTGATTAACCGTAACAATCGTCTAAAAAGACTATTAGAATTAGGAGCACCAGAAATTATTGTAAGAAACGAAAAAAGAATGTTACAAGAATCAGTAGATGCCTTAATCGATAATGGAAGACGTGGAAGACCTGTTACAGGAGCAGGAAACAGACCATTAAAATCATTATCTGACCTATTAAAAGGAAAACAAGGACGTTTCCGTCAAAACTTACTTGGAAAACGTGTTGACTACTCTGGACGTTCCGTTATCGTTGTAGGACCAGAACTAAAAATATACCAATGTGGTCTTCCAAAAGAAATGGCAGTTGAATTATTTAAACCATTTGTTATGAAAGAATTAGTAGGAAGAGGAATTGCCCATAACATTAAAAATGCAAAAAGAATGGTAGAAAAATTAAGACCAGAAGTATGGGATATCTTAGAAGAAGTTATTAAAGACCATCCAGTTATGCTAAACCGTGCACCAACACTACATAGACTTGGTATTCAAGCATTTGAACCAGTATTAGTAGAAGGAAGAGCAATCAAACTTCACCCATTAGTATGTACAGCATTTAATGCTGACTTCGATGGTGACCAAATGGCAGTTCACGTTCCATTATCACCAGAAGCACAAGCAGAAGCAAGATACTTAATGTTATCTGTCAACAACTTACTAAAACCACAAGATGGTAAACCAGTAACTGTTCCAACACAAGATATGATTTTAGGAAGCTACTATTTAACAATGGAAGTTGCAGGAGAACCAGGAGAAGGAAGTTACTATAAAGATACAGACGAAGCCCTAATGGCATATGCAAATGGAGACTTAGGCCTACATGCTCTTGTTTGGATTCGTATGTATAAAGAAAATGAAGATGGAAGCATTCGTTCAAAACGAGTAAAAACAACTGTAGGAAGAGTTATCTACAACCAAGGAATTCCACAAGATTTAGGATTTGTCGATAGAACCGATCCAGAACACGAATTTGATTTAGAAATCGATTTCCCAGTTATTAAAAAGAACTTAGGAAAAATTGTTGCAAAATGTATTAATGTTCACGGATTATCAAGAGCTGCTGAATTATTAGACTATATTAAATCAACTGGATACAAATATTCTACAAAAGGTGCTATCACAGTTAGTACAAAAGATATTGTTATTCCAGAAAAGAAACAAGAAATCTTAGCAGCAGCAGAAGAAAAAGTAGAACAAATTGCAAAACAATATAAACGTGGTTTAATTACAGAAGACGAACGTTATGAATCTGTTATTAAAGTTTGGGAACAAGCAACAGGAGATGTATCTAGTGCAATGCAAGAAAACTTTGATGAATTAAACCCAATTTATATGATGATTGAATCTGGAGCTCGTGGTAACATGAACCAATTACGCCAAGTAGCAGGTATGCGTGGACTTATGGCAAATACCTCTGGTAAAGCCGTAGAAATTCCAATTCGTTCTTCTTTTAGAGAAGGACTTGACCCACTAGAATACTTCGTATCAAGCCACGGAGGAAGAAAAGGACTTGCCGATACGGCATTAAGAACCGCTGACTCTGGATACTTAACCAGAAGATTAGTTGATGTTTCACAAGATATCATTGTTCGTGAACATGATTGTGGAACACGTGAAGGAATTGAAGTTTCTGATATTAAAGACGGAAACCAAATCATTGAAAAACTACAAGAAAGACTAGAAGGAAGATATCCATTAGAAGATATTATCGACCCAAAAACAAAAGAAGTAATTGTTGATACCAATACCATGATTACTGAAAAAGTGGCAGAAAAAATTGTAGAAGCAGGATTTACAAAAGTAAAAGTACGTTCTGCACTTGGATGTCATTCAAAACATGGAGTTTGTGCAAAATGTTATGGAATGGGTCTTGCTACAAGAACAGAAGTTAACATTGGTGAAGCAGTTGGTATTATTGCTGCACAATCCATCGGTGAGCCTGGTACACAGCTTACAATGAGAACCTTCCACCAAGGAGGTGTCGCAGGAGGAGATATTACACAAGGTCTTCCTAGGGTTGAAGAGTTATTTGAAGCAAGAAAACCAAAGGGACTTGCAATTATTACAGAAATTGCAGGAAAAGTAAAAATTACAGAAAACAAGAAAAAGAAAGAAGTTATTGTAACTTCCAAAGACGATTCAAAAACATATACCATTCCATTTGGTTCAAAACTACGTGTAAAAGATGGCGATGAACTAGAATCAGGAGACCAAATTACAGAAGGTTCAATTAATCCAAACGAAATCTTAACAATCAAAGGACCAGAAGGTGTATATGAATACTTAATCCAAGAAGTACAAAAAGTATATCGTAACCAAGGTGTTGATATTAATGATAAACACGTTGAAGTTATTGGTAGACAAATGCTTAAGAAAGTAAGAGTAGAAGACAATGGAGATACCGATATGTTCCCAGGTTCTTTAGTTGATATGTATGAATTTGAAGACAAAAATAAAGAAGCAATAGACGAAGGAAAACGTCCAGCAAGTGGAAAACGTGCATTACTAGGTATCACAAAAGCATCTCTTGCAACAGAATCCTTCTTATCAGCAGCATCTTTCCAAGAAACAACCAGAGTATTAACAGAAGCTGCAATAAAAGGAAAAGTAGATCCATTGATTGGATTAAAAGAAAACGTTATTATTGGTAAACTAATTCCAGCAGGAACTGGAATGAACAAATATAAAAGTATTAAAATTAATACAGAACTACAACAAGAAGAAATTCCAGAACAAGAAGAATTAGATACCAATATAATACCAGAATTCGAAGAAACAATAGAAGATGTAGAAGAAGAGACAGTAGAAGAGACAGTAGAAGAATAATTTCATAAAGTACAAAAAAAGAGGGAAACCTCTTTTTTTGTATGCTAGAAAATTACACTATTTTAGGTTAAATGTTGTAGGAATCGATGCCCCCATCGACTGAGAAAGGCGAATATTGGTCAGGTATTTCTTGACAAAGTTTACGAAAAAGCGTACAATAGAACTATGAATAAAAGGAGGATTTATGCAAAATTCAAACAAAAGAACCTTTGAAATCATTAACTCAAAAACAAAAATATATTTAGTCATTATTGCGATATTACTAATTATCATATGTTGCTATCAAATAGTATTTGTTATGCCTGCGGTTATCCTATATGGCCTTATTTGTTTTTATGCCTTCTGGACCAGTAAAAAAAGAAAGGCAGAAATTTCAGAACATATCCAAGAATTAACCATTAACGTAGATTCTGCTGCCAAAAATACATTAATCAATTCTCCATTTCCATTAATCATCATGGAAACGGATGGAAATATCATATGGAAAAGTTCAAAATTTGTTAGCGAATTTGAAAATGTCGATATAGAAAACACATTAAATGTGTTAATACAAGAAATTAAAGTTGAAATAGAAGAAAAAATAGCAGACCAACATAGTAATCGAACCAAAGATAGAACCATTCAAAAAGAGCAAATTATTGATTATAAACATTATAAAATTATTGGCGAATATGTAAAATCTAAAAGTAATGAACGTAAAAATCAATCAGAATACATGCTTCTTCTATATTTTATTGATAATACCGACTATGTAAAAGCAATTAAAAAATATAATGATGCACAAATTTGTATGGGAATTATCATGATTGATAATTACGAAGAAATGATACAACGAATTCAAACAGAAGATAGACCAGAAGTGATTGCAAAAATAGAAAAAAGCATTTACGATTGGGCAATTGAATCCAAAGGAGTTGTTATTAAATCGGATCGAGATACCTTTGTTTATGTATTTGAACAACGATATCTACAAAAAATAAAAGAAAATAAATTTCAAATTCTAGATGAAATAAAAGAAATAAAATTAGAAGGTGGCTTACAAATTACCTTAAGTATTTCGGTTTCTAATGAAGGTGCAACCGAATATGAAAAATACAAATCCGCATTATCTGGTATGGATATTGTTTTAGGACGTGGAGGAGACCAAGCAGTTATTCGTGAAAACGAAAAATACTTATTCTTTGGAGGAAGAGCACAAGAAGTAGAAAAAAGAACCAAAGTAAAAGCAAGAACAGTAGCACACGCATTAGAAGAATTAATGATGCAAGCAAGTGATGTTATGATTATGGGACACACCAACGGAGACATCGATTCCTTAGGTTCTAGTCTAGGAGTATATAGAATTGCAAAAAGCCTTGGAAAAGAAGTAAAAATTGTAAACCAAACAACAGGATTAACCATTAACACCTTTATGGAATCCGTCAAAAAAGAAGAAGAGGAAGAAATTTTTATTGATTCCCAACAAGCATTATCAAAAATAGCAAGCGAAACACTTTTAATTGTAGTAGATACCCATAAAAGAAGTTATGTGGAAGTACCAGAATTATTGGAAAAAACCAATAAAATTGTAGTAATTGACCACCATAGAAGAAGTACAGATTATATTGATGATGCAACCCTAACTTTTCAAGAAGTATATGCATCTTCTGCTGCAGAGTTGGTAACAGAATTGCTACAATATGTTGAAGTACCAATTACATTGAAAACCATTGAAATTGAAGGGCTATATGCAGGAATTATGATGGACACGAAAAACTTTACCTTTAAAACAGGTGTTAGAACCTTTGAAGCAGCAGCATATTTACGAAAATGTGGTGTTGATATTATCAAAGTAAAAAAATGGTTCCAAAGTGATTTAGATAGCTACAATACCATATCGGATATTGTAAAAGAAGCCGAAATTGTTCATGATACCATTGCAATATCGATTTACGAACAAGAAAACAAAGACGCAGGAGTTATTTGTGCAAAAGCAGCAGATGAACTTTTAACCATCAGTGATATAACAGCATCCTTTGTCATCGGAACGGTTGGAAGCAAAGTATGCATTAGTGGACGTTCGATAGGAGACATCAATGTTCAAGTAATTCTAGAAAAACTAGGAGGCGGAGGACACATTACCCTTGCTGGAGCCCAAGTAGAAGGAAAAACAAAACAAGAAGTAAAAGAAGAATTAATCGGAAAAATAAACGAATATTTTGAAGAATTAGGAAACTAAAAGAAACAGATACAAAAGATGAAATTTGTAGGGGTCGATGCCCTCATCGCCCCGTATAATAAACGGCAAAATTCGGGTCGATGGAGGCATCGACCCCTACAACAATAAAGGAGGAATGAACAATGAAAGTGATATTAACACAAGATATTAAAGGGGTAGGAAAAAAAGACCAAATTATTAACGCCAATGATGGATATGCAAGAAACTACTTATTCCCTAAGAATTTAGCTGTTCCTGCAGATAAAGGAAATTTAACTAATTTACAATCTAAAAAATCCTCAGAAGAACATCGAAAAGAGTTAGAAAAAGAAGCAGCAAAACAAACCGCTAATAAAATTGAAAAAATCACACTAAAACTTCCTGTAAAAGCAGGAGAAAACGGAAAAGTATTTGGAAGTGTAACATCAAAAGAAATTGCAGAAAACCTAGAAAAACAATATTCTATCAAAGTAGACAAAAAGAAAATCATATTAGTAGAACCAATCAAAGTATTAGGAACATTTCATATAGAAATTAAACTATATGATGGAGTAACAGGTAAATTAAAATTAAATGTAGTAGGAATGTAAAAGGAGTAATCTATGGAATTAGGAAAAATACCACCAAGTGATATAGAAGCAGAACAAGCTGTTTTAGGTAGTATGTTAACCGATAAAGATGCAGTAACAGCTGTTATTGAAGTACTAAAAGAAGAAGACTTCTATCGTGAAGATAATAAAGCAATCTATGGAGCAATTTTAAACTTATATAATCGTGCAGAACCAGTCGATATTATCACTTTAAAAGCAGAGCTTGTTTCTCTTGGAAAATTTGATAGTATTGGTGGGTTAGAATATTTAGCAAGCCTTCCAGATATGGCACCAACAACAGCCAATATTGATAAATATATTCGAATAGTAGAAGAAAAATCCATGTTAAGAAGTCTTATTCAAACAGCAAACCAAATTATCGCATTAGGATATGACCCAACCGAAGAAGTAGAAAACATTATGGACCAAGCAGAAAAGAAAATTTTTGACGTGATGCAAAAAAAGAACCAAAAAGGATATGCATCCATTAAAGATATCTTAGTGGATACCTTTGCAGGACTTGAAAAATTATATAATCAAAAACAACATATTACTGGTGTTCCAACAGGATTTGCGGATTTAGATTACAAAACAGCAGGACTTCACGAATCCGATTTAATTTTAATTGCTGCAAGACCTGCTATGGGAAAATCTGCATTTGCTTTAAATATTGCAGCAAATGCTGGTGTTCGTGCAAACGTTCCAGTTGCTATTTTTAGTTTGGAAATGTCCAAAGAACAAATGGTAAATAGAATTTTGTGTAGCGAAGCAATGGTAGATAGTAATAAAGTAAGAACAGGAAAAATTGATGATGAAGACTGGATGAAACTAGCAAGTGCTTTGGGGCCGCTTTCTGAATCTGGTATTTATATTGATGATACACCAGGAATTTCCGTGATGGAAATTCGTGCTAAATGTCGTAAACTAAAGCTAGAAAAAAACATAGGACTTGTTGTAATCGACTATTTACAATTAGTACAAGGAAGTGGCAAAAGAGGAGGAAGCCGTGAACAAGAAATCTCTGAAATTAGCCGTTCTTTAAAAATACTAGCAAAAGAAATTAATGTACCAGTTATTGCTCTTTCACAATTATCAAGAGCACCAGAACAACGTCCAGACCATCGACCAATGCTTTCTGACCTTCGTGAATCGGGAGCCATTGAGCAAGATGCCGATATCGTTATGTTCTTATACCGTGATGATTACTATAATGAAGATAGTGAAAAGAAAAACGTAGCAGAAGTAATTATTGCAAAACATCGTTCTGGGTCAACCGGAACCGTAGAACTACTATGGCTTGGAAACTATACCAAATTTACCAACATCGAAAAATATCGAGATTAAGGAAATCATATGTTAGAAGAAAAAGTATTACAAACAATTAAGAAATATCATTTAATTAAACAAAATGATCATATTATACTTGGAGTGTCAGGGGGACCTGACTCTACTTGTTTATTCCATATTTTTTTAAATTTACAAGAACAGTTACATTTTACCTTTACCGTATGTCATATTAATCATGGCATTCGAAAAGAAGCGGAAGAAGATGAGCAGTACGTTGAACAAATGTGTAAAAACCATGGAATTCCTTGTTTTGTAAAAAGAGAAAATGTATTAGAAAAAGCAAAGAAAGAAAAATTAGGAATAGAAGAGATGGGAAGAAAGGTAAGATATGCCTTTTTTTCTAAGATACAAAAACAAGTAGGAGCAAATAAAATTGCAACAGCACATACCAAAAATGATTTGGTAGAAACCGTTATGATGAATTTACTTAGGGGAACAGGTCTTTCTGGGCTAAAAGGAATAGAACCAGTAAGAGATAATATCTATATTAGACCTCTTATTGAATGCAAAAGAAGTGAGATTGAACAATACTGTGAAGAAAATAAATTAAATCCTAAAATAGACAAAACAAATTTTGAAAATATTTATACAAGAAATAAAATAAGAAATGAGTTAATTCCCTATTTAGAAAAAGAATTTAATCCAAACATCATAGAATCTATTGCAAGAATGGCAGATATTATTCAAGAAGAAGACAAATACTTAGAACAAATAACAAAACAAACTTATGAAGAAATACTACTATCAAACGATAAGAAAGAAATTGTATTAGATTTAAAAAAATTTAATGAATTAGATTTAGTTATAAAAAATCGAATTGTGTTATATACTATAACGATGCTTTTTGGAGCAAGTTCTGGAATTGAAAAAAAACATATTGAAGATATTATTAAGTTGTGTAGTAATAATATTGGTAATAAATTTTTGATTCCGAATAAAAAGATTAAAATTTTAGTACAAAAACACAAAATATTTTTTACGATAAACCAATAGCATCCGTAAGCAAAACCTTGATACGACTGGATTCGACACAAAAAAGACACATAAAAATGCTTGCAATTAGAAAACAAATATGTTATATTTCAGACAAAAGTTAATAGTGAAGTAGGGGTCGATGCCTTCATCGACCCGCAATACAAAAGCTTCGCTTTTGAAGGAGGAAGTCATCTTGAAAAACGGATTAAAAACACTAGCCATGTGGCTAATTATAGGAGTAATTTTTATTGTATTACTAACATCTATTTTAGATAACCAAGATACAAAAATGACGTATTCAGAATTAATTACCAAAATGGAAACAGCAGAAATATCAGAAATAGAACTATCAGCAGATGCCAAAAAAGCATATGTAACAGTAAAAGGAGATAACAATAAAAAAGAAGTAAATATACCAAGCATTGATAGCTTTATGACATATGCTGCCACCCCATTAAAAGAAGGAAATATTACATTAACCGAGCAAAATCAATCGATTTTTGTTACCATATTAAGTTTATTAACACCATTTGGACTATTAATCATTTTCCTAATTTTCTGGTTATTTGTGATGAACCCAAACCAAGGTGGAAACAAAACCATGTCATTTGGAAAAAGCAAAGCAAGACTTATGGGACAAAGTGAACAAAACCGTGTTACCTTTGAAGACGTAGCAGGAGTAGATGAAGAAAAAGAAGAACTAGAAGAAATTGTAGAATTCTTAAAAAGTCCAAAAAAATTCACCGACATGGGAGCAAGAATTCCAAAAGGAGTTTTACTTGTTGGTCAACCAGGAACAGGAAAAACACTACTTGCCAAAGCAGTAGCAGGAGAAGCAGGAGTGCCATTCTTTATTATTAGTGGTTCCGACTTCGTAGAAATGTTTGTTGGTGTGGGAGCATCTCGTGTAAGAGACTTATTTGAAGAAGCTAAGAAAAAAGCACCATGTATCATCTTTATTGATGAAATTGATGCAGTAGGTCGTCAAAGAGGAGCAGGACTTGGTGGAGGACATGATGAAAGAGAACAAACCTTAAATCAATTATTAGTTGAAATGGATGGATTTGGAACCAATGAAGGTGTTATTGTACTTGCTGCAACCAACCGTCCTGATGTATTAGATAAAGCATTACTAAGACCAGGAAGATTTGACCGTCAAATTGTTGTATCTGCACCAGATGTAAAAGCAAGAGAACAAATCTTAGAAGTACATGCAAAAAAGAAAAAATTAGCAGAAGATGTAGACCTAAAAACAATTGCTAAAAACACCTCAGGTTTTGCAGGAGCAGATTTAGAAAATGTATTAAATGAAGCAGCTTTACTTGCTGCAAGAAGAGACATAAAAGAAATTGGAATGAAAGAAATTGAAGATGCCATGGTAAAAGTAACCATGGGACCAGAAAAGAAAACAAGAGTAAGAAGTGAAAAAGAAAATAAACTAGTTGCTTACCACGAAGCAGGTCACGCAGTTGTAAGCCGTTTCCTACCAACCCAAGACCCAGTACACCAAATTTCTATCGTACCAAGAGGAATGGCAGGAGGATACACCATGTATCGTCCAACAGAAGACAAATCTTTCATGTCAAAAACAGAAATGGAAGAAAACATTGTATCATTACTTGGTGGTAGAGTAGCAGAAAAATTAATCTTAAATGATATTTCAACAGGAGCAAGTAACGATATTGAAAGAGCAACCAAAATTGCAAGAAGCATGGTAACCAAATATGGTATGAGCGACAAAGTAGGAACCATCATGCTAGGTTCTACTCAAGAAGAAGTATTCTTAGGAAGAGACTTTGCACAAAGCAAAGAATACTCAGAAGAAACAGCAGCTATCATCGATGAAGAAACCAAAATCATTATCGATACAGCATACCACAAAGCAGAAGAAATCTTAAAAGCTAATATAGAGAAATTACATTCTGTAGCAGGAATTCTACTAGAAAAAGAAAAAATCGACGGAGAAGAATTTGATGAAATCTTTGCATAAAAATAGCAAACCCCCAATCATGAAAATGATTGGGGGTTTTAGTTACTTATACAACAACTTAATACGATTACCGCTTTTTTCAATAAATCCATCTTCTTTTAAGAGTTTTAATTCACGCATCATGGCACTTCTATCCACACTTAAGTAATCAGAAAGGTCGGTAAGCGAAAATGGAATCTGAAAAGTTTTTCCCATGTTTTTCGAAGAAACAACATGAAAATAACCAAGCAACTTTTCACGAATCGTTCTTTTGCTTAACAATTCAATTCTAGTATTTAATTCAATTACTTTATTCAAATATAAAGAAGAAAGACTATCTAATAATTTTTGATGAAATAAGCAATCGGAATTACACTTTTGTTGCAAATCATCATAAATAAAAAATAGAACGGTTGAATGCTTTTTTGCCTCAACAAATAATTCATTATTTGTATTAACAATATAAAAAATTTCACCAAAAATAGCATTATCCGAAAAATGTTCTACAATCGTACGATTTCCATTTAAATCGTAACGAATCAAATCCGCCTCACCGCGAAAGTAATAAACACAATTGATTACGTTTTGCAATATAGGAAGTAATTAATTCACCTTTTTGAAAAGATTTTTTTTGTGCTTTCGAACAGTTCTTATCTAAATCTCGCATAAATACGGATAAATCTAAATTAATATTCATTTTACCTACCTCATAAATAATTATACATAAAACATTAAAAAAATGCAACAAGAAGAAAAGTCTCTATTAGGAAGCAAAATTCGACAAAATGAGATGTCATATATTTGTAATATAAATGAAATAAAACAAATTTACTTACAACCATGCAATGTTATCAAAAAGATACTTATATTTCCCATAATTTGTTGCAATTGCAACAGAAAATAAAAAAAGTTATTGTATAATAGTAGCATACAAAAAAGGGGGAGGAAACAATTATGAAAGTAATAAAAAGAGATGGGAGAGCAGTTGATTACGATAAAGAAAAGATAGTAGTAGCAATTGAAAAAGCAAATAATGAAGTAAGAGCAAAAGAAAGAGCTTCAAAAGAAGATATCAAAGGAATTGTTAACTATATAGAAGAATTAGATAAAAAAAGAATGTTAGTAGAAGACATTCAAGATATTATAGAAGAAAAATTAATGGAACTTCAAAAATTTGAATTAGCCAAAAAATATATAGTATATCGATATACAAGAGCATTAGTTAGAAAACAAAATACAACAGATGAATCGATATTAGGACTAATCAAAAACCAAAACAAAGAACTATCAACTGAAAATTCTAACAAAAATGCAGTGCTTGCCTCTACACAAAGAGACTATATTGCAGGAGAAGTATCAAAAGATTTAACAAAAAGAATGTTACTTCCAGAAAAAATAACAAAAGCACACGAAGAAGGAATCTTACACTTTCATGATGCAGACTACTTCCTACAACCAATTTTTAACTGTTGTCTAGTAAACATTAAAGATATGTTAGAAAACGGAACCGTTATGAATGGAAAACTAATTGAAAGTCCAAAAAGTTTCCAAGTTGCTTGTACTGTTACAACACAAATCATCGCTGCTGTAGCAAGTAATCAATATGGTGGACAATCAGTAGACTTAAAACACTTAGGAAAATATTTAAGAAAAAGTAAAGATAAATTTAAGAAAGAATTAGATGAACTTTATCAAGATAAATTACCAGAAGATATCATAGATGGAATTGCAGAACAAAGACTAAAAGCAGAACTTGCAGCAGGAGTACAAACCATACAATACCAAATCAATACATTAATGACAACAAACGGACAATCCCCATTTGTTACCTTATTCTTAAACTTAGATGAAAACGATGAATACATAGAAGAAAATGCTATGATTATAGAAGAAATTCTAAAACAAAGATATAAAGGAATCAAAAATGAAAAAGGAGTATATGTTACACCAGCATTCCCTAAATTAATCTATGTATTATATGAACACAACAACTTAACTGGTGGAAAATATGATTATTTAACAAAACTTGCTGTAAAATGCTCATCAAAAAGATTATATCCAGATTACATATCAGCAAAAAAAATGCGTGAAAACTATGATGGAAACGTATTTAGCCCAATGGGATGTAGAAGTTTCTTATCACCTTGGAAAGATGAAAACGGAGAATATAAATTTGAAGGAAGATTTAATCAAGGTGTTGTTAGTATTAATCTACCACAAATCGGAATTATAGCAGATGGAGACGAAGAAAAATTCTGGAAATTACTTGATGAAAGATTAGAACTATGTTATGAAGCATTAATGTGTAGACATTACGCATTACTTGGAACAAAAACAGATACAAGTCCAATTCATTGGAAATATGGAGCAATTGCAAGACTAGAAGCTGGAGAAACAATCGATAAATTATTAAAAGGTGGATACTCAACAATATCATTAGGTTACATTGGAATTTATGAAGTAACAAAATTAATGAAAGGGGTAAGCCATACCACAAAAGAAGGGGAAGAATTTGCACTATGTGTAATGAATCACCTAAGACAAGCAACAGACCGTTGGAAAAAAGAAACAGGAATTGGATTTGCCTTATATGGAACACCAGCAGAAAGCTTATGCTATCGTTTTGCAAGAATTGACAAAGAAAAATTTGGAAGCATTAAAGACATTACAGACAAAGGTTATTACACCAACACATACCATGTAGATGTAAGAGAAAACATAGATGCATTTGAAAAATTAAGATTTGAAAGTCAATTCCAAAAAATATCATCAGGAGGAGCAATTTCTTATATCGAAATACCAAATATGAGAAATAATCTAAAAGCACTTGAAGAAATCGTAAAATTCATATATGATAATATACAATATGCAGAGTTTAATACAAAATCCGATTACTGTCATGTATGTGGATTCGATGGAGAAATCACCATAAACAATGATAATGAATGGGAATGCCCACAATGTGGAAACAAAGATCATAACAAAATGAATGTCACAAGAAGAACCTGTGGATACTTAGGAGAAAACTTCTGGAACGAAGGAAAAACAAAAGAAATTAAATCAAGAGTATTACATCTATAAAACCCCAGTCGCCTAAACGGCGACAGCCCCCTTACATAAAGGGGCCTAACAGGTTGGCGAAGGCGCCACCCCCTACAATATAAATGTAGGGGGCGATGCCCTCATCGACCAGTTCTAAAAACAGGAGATGATAAAACATGAATTATGCTAAAATAAAAGAATGTGACGTAGCAAATGGACCAGGCGTTAGAGTATCTGTGTTTGTAAGTGGCTGCAATCACCATTGCAAAGGTTGTTTTAACCAAGAAGCATGGGATTTCTGCTATGGAAAAGAATTTAATCAAGAAACAATCGATCAAGTTTTAAAGGATTTAGATAAAGACTATATAGAAGGATTATCATTATTAGGGGGAGAACCACTAGAACATGCTAATCAAAAAGGACTGTTACCACTAATAAAACAAGTAAAAGAAAAATTTCCAAATAAAAGTATTTGGTGTTATACTGGTTTCGATTTTGAAAAAGATGTTATGGGAAATATGTATAAAAATTGGGAAGAAACCAAAGAACTAATTTCTGATATTGATGTTATTGTTGATGGGAAATTCGAAGAAGAAAAGAAAAACTTATCTTTACGATTTAGAGGTTCTGAAAACCAAAGACTAATCGATGTTCAAAAAAGTGTAGCACAAAATAAAGTCGTTTGGGCAGATTTAGAAGAAGGACTAATGTTAAACGCAAATTAAAAATAATAACATAAGGGTTGCATATCATGCAACCCATTTTTTAAAAATAATAAAACAAAAATAATATAATGATAATAAATTACAAAAAACAACAAAATATTCAAAAAATATATACAAAAAAGTAGAAAAGATGTTATAATAAAAAAGAATTTTAAAATAATAAAAAGGGGTTATAAAAATGGAAAATATTAAAATTTTTGCTTGCAAATCAGCAGAAAAATTTACAAAAGATATTTGCAATTGTTTAGAAATACCAATGGGAGAAATTAGTTCAATTAAATTTAAAAATGATAACAACTTTGTACAAATTTTAGAAACTGTTCGTGAACAAGATGTTTATATTGTACAAACAACCCAACCACCAGTTAATGAAAGAGTAATGGAATTATTAATTACGATTGATGCTGCAAAACGTGCATCAGCAAGAAGAGTTAATGTAGTATTACCATATTTTATTTATTCAAGATCCGATAAGAAAGACCAACCACGTGTACCAGTAACAGCCAAATTAATGGCACAATTAATTGAAGCAGCAGGAGCCGATCGAGTTATTACTTGTGACCTACATAACCCAGCGATACAAGCATATTTTAATATTAATTGCGACCGATTATCTGCACAAAACTTATTACAAGCATATTTTAAAGAAAAAAATCTAACCGATATGGTAATTGTTGCAACCGATGCAGGAAGCTCCAAAAAAGCATACAAATATTCAGAATATTTTGGATGCCCAATTGCCTTAATCGATAAAAGAAGAGAAGGAAACGACGATAGAGCCATTGCTACAACTGTAATTGGAGATGTAAAAGATAAACAAGCTATCATCTTTGACGATGAAGTAGATACAGCAGGTTCCATGATAGAAACAGCCAAAATACTAGAACATTTTGGAGCAAGAGAAATCTATGCAGGATGTACTCATGGAGTATTATCAGGGCCAGCCATTGAAAGAATTCAAAATTCACCAATTAAAGAATTCATCATTACCGATACCATTCCATTACCAGAAGAAAAACAAATTGATAAAATAAAAGTATTATCCATGGCACCATTATTTGCAGAAGCAATCAAAAGAATTAACGAAGCAAAACCATTAGGAGAATTATTTAAAATCTATTAAATTCCTTTCGGGCTATTGACAATTTTGGCCTAGGTAAGTTATAATAATACTCGTATTAAAATTAAGGAGAAAGAAAACAAACAAAAAACAAACTACAAACCCTTAAAATTACATACACTTTCGAAACACCGGAAGGAGGGGAACAAAATGTCAGAGGTAAAAGTTAATAATGGAAATATAGAAGATGCTTTAAAGAGATTTAAAAGACAATGTGCTAGAAACGGAGTTTTACAAGAGGTTCGTAAAAGAGAACACTACGAAAAGCCTAGTGTAAAAAGAAAGAAAAAATCAGAGGCTGCAAGAAAAAGAAAATTTTAATCAAATAATACATAAAAAAGAGGCGCTTTTCCTTAGCTGGAAAGCGCCTTTAAAATAAAAAGGAAGAATTATGAAAACAATAAAAAAACACGATAATCTATTATTATGGATAGGAATTGCAATCTTCTCAGTACTGACTATATTTCAAATTGGAATTAGTTCAGGTGATGAATTGTGGAATTTTCAAAATATCTATAAAATGGTAAATGGATTTAAAATCTATCAAGATGCAAATGTTATCATCACACCAATCTTTTTTTGGATAGGAGAAATCATCTTAACAATATTGGGAGCAAACTATTTTATTTATCGACTACTTGATGTAGGTATTTATTCTACGATGATATTAATCATATACAATATATACAAACAAATAAAAATACCAAAAAGAAATGCACTATTATATACACTCATTATTAATTATTTCATATATTTATGTATAACAGGAGGAGCAAATTATAATATATTAGCAATAACATTTGTATTATTAGGAATCTATATCTTCTTAAAATACCAAAATAATAAAAATCGATTTGCGATATTAAATGGGATGGTAATATATTTTGTATTGTTTACAAAACAAAACATAGGAGTATACTATGTAATTGGAACAATCATTACACAATTAATACTTGAAAAAAGAAATAAGAAACTATATATTGATATTATAAAACAAATGATAATTGCAGGCATGTTATCAATACTAACATTAGGCATATTGACTCAAAATGGGACGATATTTGATTTTATAAACTATGCTTTTTTAGGAATAGGAGAATTTGGAACCAGTAATATAGCAATGGAAATGGAGTGTATCGTTCATCTTACGATTGCGGCTATAACAGTAATTTCAGCAATCTTTATGAACAAGAAAATGGCAAACGACGAACAAAAAAGAAACATTACCATATTTCTATCAATGGGAATTCCAATGCTATTAATTGTTTATCCAATTATCAATGCATTTCACACCATGATAGCCATACTAGTGCTAGCCGTACTTTTAATGTATCTTGCAGATATTGTATTAAGAAAAATCGTAAGCAAAAAAATAGTAAATAGTGTCATTCTATTTATGATAGTAGTATTGATACTAATGGGAGTAAAGGCTGGAATTGTTATCATAAAAAACAATCCGTTTGTATATCATTACCAAAATCCATACTATGGTGGTATTTTAACAAAAGAAATGGAAAATAAAATAAAGGTCGTTAATCAATATATTAATAACAACAATGGAAAAGCCATTATTTTTTCAAAAGAAGCAGCCTTATACAATATTCCTGAAAAGAGAAGTAATGGAGCAATGGACTTACCATTCCTAGGAAACTTAGGTTATGGTGGAGAAGAGGCAATGCTAGAACAAATAAAAGCAAAAAAAGGTTATCAAATCTTACTTACCAAAGAAAATTATTGGCAAGAATCCGATAAAATAACAGACTATATTCGTAGACACTACCACAAAATAGGTGAAGTAGAAGAATTTGAAATTTATGAAATTATTTAAAATTTAAGGAGGAAAAAACAATGTTAAAAGAAAAATTATTAGAAGACTTAAAAAGTGCGATGAAGGAAAAAGACGAGGTTAAGAAAAATACAGTACAAATGGTAAGAGCAGCCATCTTGCAAGTAGAAAAAGATAAAGGAATTACATTAGAAGACAATCAAGTATTAGACATTATTGCAAAAGAATCTAAAAAAAGAAAAGATTCCCTTGCAGACTTTGAAAAAAGTGGAAGAGAAGATTTGATTTCTGGAGTAAAAAAAGAAATTGAAATATTGAGCCAGTATTTACCAAAACAACTATCAAAAGAAGAAATTACCACTATCGTAAAACAAATCATCGAACAAACAGGAGCAACCACCATGAAAGAAATGGGAATCATCATGAAAGAAGCAAAACAAAAAATGGGAGCATCAGCAGACGGAAAAACCATAAACGAAGTCGTAAAAGAATTATTAAACTAAGATGATTTTAGGGACGGGGGTAAAAATCATCATAAAGAACCCTCCGTCAGGACTTCGTCCTGCCACCTCCCTTAAATAAAGGAGGCTTTACGGACGAGCAATGCTCGCCCCTACATTTCTCAACTATAAAAGGCCCCTTTACTTAAGGGGGCTGTCTGCGTAGCAGACTGGGGGTTCTTAAAATCTATTGTATAATATTTCCAAAATATACTATACTAATAATATAGAAATAAAACAAAGGAGGACATTATGAATTATCAAAAAAGCAAAATCAAAGAAGGAATCAACCTTCATGTCATTCAAAACAATAAATTTAAAACCAATTTAATATCCATATTTCTTACCCTTCCTCTTACAAGAGAAAATGTAACAAAAGAAGCATTAATTTCAGCTGTTTTAAGAAGAGGTTCTACCAATTATCCAACATCAAAAGAAATGAGTATAGCATTAGAAGAAATGTATGGTGCATCGTTTGATTGTGGAATTGAAAAAATGGGAGATACACACGTTTTAAAATTTTATCTAGAAGCCATTAATGAAGAATTTTTGCCAGTATCAGAAAACGTGCTAAAAAAAGCAATTGATATGTTATGTGATATTGTATTTCATCCAGTAACTGAAAACGGAGTCTTTAAAGACGAATATGTAACAATGGAAAAAGAAAACTTAAAACAAATCATTGAAGGAAAAATTGACAATAAAGCAAAATACGCGTTAGACCGTTGTATCGAAGAAATGTATCAAAACAAACCATATGGATTATACAAATATGGATATGTAGAAGATTTAGAAACAATAACACCACAAGATTTATATCATACCTATACACAAATGATACAAAATGCAAAAATTGATATTTTCGTTTCTGGAAAAATAAAAGAATCAGAAATTCAAAACATCATATTAGAAAATCAACAAATAAAAACATTAGACCAAAGAAAACAAGAAACGCTAAAAAACGAACTAGTAGAAGAACAAATAGAACCAAACGAACTAAGCGAATCTATGGATATCACGCAAGGAAAGTTAGTAATGGGATTACAGGTAAAAGAAGAAACATTAGACGACAAATATGTTACCCTTGTTTATAATACCATATTAGGAGGAGGAGCCAATTCCAAATTGTTCCAAAATGTGAGAGAAAAAGCAAGTCTAGCTTATACAGCAGCCTCTAACTACATTCGACAAAAAAGCAATATCTTTATTCGCTTACGGAATTGAGATTGCAAACAACCAAAAAGCACAAACCATCATCAAACAACAATTAGAAGATATGAAACAAGGGAATTTTTCTGAAGAAGACTTAAACAATGCAAAAACAAGCATCATTTCTACCATAGACTTTATACCAGATGAACAAGATACCCAAATTAGTTACTATTTTGGGCAAGAATTTACTGGCAAAGTAGTATCACCAGAAGAATATAAGAAAAAAGTAGAAGCGGTTACCAAAGAACAAATCATTGATATGGCAAAAAAAGTAACCATACACACAATCTATTTCTTAAAAGATAAACAAGGGGAGGAATAAGACACATGCAAGTAATTAAAAATGAAAAGGTAAAAGAAGAGGTCTATATAGAAAAGTTAGAAAATGGCCTAACGGTTATGCTGATTCCTAAAAAAGAAGCCTTAAAAAAATATGTCATTTGGGGAACTAATTTTGGTTCCATCGATAATCATTTTAAAGTAAAACAAGATGAACAAGAAATATACATTCCAGATGGTGTAGCACACTTCTTAGAACACAAACTATTTGAACAAGAAAATGGAACAAATAGTTTAGATGTACTATCCAGCCTTGGAGTAGATGCAAATGCCTATACCACACATGACCACACCGCATATTTATTTGAAGCAACCTCCAATTTTTATGAAGCATTAGATGAATTAATGAACTATGTTCAAAATCCATACTTTACCGATGAAAATGTGGAAAAAGAAAAAGGAATTATTGGGCAAGAAATCAATATGTATGAAGATGATCCAGAATGGCAAGTATATATGAATGCCATGAAATTAATGTATCATGTAAACCCAATCAATATCGATATTGCAGGAAGTATTGAATCCATTTCTAAAATTGATAAAGACGTATTATATAAATCATATGACAATTTTTATGATTTATCCAATATGCTATTAGTAGTATGTGGTGATTTTAATCCAGAAGAAATGCTAGAGGAAGTCAAAAAAAGAATCACCAAAACCACAAATCAAAAACAGGTAGAAAGAATCTATGATATCGAAAAAGAAGAAATTGTAGTACCAGAAAAAACCATTACGATGGAAGTAAGTATGCCAATTTTTGCAATTGGCTTTAAGGATAAACCAGAAAAAGAGAATATGGTAAAGAAAAGTATTGCAATTCAAATTTTATTATATATGTTATTAGGAAAAAGCTCAGAAGGTTATCAAACACTATATAACAATGGAGACATTATTTCACAACCATCCTTAGAATATGAATTTTCAAAACAATATGCACATGTACTAATTGCAGGAGGAGCGAAAAATCCACAAAAAATAGTGGAAATGTTAAAAACGCAAATCCAAAAATTCAAGGACAGTGGATTAAACCAAGAACATTTTGAAAGAATCAAAAAGAAAATTTATGGAGAATACATTACAGGATATAATGATGTAAGTAATATTGCAAGAATGTTCTTATCCGATTATTTTAAAGGAATGAATAGCTTCGATTATTTAGAAGAATATAATAATGTCACATTAGAATATTTAGGGCAAATATTAAACGAAGTATTTGATACCAATAAAATGGTAGTATCCATAGTAAAAGGAAATATGTAATAGATAAATTTTAAGAACCCCCAGTCGCGTTCCACGCGACAACCCCCTTGTTAAAGGGGGCTCCATCGTATTATAGGAAAGTCTATTTTTTAAGTTAAAGTAGCTTCATGTGGATGATGGAGCGGATTTACAAGAAAGAGGAGTTTACATGAAACAAATCATTATTCCAATGTTCAACGTAACATTAAACATTAATCCAATTGCATTTTACATCTTTGGCATACCAGTATACTGGTATGCCATACTCATCGTGGGAAGCATAGTACTTGCCTTATATCGAATGAAAAGAAGAGATGGAGCAAGTAAAAAAGTAGTTCCACGATGGTGTAGCATTTTTTCTTGCAAACCTGAAGAACAAGGAAAATGTCCTACAACAGGTAAGATAAAACGGAAATACATTCGGAATTCATTATGACGATATACTAGATTTAAGTTTAGTCTTACTCCCAGTCAGTTTTTTGTGTGCTAGAATCTACTATGTTATATTTAATATGCAAAACTATACTAGTTTTCTTCAAATGATAAACATCAAAGATGGTGGACTTGCTATTTATGGAGGAATTCTAGGAGGAGCCATTACAACCTACATATTTTGTAAAAAAAGAAACCTATCTTTTTTCGATTTAGCAGATTATATAATTCCCTATTTAGCTCTTCGGACAGAGCATTGGAAGATGGGGGAATTTTATCAATGTAGAAGCATATGGAAGTGTTACGAATCTTCCATGGAAAATAGGCATTCAAACGAATGCGGGATTACAATATGTCCATCCAACTTTTTTATATGAATCCATTGCAGATTTTTTCATTTTTGTAATCCTAATCAAACTTTCAAAAAACAGAAACTATAAAGGACAAATTATGAATTGGTATTTTACATTATATGCAAGCATCCGATTTTTGATAGAAGGACTAAGGCAAGACAGTTTAATGCTAGGAAGTTTTCGAATATCGCAAGTAATTTCTCTTATGATATTGATTTTATCTGTTAGTTTCATGTTACTCTTGAAAAAGAATAAAAATAAGGTATAATAATAATAGACAAACAGATAAAAACAAAAAAAGAAAAAACATCTTGTCTAAAGTTTTGATAAGATGTTTTTTTGTTATATGTTGGCGAAAAAACGATAAAAAGGGAAAAATAATACAAATAAAAGAAAGAAACATCAAAAAAGGTCGGACGATTCCGAATAAAAATATAGTTTATTTGTTGACGATAATGTAAAAATATGGTATTTTTGTTGTAACGGGAAGAAAAAATGCAAAAAAAGGAGAGTGGTGATATGCTAAATGATGAAATTTGTAAAAAGAGAGACGAATTAAACGAAAGTATTACAAACAATGAAGATTATGATAAAATATACAAAATTAGTGTAGAATTAGATGAATTAATTGCAAAATATTATATGCAAGAAAATACATATAAGGAATATGTAGAAAAAACGGAAAAAGAAGGGTAAAGGTATGATTGGTAGAAGTCTTTAAAGAGATGCCAATCATACCTTGATTTTTATTCTTTGGCAAGATATAATAAAAATAATTTTAAAAAAGGAATTTAGTGATGGAAAAACAAATTTTAATTATCATTCCTGCTTACAATCCAGATTCTTGCTTAATCGAAATAGTTCAAGAATTAAAAAAGTTAGGAAATCAAATTATTGTAGTGAATGATGGTTCTGAACACAAAGACTATTTTAATCTAATAAAAGACCAAGCCATTATTATAACACACGAAAGAAATCAAGGAAAAGGACAAGCACTGAAAACAGGATTTGAATATGTTTTAAACCAATGTCCAAAAGTAATTGGTGTGGTTACTGCAGATGCGGATGGTCAGCATACCATACAAGACATACAAAAACTAGTAAATACCTTAAAAGAAAATCCAGAAAACTTTATATTAGGAGTAAGAGACTTTTCGCAAAAACAAGTACCACTAAAAAATAAAATTGGGAATTACTGTAGTAATTTTTTATTTTATTTAAAAACAGGACAAAAGTTAAAAGATACCCAAAGTGGATTACGAGCCATACCAATAAAACAATTAAAACAACTCGTCTGCATAAAAGGAGAAAGATTTGAATATGAAATAAATGTCTTACAAAGTATTGCCAATAAAATTAGGATAAAACAAGTAAAAATTTGTACAGTATATAGTAAAAAAATAAAGTCACATTATAAACCAATTACACATTCAATACAAATCATAAAAGATATGATAACATATTCAAAAAAAATATAACGATAGAAAGAGAGAAAATATGGAATTCTTATATGTATTCTTTATCATATGGATAACATCCATTACACTTACCATTATATTCAAAAAAAGAATCGAACAAGTTATACCAATTGCCATTTTAATCATGATTCTTATTATTTATATAGCAGGTTTATGGGATTATCTAAGTTTAGGAGTATTACTATTATGTATAACCACATTAATTCAATTGATTGCGATTACAATCTATTTTAGCAAAAGAATAAATGAAGTAAAAACAATCTTAAGTCGAATTGTAACACCAGGATTCATCATCTATATAGGATTATTTATCATAAGTATGGTGTTCAACAAAGGAAGAATTTTTGAAAATTATGATGAATATAATCATTGGGGAATTATGGTAAAAAATATGTTTTTGTACGATACATATGGAACAAATCCAGAATCTATAGTAGCCTTTAACGAATATCCACCATTTACATCTATTTTTCAATATTTACTAATTCAAATAAAGGGAATATATGCAGAAGATGTTATTATAACAGCACAAAATATTTTATACTTTTCTATGGTGATACCAATTACAAAAAACATTACTTGGAAAAATGATATAAAACGAATGGTACTATCTACCATACTAATTTTGTTTTTACCAATGATTTTTTATGCTAATTTTTATACCGATATATTAGTAGATGGAATATTAGGCGTCGCATTTTCTTATACCATCTACAGTGCATATCGAAAAGAAGAAAATATTCAATTTCAATTCCTAGAAATTTTTTGTGGAATAACAATACTGATGTTAACCAAAACACAAGGAATAGGACTTGCTATCCTTGCAATCATCCTAATTGTTATGATGTTACTACGACAGAGAAAAACAGGAACTCCAATTAAGAAAAAAGTAATATTATTAATTACAGTTATCTTATTATCTACTTTATTATTAACCATATGGTATGGAAAAGTAAAACAAGTCCAACATCGATGGGATTTAAATAAGATTTATCAAATTGATGAAAAGCAAGAACAAGAAAAACAAGTAAATCAAATCATTACAAAAGAATTCATCAATGCTGTGATAAAAGGAAAAATGATAACACAAAGAAACTTAACAACACTTTGCGTTATTATAGGGATTTTTATATTAGCAGCACTTTTGTATGGCAAAATAGAAAAATCCGAAAAAAAGAAATATCTCAATTATACAATTTCCATACTAATTAGTACCATAATCTATTTAATAGGAATGCTATGGATGTATTGTACCATTTTTGATAAAGATGAAGCACTCATATTAGCAAGTTTTCCTCGATATATTTTTACCATTGTATTAGCAGATATCTTGTGTTTTAGCTTTGTATTATTAGAACAAAAAATAAAAGTTAAGCAAACAACCATCATTTTGATACTTGTTGTTATACTAATGCCATTTCATACCATAAACCAGAAATATATCAATAAAAATGAATATATTATGCTTTCAAACAAGAAACGATGGGAAGAAACACGGACTCATAACATATAAAGAACACTTAACAAAAGAAAGTAAAATTTTATATATCACAAACAAAGAAGTAGGAAAAAGCATCATCCAATTGGCACTAAATCAATATGTTATGATGCCAATTCGCATTCATGCCGTTGTTCCAGGAACCATTGGAAAACTAGAAAATTTAACAAATGCATTACAAAAAGATAATTATACCCATGTGTTTGTATATAGAGCAACTGAGGAAGCAATTGAAGAATATGCCACTATTTTTGAAGAAAATAAAATGAAATACAATACCTTATACGAAGTAAAAAAAGAGGAAGATAGAATTCAATTAGTAGAGATTGCAAACTAAATATGTCATTTAGGTTACAATCATATGTCGTTTTGGCGAATATATTGCCAAATATTGAAAAAAAGGAGAAAATAAGATATAATGTAAGAAGTATATTATAATCGGGGTGAAAAAATGAAAAAAAGATTGATTACCATAGGGTTGATTGTTAGTTTAATTATGATATATCATACAAGTGCATTTGCAAGTGCTTATGGGGGAACGCCATCTAGTGGTACACAAACACCAGTACAAAATCCACATTCACAAGGAAGCTCACAAATACAAGGTGGATATGGAACTTATGGTTCGAATTCTTCTACCATAACACAAAGCCCATATGTTGGACCATATGGCTCTGATATTGGAAATAATCCATCCAATAATCGGAAGTAGCAATCCGTCTACAGGAATATTAGGAAATTCAGGAGCTTCTTCCTCACATTCACCAGATGAAATCATATCAGAAGCAGAGAATTTTTTAAACCAAGGGTCTGATACAAGTGTTATTAGTGGAGAGCATTTAGAAAAGGGATCTTCAACATTGTATAATATATTATTATCAATTGGTATCTTTTTAGCAGTAGCAATTGGTATGTATTTAGGTGTTAAATTTATGATGTCAAGTGCAGAAGATAAAGCAAAAGTAAAAGAAGCGTTAATACCATATATTGCAGGTTGTGTTGTAATATTTACAGGATTTATTATATGGAGAACAGTCATATTACTATTTAGAGGAATTGCTTAAAAGATGAAAATGAAAGAGGAAAAGAAAATGAAAAAAGTAGTTGTAATCATTATGGTACTATTAGTGATGCTAGTTACTTTCTATGGACAAGTGTATGCAGACTATATTGACCCAATTGAACGTCCAGGAGAATATAAGCCGACTCAAAACGAACAAAGTAATAATACAAAATTTATTGAAAGAGCAAATCTCGTGTTAGGAATTATTCGATTTGCTGGAACGTTTGTATCGGTTATTATCTTAATGGTATTAGGAATTAAATATATGATAGGAAGTACAGAAGAAAAGGCAAATTACAAAGAAGCAATGGTACCCTATATTATAGGAGCAGTTATGGTATTTACGATTCCAAATTTGATTGGAATGGTGTATGATATTGTAACAAAAAGTATATATTAGACAAATTTTACAAAATTTTTGACAATAACTATAGACAAATCTCGAAAAAACAGGTATAATAAGTAATAGATATAGAGTGGGGCTCTATGTGAATAAAGTTTTTAATATTCTCTCAAAACAAATGAGAAGATTAAAATAGAAAAATAAATATAATATAATTAGGAGGAAAATTATGAAAAAAACAAGTAAAATAGTTGCAGTATTATGCATCGTATTAGCAATTGTTATGATTAGTGCAAGTTCATTTGCAACCGTTACACCAAGTAGTTTTGTAGCACAAGACCCAACAAACGTAGCTACAATAACAACATTAGGAGGTCAAATTATTGGTGTTGTAAGAACAGTAGGTGTTTTAGTAGCAGTTGTAATTTTATTAATTTTAGGTATTAAATACATGATGGGAAGTGCAGAAGAAAAAGCAGATTACAAAAAATCAATGATACCATACATAGTAGGTGCTGTATTAATCTTTGGTGCTTCTGCAATTGCAGGTATCGTATACGATATGGCAACATCACTAACAGGTTCTAATTAATTATAAAACCAAGAAAACATCGTTTTCTTGGTTTTTTGTTTCATTCATATTACAAATACATTAAAAATGTAATATTTTCGCTGAAAATGTTACATTTTTTCGCTTTTTCTGGTATAATGATATTAGTTAAAATTATGCCTTAAAGGAGGAAAACATGGGACCATACAATATACCAAGAAATGTAAAGGATGAAGGAAGAATTTTGTTTATCTTTACAGGAAAATCAATGATATATACAGCGGTAGCAGCAGCAGTAGGATTTATCTTTTATTTAATTATTGCAGCATTTGGCGCAAAGATGATAGGCATGTTAATTGTAGCCGTATTTGCAGTCATTGGATTTTGTATTGGAACCTTTAAAGTTCCAGATGTTGGGGCATTTGCTTTTACGAAAAAAGTTGGTGGAGAAAACATTGACGATATTATTATAAGAGCCATTAAATTTAAAAAAGCAAATAATCGAATTTATACCTATGAAATAGAGGAGGATACCAAAGATGAATAGTGCAGACCAAGTAACACAAGTATTAACCATTGTATTAATTGTGATGATTATCGTATTAGTAATACTTGCAGCAGCATTCTTATTTTTCTGGACAAGAAGTAGAAAGAAAAAAGTAGAAGAAGAAACGCAAGAAGAAACAACAAGTGATGCGAAAAAAATTGCCAAAGAATATACCAAACAATCCATTTTGAAATTCATGGAATTTGAAGGCATTGAAGACAACATGATTATACAAAAAAAGGGAATGCGTTATATTATGGTTGTAGAATGCCAAGGTGTTAACTATGACTTAATGTCACAAAACGAAAAAATAGGAGTAGAAGAAGGATTTCTTCAATTCTTAAATACCTTACGTCATCCTATTCAAATTTATGTACAAACAAGAACTGTTAACCTAAACGATAGTATTGAAGGTTACCAAAGAAAAGTAGAGGAAATTGGATATGAATTAGAGAAAAAGAAAAATGAATATCTAAAAAAATTACAATCTGGTTCAGCAACTAGAGAAGAATTAAATAAAGATTTCTTCGAAGTTACCAAACAAACGAACCTGTATGAATATGGAAAAGACATTATTGCCAATACCCAAAGAATGAGTTTAAACAAAAACGTATTAAGTAAAAAATACTATGTCATTATTCCATACTATGTAGAAGACTTAGGACCAAACAACTCATTTGATAAAGAAGAAATTAGAAACATTGCATTCCAAGAACTATATACAAGAGCACAATCCATTATTCGAACGCTTTCGGCATGTGATGTAGGAGGAAAAATACTAAATTCTGAAGAATTAGCAGACCTATTATACATTGCTTATAATCGTGATGAAGCAGAAGTATTTAGTATTGACCGAGCAGCACGTTCTGGCTATGATGAATTATACACAACTGCACCAGATGTATTAGATAAAACCATGAGAGCATTAGATGAAGAAGTGGAAAGAAGAGCTATGGCACTTGCAAATGAAAAAGTAATCCAAGCAAGAAGCCCAAAACAACAACAAATTGACCAAAAACGAGCACGTTTAGAAGAATTAGTAAAACAAAGAGCACAAATGATTATTAAACAAAATGCAGCCTACTTAGGAAGACAAACAGCAGAATCTGCTACTAGATTAATCGAAGAAGAAAACAACCAAGAGGAAGGAGGAACAAATGATGTGGAAGAAAAACAAAAGAAAACAACAAGAAGAAGAAAATCAGCAGCTAATGAATAACAACCAAGACCAATACAATATTTTAAGAAAAAAGACGATTAAAGAATTAATAGCACCATCTGGAATTGATGCCTCAAACATTGACCACTTAGAAATTATATCCAATACCAAGAGATATGCAAGAAGTTTCTTTGTATCATCCCTTCCAAGAATGGCAACATTCCCAGAGTTGTTCCGTGACTTATACTTATTTGGAGATACCAATACATCCATATACATTAACCCAGTACCAGAAGCAAAATCACAAAACGAATTAAACAGGGTTATTAACCAATTAGAAACCGAAAGAATTGTAGCAGCAGACCGTGGAAACATTAACAGACAAAGTACCGTAGGACAAAAACGATATGAAGCAGAACAATTAAGAGATGAAATTGCTGCAGGATATAACAAACTATTTGAAGCATCCATTGTTTCAACCATGTTTGCTTATAGCCTAGAAGATTTAGATAAACTAACAGCATTATTATCAACCGAAATGTCAAAATCTTTAGTTAGTGTAAAAAGTGCATGGGGAATACAAGAAGACGCGTTTAAAAGTAATTTACCGTTAATGGATAATAAACTAAAAAAAGTACATACCTTTGATAGACGTTCGATGGGAACAGTATTCCCATTTACAACTTCAGAAGTAGGACACTCTACAGGAGTTCCATTAGGATTTAACAAACAGACAGGAGTTCCCATTTTATTTGATAACTTCCATCCATCCCTTACCAACTATAACATGGTAATATTCGCAAAATCTGGAGCTGGTAAATCCGTAACCATGAAGACGCTAATTTCAAGGTCAGCTGTATTAATGGGAATTGAAAGCTTAGCACTAGACGCCGAAGGTGAGTACACCATTGTTGCCGAATCCCTAGGAGGAATTAACGTCGTATTAAGCCCAACATCGAAAACTGTTATCAACTTATTTGATATTGAACCAGAAATTATAAAAGACGAAATTACCGGAAAAGAAAGAGTGGTTGTTAACGTAGAAAACAAAGTAGAAGACGTAACACAAGCTCTACTTACCATGGCAAGAGGTAGTACAAGAAGTGATGAAGTAAACGAATTAACCAAACAAATTATAGCAGAAGCTGTTTCCGAAGAATATGCAGCGATGAAAATCACATCTGACCCATCAAGTTTATACGATTCTGCAGCCAATATGGCAACAGGAAATATGCTTGCAAGAAAGAAAAAATTAATGCCAACCATTGGTAGCTGGTATAAAAGAATTTTAAGAAAAGCCCAAGAAAACGACAACACCGATTACAAATTCCATTACAGCTATTTACTAAAAGTTATGAAACAATACATTCGTGAATACGAAGGACAAATGGCTTATTTTGATGGACAATCCACTTTCGAATTATTAGAAGGTGTGCCATTTATCAACTTAGACATTTCTCAACTAGAAGAAAGATTTGCAAGACCACTTGCACAACAAATCTTACTTTCTTGGATTTGGGAAAAATACGTTAAGAAAAACAGTGAAGATAGGACAAAAGCAAAGAAGAAAAGGGTACTTGTGGACGAGGCATGGATGTTACTTCCATATCCAGAAGCCGTAGATTTCTTAAATACCATGGCAAGACGTGCCAGAAAAAGAAATGTATCGTTAGCCATTATTTCACAAAGATTCCAAGACTTTTATGAAAAACAAGAAGCACAAGCAGTACTAACATCATCAGATACAAAATTATTTTTAGCACAAGATAAATCTGAAATCCAATACTTAAAAGAAGTATTTAAACTTTCCGAAGGAGAAGCAGGTTTCTTAGTAACTTGTTTAAAAGGAGAGGGATTATTAAAAGTAGGACAAGATACTGCGATTTTACAAATTACACCAACCGCAAAAGAATTTGAGTTTGTAGAAACAAACTTAAATAATATTGTAAACATGAAAAAGAAAAAAGCAATCCAATAGAAAGGGGAAACCATGAAGTTTTTTACGAATAAAGGAGTTGTACAAAAGACAGTCATTGCCATACTAATTGTAATTTTAACAACCTTTGTAACACCAGCACCAGTACAAGCTGACTGGGGAGGAAAGTTACTTAGCCCAATTTTTGCATTTGTAACGGCAATATTTGATGGTATTCAACATTTACTTGAAATGACAATGCTAGGAGAAACAGAATCCTTTATGAAGGATATCGGTTCGGGTACATATGACATATCAGGAAGTGTTGGAGGAAGTATTACAACAGATGCTGAAATTGATGGAAGTTTCTTTGGAATTGATGCGGTTCAAGTTCCACGTATTAACTATACACCAGAAGCCATTTTTCAAAACCAAGTACCAGCATTGGATATTAACTTTATTACACCATCTATCAAAGGAAATGATGATAGAAATACAGCTGTACAGTTAAGAGGAACCATTGCAAGTTGGTATTTAGCACTTCGTAGTATTGCGGTAGTTGGACTATTATCTGTACTAATTTATTTAGGAATTCGAATGCTAATGACAAGTTTAGCAGCAGACAAAGCAAAATATAAAAAGATGCTAATGGATTGGGTTATTGCTATATGTTTGGTACTGGTATTACACTACATTATGGCATTTGCCTTAACCATGGCAGAAACGATAACATCTATGGTATCTTCTGGTTCACAAACACTTAGAGTTACAGCAACAAACATCGATCCACATTGGTGGAGTAGTGGGGGAACACTAGAGTTTTCTAGTAATCTTATGAGTTATGTCCGCTTTATGGTACAAGCAGAAGACTTAAATATTAAAATAGCCTTTTTTGCACTATATGTTATGTTAGTCATTTATTCTATTCGTTTTACTTGGGTATATTTAAAAAGGGTTGTTAACATGGCGTTTTTAACCTTAATGGCGCCAATGGTTGCCCTAACTTATCCAATTGATAAAGTAGGAGATGGAAAGGCACAAGCGTTTAATATTTGGTTAAAAGAATATACCTATAATGCCTTAATTCAACCAGTTCATTTGTTATTATATAAAGTATTATTAGGTAGTGCCATAGAACTTGCAGCAAAGAACCCTCTTTATGCAGTTGTGTGCTTAGGATTTATTATAGCTGCTGAAAAATTAGTGAAGAAAATGTTCGGATTTGATAAAGCAAGTGGAGGAACTGTTGGTTCATTGGCAGCTGCAGCTGGAGTTACAACTATGGCAGGAAAAATGCTAAACGATGTTGGAAAAAAAGCACCTGCTGGTGGCGGAAATGGAAAAATTAGAACAAAAGACTCAGGAGAAAGACAAGGAAAAGATGATGGAGCTAACAAACCATTTAAAGCATTTAAAGGAAAAGATGCAAATGATGTTGTAGGTGGAGGCAGTACACAAGGTGGAGGACTACCATCACCAGATGAAGCAAACTCACAAACAACAGCTCCAAATGCACCATCATCCAATAATGGAAATTCGGGACAAGGAGAAAATGATGTACCACCACCACCGCTAGAAGGAGAGGGGGCTGGAAATAGAGAATCATCTCTAGAAGAACAACAAAGAAAAGAATTAGAAGAACAACTTGCAAGTTATGATGAAACAGATCCATACTTTTTAGATCCAGAACATCAAGATTTGCAAAGAAGATATCAAGATTTAAAAGAACAAGAAAATCAGTTACCAGAAGAAGAAAATGATGTGCCACCACCTCCTCCAATGGACGAGGCACCTTCACAAGGAGCTCCACAAGAAGAAACGCCTACACCAAGCATTCCAATAGCAGAGCAACCAGAGACATGGAAACAAATGCGAGATAGAGATAGACAACTAGCACAAGAAAGAAGAGAACAGAAGTGGGCATTAAAGGCAGAAAAGAAAGAACAACGTAAACGAGACAAAGAATCTGGAGAATTATCAAGAAAACGTAAAATAAAAGCATATCAAACCTGGAGAGGAATAAAAGCAGCAGCACCAGCTGCCGCATACACAGCAGCAAGAGGAACCTTAAAAACAGCGGCAAGAATTATGCCTGCAGTAGGTATGATGGCAATGGGAGGAATTATTGGTGCTACCACAGGAGATGGAGATAAAGCTCTATCAATGGCTCTTGGAGCAGGTGCAATTGGTTTTGCAACAGGTGGAAATGTGTTTGAAGCAACGGCTGGAAAAGTGATGCAAGAAGAAAATGTTCGTGATGCATATGGAGCAGGAAAATATGGCAATAGAACTGATGCAAGAAATGCAAGAGCAGATAAAGAATATTTTAGAAGTCAGAAATTTAATAATTTCTATGAAAAATATTACAAAAAAGATGGTTATACCAAAGACCAAGTAAAGGAATTTGTAGAAGATTATCGAAAGGCTGGAATCACAAAAGAAAGTGATATTAGAAGAGCAAAAGCATTAGAAGATAAATATATCAAAGAAAATGAAGATGCACGTAAAAAGGATAAAAACAGAAAAGAACTATCTAGAAAAGATGCAAGAGCACAAGTACAAAATATTGTACAAAGTTATACAGACATGGATATTGATAAAAAAGCATATTCCGATGAAAAAGTTAAGAACAAAGAAATTAATCGTATTTCAGGAATGTTGGGAGAAGCAAAAGACGAAAAACAAAAAGCAAATAATGAAGCAATTGCAAGACAAATCTTCCAAGGATATGAAGATTGGAGAAATAGTGCTGTATAAAGTAGCATAAAACAGGAGGATAATGGGATGATTATTAAAAATAGTAACATAAGAAGAAATATATTTGAAAGTCGATATGTTATATTTGCGGTAATCTTTGCCATTGTCCTTGTTTTATATATCATACAAATGATAAACAATAACATCAAACAAGAGGCACTGTTACAAAATAATAACATAGAAAATACACAAACAATCAAACAAGATTCTTATTCCCAAGCAGTTATTACGGGAAATGAAGTACCAAAAGATAAACAAGAAGTAAATACTAGAATCATTGAACAATTTATGGCATATTGCAATAACCAAGAAATAGAACAAGCATATAACTTATTAACAGACGAATGTAAAGAAGAAGTCTTTTTTGGAAATATGGACTATTTTAAACAAAATTATGTGGATAGAATATTTACAAGTAAAAAAATGGTTACGATTCAAAGTTGGGTAAGTGGTTATCTTAATACATACCGAGTAACCATACAAGATGATATGCTATCAACAGGAAAACTAAATGCTTCCCAAAGTAAAATAGAAGATTATTATACCATTATGGAACAACAAGATGGGTACAAACTAAACATTAACAGCTATATTCGAAGAGAAACTGTCAATAAACAAAAACAAATAAATGGAATTACCATAAGTATTGTTTGTAAAGATATTTATAAAGAATATGAAACGTATGATGTTGTGATTCAAAACGAAACAGACAAAACCATTTTATGGGATAGCAAAGAAAAAGTAGATTCGATGTATTTAGTAGGTTCAAATGAAAATCATTATAATGCTTTTTCGTATGAAATTGACCAACATGATAGTGTACTAGAGCCACAAGAAAGTAAAAAATATACCATTCGATTTAATAAAATATATTCCAATAAGACGGTAATGAGACAAATGGTATTTGGAGATATTATTATGGATTATGAGAAATATCAATTAACACAAAATAAACAAGAATATACCAACCGATTACGACTAACGATTGATATCTAAATGGAAAAAATAATAGGATAATGAAAAGAGGTGACATATGGACGAAGAAAATCAAGAACAACAAGAACAACAAAAGCAATCAAATATGGCAGGTGATTTTGCAAAACAGGCACTAAATCAAATCCAGAAGCAAAAGGAAAATCAACTGAAACAAGCAGCAAAACAAGAACTAAAAAAGAAAATGGCAGAAGCATGGGTAAAAATAGCAGCAAAAATAGCAGCAATTGCATGGCCAGTGATACTGGGATTATTGATATTTATTACCATATTTATCGTAATTGTTGCAGTTGATGATTATATTGACCAAATGAATGCACAAGCGATTGATGAAGTAACCTATCAAGCATTAGAAGATTATTGTACCATTGATGATACAGGAATTCACATAGATAAAGAAGCGTTTTTAAAAAATCTAATTTTAAGATTGAATCAAAACGATAATATTGACTTAAATTCATTAGAACTTGGATATGATGGAGATTATGTTATAATAGGAGACGAAATTCTCTTTTTTAATCCAGATATGCCAGCATTTAAGCATTTATCTAAATATATTAATGCAGCATTAGCAGGAGAACTTCCTTATATAGAAGGAAGTGATGAAGAAACGAAAGGGATTATCCGAATAAAAAGAAGACAAGAGGAAGAATCAAAAGATTTAACGTACATAGGTTACCAAACGTTTCAAGAAATGCTACAAACGGATGATAGTAAAGTAAAAGACCAAATTATGAATTATTATTCTTTGGATGAATCTTGGAATTTATGTATTGCAAAACCATACAAAAAAACAGTAAACACGTATAGCCATGGAGAATTAAGAAATACTGTATCTGAATATACAATATCCGAAATTAAAATACCATATCGTACCATGGTAGCGCAATATACAGTACCATTTCTATTTTTAATCGATTTACAAATGGTTACTCATAATGCAAACTATGTAGATGCAGTAGCAGAATTAATGACAAAACAAAGCTTTATTGAATTTACGATTTTTGACCAATTTACCACCAATAAAAATATCTATAATTACAAAGCACAAAGACATGGTTGGGAACCAAGGGAGGTAATGACTTCAGGAGAAACTGTTACAGGAGTTTCTAGAACAGAGTGGAAAGAATATACACATGATATTGATGAAACAACAGAAACCATTATTGTAACCGATAATGTAAAAGCAAATGTTACAAAAGCAAAAACATGGATTATTGAACAAGAAACGGAATATAAATTACAAGAAACAAGAGATTATCCATATGGACCAAATGGAACAAATACAGAGTTACCACCTGGAGATGATCCAGGAGATCATGGAAGTTGGGATACCGAGAGAAGCGAATATAAGTATGCTGAAATTATTAAAAAAGAGTGGATAAAAGCAGGAGATACGAAAACCGTAATTACGCCATCCGAATTTATGGGATTATGGGCAAATGAAACAGGAACCTATGTAAAAGGAGCGCCATATAAAGCAGTACGGACATGGTAAAGTAGGAAAATTAGTAAAATATCCAAAACTAGAAAGTATTACACTAACAACCACTCCAGTAGATAGTATTGTAACGGCAAGAGATGAATTATACGAGTATTTACAAAGCAGTGTTACAACACAAACACATGCCGAACTAATGAAAGAAATGATTCGTGTGTACATGAACAGTGAAGAATTAGAACAAGGAACGTTCTATACAGCAGCCTTTACTAGCATGTATGAACCATTTGAATTCGTGGAAGGAAGTTATGTTGGAAACTTTGATGTACATGATGAAAACTTATTTATTAAAGATGTAGAGACTTTAATAAGAGCATTTCAAGGTGGATATTCAGGAAACGAAAAACTAGTAGCCAATGCACAAGCATTTCTAGACATGCAAGATAAATATAAAGTAAATGCCATTTTTGCAGCAGCTGTTTCGATTACGGAAACAAGTGGAGGAAGGGCAGGAAATGCCATAAATGAATGTCACAACTGGTTTAACATAACAGGAAAAGATGGACCGTATAAAACCGTAACAAACAAAAAAGGAGAAACCTATAACTGGAGAAAATATGCATCCGATTATGAAGGAATTGATGCCTTTGGTAAATTTATTTCTGGTGAAGGAAAAACGCAAAGATACTACCCACAAGGAAATTACACAGTTGCTGATATTGGAAAAATTTACTGTCCAAACACAGCACTTCACCCAACCCAAGCAGATGACTGGATTAGTTCAACCCTTGCCCAAATGTCTAGATTCTACGAAGCAGTAGGAATTAACATTAGTATAAATGCAGGTGGAGGTCAAGGATTTGGATATGAAATATCTGGAGAGGCCTTATCAGACCCACAATTTGCAGCAATGTATGAAGAAGCTTCAAAGTACTTAGGAACTCCATATGTATGGGGAGGAAGTTCACCAGAGACAGGATTTGACTGTTCTGGATATGTAAGTTGGGTTATCAATCAATCTGGGGTAGGAAGTGTTGGTAGACCAAATGCAAATGGACTTCGTAAACATTGTGCTTATGTATCAAAAGAACAAGCAAAGCCAGGGGATTTAGTCTTCTTTCAAGGAACATATGCTACATCTGGTGCAAGCCATGTTGGAATATATGTAGGAGATGGAAAAATGATTCACTGTGGTGACCCAATTTCTGTCACAAGTATAGAAACATCTTATTGGCAAAATCATTTCTTGGATTTTGGTAGAATACAATAATATAGTAATAGGGGGGAAAAATGGATAAAAAAAGCGTGATATTAGTATTTATGATAATTGTTACTATTATTATTATTGTAGTATCAACAGTGCTATTACTTTTTATCAATATGCAAAAGAATACCATTAATAATAACAAAAATGAGTTAATCACTTTTTTAACTGAGAAGGTTAGAAGAGTAGAAAATAGAGACCAATTTTTTAATATTGGTAATCATATTAAAAAATATATGGATTATAGAAAGCAAAACGATACACAGGCCATCCAAGCGATTTCGAAAGAAGAAGTTATCAATATTGATAATTTTCAAGCAAAAGAAATGTATTTATTAAATAAAATAACAAATTACACAGTATATGTTTATGGAGTTACGAAACAAGCAAATGTACAAAATGATTATTATATGGTTGTAAATTTAGATTATACAAATTATACATTTTCAATCAGTGCATCTTCGAAACAAGAATTTGAAAATGCAAAAAATAATATGGTAAAAGGACAATATAAAGAAGATATTGTTATTCAGAAAAATAAATATAATGACATTGTTTTGGGCGAGACAGTAGATGATTTTGAAGTATTAAAAATATATTTTGATGACTACAAATTTAAAGCAATCTATTATCCAGAAGAGGCATTTGAATTGATAGATGTAACGTATAAGAAAGAAAAGTTTAACAATGATTTGGAACAATTTAAAGCATATATTCAAAATAATAGAAACACATTACAAGATGCCAATATTGTAAAACATGGAGTAACGAAAGAAAACGGAATAACAAAATATATATTTGTTGATAATTATAATCAGTATTATGAACTAAAAGAAACAGGAATTTATCAATATACGATTATACTAGACAATTACACCGTTCAATCCAACGAACAACTACAAAAATATAATCGATTAACCAATGAAGAAAAAGCCTTATCCAATATTGATAAAGTAATGAAACTAATTGATGAAAAAGATTATAATACCATATACAATTACTTAAACCAAGACTTTAAAAATACGAATTTTCCTACGATAGAAAGCTTTACAAAATATATGAAAGAAACCTTTTTTGAAAATAACATTGTAGGAAGAATCGAAGTAAAACAAGAAGGAAATATTTTTATTTTAAACGTTCCTTATAAAGAAAGCCTAAGCACTGCAGCAGAAGATATGGAAAAAACATTTATGATGAAACTAACCGAAGGTATGAACTTCGAATTATCATTTGAAATATAAAAGTTATAAAATCACCATTTTCAAAATATAATGAAAATGGTGATTTTATGAAAAAGATAATAACGATAATTTTACTAATAACTATTTTCTTTAGTATCCCTACGACCATATTAGCAGATGATATTGATGAGGAATCGACCGATATCATAGAAGAAGTATTAAGTGCATCCACAAATGTGGATAACATTCCTAAGCTTAATTCCAGAGCATGTCTTATTTTCGACCGTGATTCCAAAAGAGTACTATTCGAAAAAGATGGTTATTCCAAACGAAAAATGGCATCTACCACAAAAATCATGACTAGTATCATTGTATTAGAACATGCAAATCTAAAAGATGTAGTAAAAGTATCCAAAAAAGCGGGAGGAACAGGAGGCTCAAGATTAGGATTAAAGGCAGAAGATAACATAACAGTAAATGATTTATTATATGGGCTAATGCTTCGCTCTCGGAAACGATGCAGCCATTGCACTTGCAGAACATGTAGGTGGAAGTGTAGAAGGATTCGCTATCTTAATGAACCAAAAAGCAAAAGAATTGGGGTTAAGTAATACCAATTTTGTAACCCCACATGGGTTAGATGAAGATGCTCATTATACATCTGCATATGAACTTGCCGTAATTACGGATTATGCCTTAAAGAACGAAAAATTTGCTACCATTGTAAATACAAAAACATGCCAAATTACCATAAATGGACAATCAAGAGACCTATCAAACACCAATGAATTATTAGGGAACCTAAATGGCGTAAATGGTGTAAAAACAGGTTTCACTAATGGAGCGGGAAGATGTCTTGTAACATCAACTAAAAGAAATGGACATCAAATTATTTGTGTGGTATTAGGAGCAGATACCAAAAAAATAAGAACAACCGATAGTGTGAAATTAATCGAATATGCATTTGCCAATTACGAGTATATTAATGTAAAAGAAAAAGTACAAAACGAATTTGAACGTTGGTTATCCCAAAATGCACAAAATATCCAATATTATAAAGCAAAAGAAGAACAAATTCAATATGAGTTAGAGAAAAACGAAATAACATGGATTCCAGTTTTAAAAAATAAAGAAAAAGATATTAAAATAAATGTAAATTACAATAACAATTTCACAGCGCCAATTGAAAAAGGAAAAGTAATAGGAACAATACAAGTAACCCTAGAAGAAGATATCCTATTTAGTAGCGACATTTTATTAAAAGAAAAGATTACAAAAAAACAAGTAGGAGACTATTTTAAAGACTTCATTACCCAACATCAGAAGTATCTATTTGATAGTATGAAAGAAATTATGATAATCCATTGAAAACAAGGTAGTCATATGGTAAAATGATTTATGTAAAAGCTTAGGATAAATAGTAATTCTTTGAAATATATGAAATTAAAGCAGGAGAAACTTTTATAAAGAAGGGTATTTTATGATAAATTTAGAATTATATAGAATTTTTTCAATTGTAGCAAGTGAAGAAAATTTAACAAGAGCGAGTAACATTTTACATATTTCACAACCAGCAGTGACAAAGCACATAAAAAATTTAGAAAATGAATTGAATGTAAAATTATTTAAAAGAAGTAAATATGGAATGATACTAACAGAAGAGGGCAAAAAATTGTATTTACAAATCAAGGATGCTATCGACGTCCTTTCAAAATCGGATTCTATTTTTAATACGCATAAAGATATCAAATTAGGTGTACATGTAAATATGCCAAGTAGAATATATAGTAATGGAATTTCAAAATTCTACGAAAAAAATAACAATATTATTAACATTTATCGATTAAATGCTACCAATATGTTTTCTATGTTAGAAAAACAAGAAATTGACCTTGCTTTTTCGAAACAATATAGTGATGAATTATATGATACCAATAAAATTAAATTTATAGAAATAGGAGAATTACATGATGTATTTATCGTAAACGCGAATTCACAATATTTAAATAAAAAACTCTCTAAAAGTGATTTAAGAAATACAACAATATATACATTAAAGAAATTTTCTAGTGCATATCAAAATTTAGTAACAGCACTGGAATATAAAAAAGATGATAAAATCAATATAGATAATGTTGACTATGCTGGAATTATCGAACTGTTAAAGTTTAGAGACATAATAGCAGTCATTACCAAGGAATATATAGAAGAAAAGCTAACAAACAATGAACTATGTGTATTGGATGTAGGCTTTTTGCTTCCTCCAGTAAAATATGGAGTGTATTACAATGTTAATCATAAATATAAAGAATTAAATAATGTAATTGAAACATTGAAAGATAACAGTAAAATATAATTTATAGTTATATTTTGTGTACAAAAATGTATTTTACATAATGCAAAAACCTTTTTATAATAAATTTAGACGTAAGTCAAATTTATTATAGAAAGGTTTTTAATTATGATTAATTTAACATTTAATGACGAAACACAAATGAAAATATTAGAATTTTTAGGAACAACAGAGAAAATGATTGCAGATGTAACAAGCAAATTATCAAATTCAAAAAAAGAAGCAAAAATTTATGCAATGTCAGACTTAGGTTTATCGATAGATGCAGTAAGAATGATGGGAGGATTTTTTGTTGGAACATGCATAACATGGGATTGCGACGTTCCTTTTGTACCAATAGACGCAACTGTTAATGTATGTGGTGTTTGTGCGTATAAATTAAGAAATAAAATTACATTACAAGAGTTTAAAGATAGAGTAGAAAATACGTTTAAGAATGATACGACTTATGATTGGAATTATAATAGAGGCAATCATTTTTGTACACTATGCTATTGTGATGGAAAACAAAATTTAGAAGAGGGCTATTACATTGTAGTTCATGCCTCTGCTGCAGAATATAAAGAGGGCAATATGGAAGAAGGACTATTTCCTGAAAAAGATAATTGGTACTATAATGAAATTAAAACATATACAGACTTAGAAACAGGAAGGTATTTAAGATATTTAGATGGTGAGTATGCAAAAAAATTCTGGAATATAGCACATTTTTTAGAGAACTTTAATGAGAAAAGAAATGAATATTTTATAGAAACTACTTTTAATGGATTAATCGATAAAAAAATATTAAATATTCAGCATTATGGAATGCCTTCAGAACATTCTATATGTATAGGATGTCACTGGAAAGAAGGAATGTATACATTACTTACAGCCCCAGGTGAAGATATCTATTTTGTAAATCCTTTATCTAGTAAAAACAATAGATTTACACATGACAAAATGAATTTTACTCTAAGTCCTCATGGACTAGGACAAAAAGTACCTAATAAAAATGCTAATATAGAAATTAGTAAAGATAACATTAAAATTGGAGGAAATAGTTTTAAAGATGGTCAAATATTAGACATAGATGTAGATATAAAAATTCGAGGAACTGTCGAAGGTGATGAACCAATATCGGAAACGGTACAAAATATTCTAGATATATATCCTGGCCAAATACAAGGTAAAATGAAGCAAATTGCATCAATTACCAAAAGAGGTTTTAAGGTATATGAGGAGGTAGAGTAATATGGCAGTTTTATTAACCAGACATGGACAAACAGATTGGAATGCATTAAAAAAAGTTCAAGGAAAGGCAGATATCGAGTTAAACGAAAAAGGTATTGAACAAGCAAATGATACCAAGATAGTTTTGAAAAATGAAAACATAGATTTAATAGTATGTTCTCCATTAACAAGAGCGATACAAACTGCTAAAATTATAAATAGTGACAGAAATATTCCAATAGTATTTGATGAGAGATTATCAGAACGAGACTTTGGAGAATTTGAAGGAATGGCTAATACAGAATTTGACTATGAAGCATTTTGGAGCTATAAACAAAATATACAATATCAAAAAGCAGAAAATATTAAAAAATTTTTTCAAAGAGTATATAGTTCTCTTGATGATATACATTTAAAATATGAAAATAAACAAATATTAATAGTAGCACATGCTGGAGTTAGTATACCCGTTTATTGCTATTTTAAAGGAATACCTTATTAGGACTAGCACTTGAAAACGGTGAAGTTGCTAAATATGTTTATAAAGAAAGGGAAATTGATGAAGGATAAGATAAATGTAGTAATGCAAATGTGTAAGCAACTTTAAGAAACAAAAAAGAGACTTTTAAAAAGTCTCTTTTTTTGGTCGAGGCGCAAGATATTTTGCTTCTAATTCTTATTTTATCCAAAGATATTGATTTATAATATCTTTCTGTTTCACTTTTTCTTGTTTCTATATCCATCATAATTGGTGAGGCTCCATCATTATATAAGGTATTCTTCTCATATTTTATGCCAGAGTATCTTGCAAATTTTTCATGCCCTCCACCTGCTAATATTAATATATCAGCTTTTTCTTTTGGTAATTTTAATCTCTCTTTTATAAATGTTTTTACTGTTTCAAGATTAGTCTTTGCAGTATCTTCAGCTAAATCTGGAAATCTCTGCATTACATCTATAACGCCAATTTTTGTATTAACACTTTCTTTTATTCCTTTATCATATATTGCTATTTCTGTAGAGCCTCCACCACCAATAAATACACATACTTTATCTTTTACGAATCTAGTTGTTCCAAAAACTGTTAGTTCATTTTCTTTTTCTTGAGAAATAATATTAAATTCGTATCCTGTTTCTTTTTTAAATCTATTTAGAAATTCCTTTCTTTCGGTATCATTTAATGTTCTAAAAATGCTTGTACCACATACATATATGTCTTTAGATATAGAATGTAATTCTTTTATACTATTTGTTAGTTCATTAATATCAGTTTCTCTCAATTTTTTATCTTCATTGTAATGCTTTTTAAACTGAATTGTTTTTCCTTCTAATTTTTCTATATTCTTTCCATTAAATCTATCTACTTTCGTACAAGTTGAACCTACTTCTACAATTATTTTATCCATATATATTCCTACCTTTCTTGGGTTTGCTTTTCTTTAAATCTATCTGGAACTTGTATTTCCATAGGAACTAGAGTTCCATCTTCTACAATATTTACTTCTACACCAAAATTACGCAATCCATCTTTTGATAATTGCTCATGTTGTAACCATAAAGGAAATATAACTTGCTCTCTGATATCTCTAAATATTTGTCTACAAATTCCATTGTATCTTTTAGGAATTGTTTCAAGTATCTTATCTTTTTTATCTGGAAATGCTTTAATTAAAAACAATGCTCTTTCTTTGGCTGTTTCTATATATTCCATTTGATTTACTTCCATAGTTTTATATTTTTGTATTGCAGAATCTTTCATAAAAGGAACTTCTTCCCAAGGAATATTCCATGCCTCATGAACTGCTTTCCCAATACATAGTTCTCTACAATCAAATCCTGGTCCTACATAGTCCATATATATATGATCACCAATTTGTATATCTAAAGTTACTCCACCTTGTGTATGTATTCTTTCATTAGAGCCACTTTTCATATCTTCTAATATTATAACTGCATCAGGCACAGCAGATTTAACTTCCTCTATATAGCCTCTAACTCTATCTCTATTAAAAGTTTGACCATTGGGTAATTTGCCATTAATTCCTTTTGGGCAATCACATCTTGCTGTCATCATTTGAATAGGAAATTCATTTTCAACTTTTTCCCAATCTTCCATAGAATTAATTACATACATTTTATTTAACGGACTTAAATTAGGCAAATACTTGTCAACTAATGCGATACCTTTACATTTTTTATACATATTAATCATTGGTATATGTTCTTTTTTACTTAAATCCAAAATCATAATTATAACTCCTCTATAATTTATGCATATATTATCATAAATTTATCAAAAATTAAAGAGGAGAATCTATTTTACAATTCTATTTCATAATTTTCTTCTTTTTCTTTCCTCTCAAATCTGTTTATATCAAGTTGTTTTTCAATATTAAAGTTAATATATGTTTCCTTCTCAAAATTTCTTATAAGGTCATCCTCAGAAGGATATGAAAACTTATGACACACCCAAGTAATAAACTTTTGAACAGTAATTTTAAATCTATCAATAACTTTCTTTAAAGTATCTTTTACTCTCTTCGTAACCTATTTCATCAAAAAATTTCTGGTCAGATGTAAATACCATTTCACACATTATATTACTATTACTTCTTATTTGACCTTTCAAATTATATTTTTCTTTTATTCTGTCAAACTCTTTTATATAACTTAATTCATTTTTCTTTAAATAATAATTTAGTTCTGTTTTACTGCTATCTATATTTTTATTTGAATGATTTTTTGTTTTTCTTTCATTATGCTTATATGCTCCCATAGCTTTTGCCCTAGTCAATTTTTCATTTCTAATTATGGCATAGCTCATATATTCTTCTTTGATCCTTCTCAAATTTACGAGATAAGATTTTCTTGTCTAACACACTAGACAAGTTTTTTCAAAACTTATCTAATGTGCTCTGCGAGGCTTACCTAAAAATGTCTTAACATTTTTAGGCTATAATTTATAATGAACTTGTCATTATAAATTATAGTGAAGTTGCAATATAGAGCATACCCTTGCAACTTCATATCAGAGCAAATTCTTACAAAGATGCTACTGCATTTTCATATGAGAAGTTAGCATATAAGCTATCGAAAAATCCATCTGGATATTTTCTTTCATATTCACGATTAAAATTAGCAGTTTTGTTTTGTAATTTTATATTGCTATTTCCTAAATTATTATATAAGCAAATCATTAAATAGTTAGTCATATTTTTAATATTGCTACTACTTTTAGCAATATCTAATAATTGAATTAAGTTATTTTTATTTATTAAAGGTAGTTTAGATAATATTTTTGAATGAGTAATTGCTACACTACCAATCTTTATGGTATTAGTATAATATAAGCTTTCAATTACATCTTCTAAAATAGATTGTTCTTCTTTTGTAAATTCATTTAATTTGCATTTTTCCTTTACTTCGTTTAATGAAATACATGCTTCATTGCTTTGAGGATTGATAGAATCAGTATTGATTATATTAGTTTTAATATTATTAGGATTGATTGTAGGTAAAATTTCCGTATCAGGAGTTGTATTTTTTACTTTTCCAGATCCGTAATTTTTACTGTTCAAGACTTGTATATTTTTCTGTTCAATATCATTAATTATTTCTTCGTGTTGTATTTTTCCAACATAAATTAAATTAGGTTTTCCTAAACCTTGTCTTTTTTCTGCTATTAAATTCACTTCCAATAATTGTTTAAATGCTTTTGTAACTGTTTTTTCAGATAAGCAAAGTTTATCTTGTACTTCTTCTCTTGTAAATATTAGATAAACTCTACCATATTCATCAAACCAATGATTCTTTTGTGATAGAGATAATCTGTCTAGTAAAAAAGCATATAATATTTTACTATCTGAATTTAATTTCTCTTTATATAAGCTATTAACAAATAATTCTTGTGGTATTTGATAATAACTATTTTCTAAAATTTCATTCTTTTTATAATAATTATAATAATCTATTTCTTTCATCTTTTTTCCTTTCCAAGATGAAAGAGCTTAAAGCTCTATATAATTTTTTAGAACTTTTTAAAACATTTTTTATTAATCTAAAAATTTTTTAAAACATAAATTTTAGAACTATTTTAAAACTTTTTATAGAATTTTTGAGAACTGCATAGAAAAAGAGTATTAACCAAAATCCATTGATTAATACCCTTTCAGACTTTTAAAGTTTTCTGCAATTCTCTAAAAATTGCTATCGTATGGTCGAGGTGCAAGGACTCTCTAATCCTAAAAGTATTGATTTATCTATACTTTACAGATATACTAAAAAATTTTAATGCAATTTTAATGCAAGTGAGAGATATACACAGATAGTACTAGATAAAAATATCTTTCGTTGACAGTTATAAAGAAATATAGTACTATATAGGCTATAAAAACAAACGTTGAAAGGAATAATATTATAATGATAAGAAAATTAGAATTAAAAGATATAGAAGAAGTATTTGAACTATTAAATGAATTATATAAAAATAAGATAGAACATTCTATATTTATTGAAAAGTATAAGGAAAGTTTAAAAGATGATAAATTCTATGGGATTGTTGCAATAGAAGATAATAAAGTAGTAGGTGTTCTTATATCTCAAATAATAAATAGATTAGTAAAGAAAAGGAACATACTTTTTATTGATGATTTAATTGTAAATGAAAAGTATAGAAATAAGGGAATAGGAAAATTATTAATACAAGTTGCAATAAACTATGCAACAAGTAAGGATTGTGAGACAGTAGAATTAACAAGTTATATTCTAAATGTAAATGCTCATAGATTTTATGAAAATAATGGTTTTGAGAAGAAGCTTTACAAATTTAAAAGGTATTTAAATTAAAAATTTTTGTTATAAAATTCTACAATTCATCAAAAATTCATATTTGACAAATCTATAAAAAGATGTTATTATATATTTACATTAAAACAATGCACTTTAGTTCAGGATTGTGTCATTTGTTTGTTCGTAGTGTACCGTAATACACTACTTTTTTTATGTCAAAAATAAAAAGTAGAAAAGCCCCGTAAAACTTTCCCACTTTCGGCTATGTAATGACATTTCTAGCCTTCACTTTTTTGGTATTCTTCTAATTTTGATTGAAGTTCATTGTTTTTATCTCTTTCAGATAAAAGCATTTCAATCATTTTTAGAATAAGTTCAGGATTAGTCATCTTATTTGCCCTCCTTTCCGTCTTTAAGTAAAGACTACCTTTTGACAAGAAAGGTTGCTATTATATTACAACATAATTTTCTATAATACAAGTGAATATTTTAAAATCTTACAATTATTTTTACATCATTAAAATATCATAATGTTTCCTACTATGAGTAGATAAATATTATAAAAACTGATATATAGCTGAAAGTGGCTATTTTAAAGTGAAAAAAGAAACTACTCATTTTTGAGTAATTTCTGTAATCCATTGGTCGAGGTGACAGGGATCGAACCTGCGACCTCATGGTCCCAAACCACGCGCGCTACCAACTGCGCTACACCTCGAAATTTATTTATCTAAAATAAACTGCCTATATAATATAGCACAAAAGTGAAAGGTTTGCAAGATATTTTTATAAATTTTCTTCAAATATTTTTATAAAATTTCTTCAATATACTTGAAATTCATCTAAAAAATAAGTATAATAGTAATGTTAAAAAATGTGCCCGTAGTTTAGCTGGATAGAATGCGAGGCTACGAACTTCGAGATCGGGGGTTCGAATCCCTCCGGGCACACCAGAACTTGCCTTTGGCAAGAGTGGGAAGATAAAAGTGAAGAGTGAAAAATATAGAAGCTATTTTAGGGGAAAATCAAAAGGCAAGTTCTATATTTTTCACTCTTCACTTAATTTTGGAAATTAATAAAAAATAATATTAGAAAAGGAGCACCATCCATGTGAATGATGCTCCTTTTTTGAAAGGTTCTGCAAGAAAAGAGATTTTCTATTTTAGCAGAAATTTCATAATGATTTCTTTGACCTGCGAACTCATGAAGAAATGCTCAAGTTCTGAATATTCTCCAAAATGAAGGGCATATGCTTCCGAAATAAGTTGCTCGTGTTCTTGGAGAGCCTTGGTAAAAGTACATTTGTAGTCTGAAACCTTCTGGATATAAGGCTTCAGGATTTTAGAAAACTCTTTCCGGTTTATCTGAGCTTCGGAAACTTTATTAAAAGCATCCTTAATGGTAGCATCTTCCTCATTGCTAAAGCTAAAATATGGACCTTGATGGTGCTCGTCAGACCATTCGCAAATTTTTAGCCAAGCAGGCTGAATCTCTTTAGTAAGAGTTCGGAGTGAACATTTTTCGAATTCTCTAAAAGCGATTCCCGTTAGTTTAGCGAATTCTTCTTGTTCCTTTACTAGTTTTTTGTAGTTCCGCAGTAATTCAACATTCATATTGCTTCTCCTTTCAGTTGTTGCTAAGCTTAGAGCCATTTACATTATAGATATATTTTACCATACTATTTTACATAAATCAAGTTTTCAGTAAAAACATCTTATTCTTCAATTTCAATTAACTCAATATCCTTAACACTTGGGTCATAAAGAGATTTACCCTTATAGCTAAATCTTGAGCCATGGCAAGGGCAATCCCAAGTTTTATCTAAATTATTCCAAGAAAGTTCACAACCAAGGTGAGAACAAATTGGTTTTAGGGCATAGTATTTTCCTTCTTTATCTTGGTAAATACCAAGTTTGGTATTACCAACTTCAACAATTTTACCTTCATCTTTATTAATAGAATGTAATGTATCCTGTGGAACTTTAAATTTATCTAAAATAAGAGAATCGGTTGTTTGTTTTAACATATTTACAAATTCGGTTCCGTTTTTTAGAGGATGAAATCTCGTAGAACGGAAAGTATCTTTATATGGATTTTCTTTTTTCATAATCATATCTGTGATAATATTTGCTGCAACATTTGATGTTGTCATACCCCATTTTTTAAACCCAGTTGCGACATACATATGTGGCATTAATTCCGAAAATTCACCAATATAAGGAATTTTATCTAAGGAAATACAATCTTCTGTGTTCCAATGATATAGGATATTAGCATCGGGATATAGTTCTTTTGCATGGTTTTCTAAATTACGATAGCAATTGGATAAATCTTCTTTACTTCCTGTTTTATGCTCAGAGCCCCCCATTAGTACTAACCTAGAACCATTGTAAGGAACGGTTCGTAAGGAGCAAATAGGACTTTTAGTATTAATATACATACCAGAAAATAATGGAGAATTGGTAGTAAATCCAATAATATAAGATGTTTCTTGATACATTTTTAAAAAATAAAAACCAGGAGCATTAATAATAGGATAATGGCATGCAAGTACAACATATTTAGCATGGACAGTATGCTCATTAGTTTGCACTTCATAATAAGAATCCTTTTTATTCACATCATAAACTTTTGTATCTTCATAAATTTGGCCGTTATTTTTAATAATACAATCACTTAATCCTTTGCAATATTTTAAAGGATGAAATTGTGCTTGATTTGGAAACTTAATACCACCTAAAATAGGAAATGGTAAAGAAAAGTCTGTTACAAATTCAGCAGGAAAACCAAGAGAATTTACACTTGTTACTTCATTTTTTATTTTAATAACTTCATCTTCCGAATCCGTATAAACAAAATTATCTTGCCATTCAAAATCACAATCAATTTTTTCTGTATCAATAATTTCTTTCATATTTCGAATGGCAGTTTCATTTGCCTCTAAATAACTTTTAGCAAAATCATTACCAAAGGTTTGAATTAAATAATCATAAAACAAATCATGTTGAGAAGTGATTTTAGCAGTTGTATTTCCGAGTTGTATGATGGGCAAGTTTATCTTTTTCTAACACACATACATCATAACCATTTTTTGATAAATAATAAGCAGTAGAAAGGCCAGTAATACCGCCTCCCACAATACAAACGTCAACATCCAAATCTTTATCTAGTTTTGGAAATGATTTAAAATTAACAGAATCGATCCAATAAGAATTTTTCATAAAAAAACCTCCTAATATTAGTTTTACCAATATTAGAAGATTTATCCTAAACTTCATTTAAAATAAATAGGAAAGCCCCCTTTACTTAAAAGGGGGGCATGAAACGCGACGGAAGTTCTACCAATGATAAGTTTCTCCTTTGGAAATTTTAAAAGCACGAAATAATTGCTCTAATAAAAAGACACGAATTAGCTGATGAGGAAATGTCATTTTGGAAAAGCAAAGCTTTTCATTAGAACGTGCCAATACGTCATTGGTAAGCCCTAAAGTTCCACCAATCACAAATGTAATAGAACTATTAAAATTCAAACCAATATCATCAATTTTTTTCGAAAAATCTTCACTAGAAAGTTGCTTTCCTGCTAAATCAAGACAAATGACATAAGAATCTTTTTTAATATGTTCTAAAATTTTAGTCGCTTCTTTTTGCTTAATCTCAGAAATAATCGAGTCATTTAATTTATTTGGTAATTTTTCATCTGCTAATTCTGTTACAGAAATATGGCAATATTTTGATAAACGCTTTTCATATTCTGTAACAGCATCTTTTAAATAATTTTCTTTTAATTTTCCAACACAAACAATATCAATAGAAAGCATAAAAACCTCCTTCTGTCATGCAAGTAGGCTCTGTTCTACTTGCAACCTTAATTTCCAGGTCTGGTTCGTGAAAACCTGCATATTGCAATTCTTCTAATACCGATTTGTGAGCAAGTTCTGGGAAATTATTTTCTTTACTTAAATGGCCAAGCATAACTTCCTTCAATCCAGAGTCCATTAATCTAGCAATCGTTTTTCCTGCTAATTGATTCGATAAATGTCCATTTGGACCAGCAATTCTTGTTTTCAATAAATAAGGATAGGAAGAACATTTTAATACTTCAGGTTCATAATTTGCTTCTAACATTAGAAATTTGCTATTTTCTAAACAATCGATGATATTTGTCGTCATATGTCCAATATCGGTTGCAACACTAAACTTTTCCTTATTGGAAACAAAATTAAAACCACAAGGGTCAGAAGCATCGTGGGGAATCGAAAATGAGTGAATTAGAATATCTTTAATTTCAAAATCCTCATTACTAACAAAGAATTTTTTATTATGCTCATCAATTTTATCTTTCTGAGATTTCATCGCATCCCATGTTTTTGCGTTTGCAAAAACAGGAATATCATATTTTTTGGAAAGTGTTCCTAAACTTTGCACATGGTCGGAGTGCTCATGTGTTACTAAAATAGCATCAATATCCGAAATAGAAGTTCCCACTTGTTCTAAACCATCTATCACCTTTTTTGCACTAACACCACTATCAATTAATAAATTACAATTGTCACTTTGCAGTAATAAACTATTTCCAGTACTACCACTATATAAACTAAAAAATTTTAACATCCTTTTTCGTCCTTTGCTTTCTACATTTAAAAGTATAAAGAAAGAGTCAGAAGTTTATTCTGACATCTCTACTAAATTTCTACTTGGGTCTTCTTCTGTTACACGTTTGATGTTGGCACCAATGCTTCTAAATTTTTCTTCAATATTTTCATAGCCACGGTCAATATGTTCTAAATTATAGACTTCAGTTATACCATCTGCACAAATACCAGCAATAATTAATGCTGCACCTGCTCTTAAGTCGGTTGCATAAACAGGAGCACCATATAAGGAATCAACACCTTCAAAAATAGCGGTTTTTCCTTGTGCCGTAATTTTTGCACCCATTTTATTTAATTCATCGGTATATTGGAAACGAGATTCCCAAATGCTTTCATTAATAATACTTGTTCCTAAAGCAGTTGTAAGAACTACTCCCATTTGTGGTTGTAAATCTGTAGGAAATCCTGGATATGGTAATGTTTTAATAGTTGCTTTTAAAGGCCTTGTATCACACCATACATGAATGGTATCTCCATCTAATTCTTCCACATGTGCACCAATTTCTACTAATTTTGCACTAATACATTCTAAATGCTTTGTTGTACAATTTCTAATAATTAAATCACCTTTTGAAGCAACTGCTGCCATCATAAAGGTACCTGCTTCAATTTGGTCTGGAACAACAGCATATGTAACATTTCCTTCTAATTTATCTACACCATTAATTTTAATCACATCTGTACCTGCTCCACGAACATCAGCACCCATTGCATTTAAAAAGTTTGCAACATCTACAATATGTGGCTCTTTTGCAGGGTTATCAATAATTGTTGTACCTTTTGCTAACACTGCTGCAAGCATAACATTAATGGTTGCACCAACGGATACAATATCCATATAAATATTGGTTCCTACTAGTTTTTGGCAAGTAGCTGTAATATTTCCTTGTCCAACTTCAACATGAGCACCAAGAGCTTCAAAACCTTTAATATGTTGGTCGATTGGCCTTGCACCAAGTTTGCAACCTCCTGGCATACCAACTTGTACATCACCACATCTTCCGAAGAAGAGCACCAATCAAGTAATAAGAAGCTCGAAATTTTCTTGTTAGCTCTAGGGGAGCTCTTGTACAAGCAATATTTCTAGCATCAATGGTAATGGTATTTTTACCAGTCCAAGTAATTTTGGCACCAAGTTCTTCTATAATTTCACATAGTAATTTGACATCACTAATATTTGGTAAATTTTCAATTGTGGTAATTCCATTTATTAATAAAGCAGCAGGCAAAATGGCAACAGCTGCATTTTTTGCACCATTAATGGTAATTTCACCTTTTAAAGGGGTTTTTCCTGTAATCACTAGTTTTTCCAAAATAATTCCTCCAATAATGCATTCTTTTGTAATGCATTTTATTTATAAGTCAATAAAAATATATCATAAACAACTAGGATTTACAACTGTTTTTTATAAAAAAGAGCGGACTTTAAAGTCCGCTAAAATACAATATTAATTTTTTGCTGTTGTAATCTTTACATTTTGGAATAACTCAATTAACTTAAATTTAAAATGAATTCCAGAATCTTCTTGGTTCGAAATTAAGGTGAATTCTTCTTGCCCTAAGTCATTTTTTATGGTCTCTTTGGATTCTTCAGGAACAATTCCAGAACTCACATCTACAAAACATAAAGGAGGAAACATGACACACCACCAGTTTTTGCCTTTTGCTTCTCCAATTTCAATTCGTAAAGCATCATAATAGCCACTAGGTAAACTAATATCTCCATAAGTTTTGGTTGGAAACGAAAAATTACCAATTTTAATTGTAACCGAATAATCATATCCATTTTCATGAATAGTGTCTAATGCAATCTTCTTAAATTCATCCATATGTGCATTTGCTATTTGGATGGCTTCTTCTTTATTAGTAGCATCTTTTGCAATGTCATTCATAAACAAAAGTACAGCATCACGAACCTTCAATTTTAGTTCTTGATCTTCTTTTTCATCACTATTGGCAATAACATGCAAACGAAAAACACTTTCAGAAATATCTTTTGATACTGCATTTACATACGAAAAAGCACTAACAAACACATATAAAAATAATAAAATAAGTAATAAAATGGCATATTTAACATTTCTTTTACATATATTATATGGTACAGGTTTCATAATAAAATCTCCTTTTTTTAAAAATTTAAGTTAATTTGTTAAAAATTCTCTTTAAAAAAAGTATTAACCAAAACAAAGAAATTATACATAAATATGAAAAATGTGAAGATGAAAATGTCGAAAAAACAAGAAAAATTCTTTGTATTTATTATGAAATATAATTGACATATTTTTGTAACAATGGTAAAATTTACCAATATTGAAAACATATGAAAAAGGTAGGGAAAGTTTGATGAAAGAACAAGAAAATCAGATGAAAAAAGTATGTGGGTTCTATGTAAATGAAATGCATTTTACCACAATGATACTACCATATATCCGTAAGGAAATAGAAGCAAAAGATGAAGTAATAACAATTTTACAAAAAGATATGAAAGTAAATGTAGAAGAAGTATTATCAAGAATGAATTTAAATGAGGCATTACAAAATGAAATTTTAAACATCAATTGGAATAAAGTCAATCCTATAAAATATAGCAAAATAAAACAAATGATAGAACAAACAAATGGACAAGCACAAAATGTAACAATTTTAATTAATGGAAATAAGGAATTTATCAAAATAGTAAATGAGTATATGGAAAAAATCATTCAAAACGGTAACATACAAAATTTGGTAACAGTTATTAATTTCTATGATGTTACGGAATTTACAAATGTGACTGAAATTACAAATTCACATGAATATATTTTAAATACATCGGGAATTCGAAAAATAGAAGAAGTATTTGCCAAAGAAAAAAAGGAAGCTTAAAAAGTAATCTTACGTGGAATATCTTGACGAATCATTTAATATAGTATAATATATAGAAGCAATCAAATGATAGAATGAAATAAAAAAGGAAGTATGCTTAAGATGGATAAAAAATATGAAAAAGTGAAAGAAATGCTAAAACAATGTAAACAAGAGCATTTACTAATTTGGTATGATAATATGATTGAACAAAAGAAAGAAGAATTGTTAGACCAAATTTTAAAGATTGATTTTGAGCAAATAGAGGAATTGTATAAACAAACCCAAAAGAAAAAAGATTTTAAAGATTGTAAAATTGAGCCATTAGCATATATTGATAAGCAAAAATTAGAAAAGCAAGAACGAAAAGAGTATGAGGATTGTGGAATAAATCAAATCAAAGAAGGAAAATATGCAGTTGTAACAATGGCAGGTGGTCAAGGAACAAGACTACGGACACAATGGACCAAAAGGAACCTTCGAATTAGAAGTAGGAGAAGAAAAAGTTCCACTATTTACGTTATTGGCTAGTACTATTTTAAAAGCAAGAAAAAAATATAGTGCTGTTATTCCTTGGTATATCATGACAAGTAGAGAAAACAACTATAGAACAACTGACTTTTTTGTAAGACATAACTACTTTGGAATGGGAGAAGAAAATGTCAAATTCTTTATTCAAAATGAATTACCAATGGTAGATACAAAAGGAAAAATCTTAGTAGATGAAACAGGAATGGTAAAACTTGCAGCAGATGGACATGGTGGAATTTTTGAAGCTATGCGAAAAGATGGCGTTATTGCAGATATGAAAAAAAGAGGAATTGAGTGGGTATTTATTGCTGGAGTAGATAATGTACTAGCAAAAATGGTAGACCCAATTCTAACAGGGCTTGCAACAAAAAATAAATGCCTAGCTGCAGGAAAATCTGTTGTGAAAAGTAATCCAAAAGAACGAGTTGGCGTATTTTGCAAAAAAGATGATAGACCAAGTGTAATCGAATATACTGAAATTACAGATGAAATGGCAGAAGCAGTTGACCAAGCAGGAGAGCTTTTATATGGAGAATCTCACATTTTGTGCAATTTATTTCATATTAAAGCGATTCAAGAAATTGCGAAAAATAGATTACCATATCATAGTGCTTTTAAAAAAGCAAAATACATTGATAAAAATGGTGTTATTGTGGTTCCGGAAGTACCAAACGCCTATAAATTTGAAGCATTCATATTTGATGCATTCGAAAGACTAGACAATATGGCGATAATGAGAGTAAAAAGAGAAGAAGAATTTGCGCCAGTAAAAAATGCAGAAGGTGTGGATAGCCCAGAAACAGCAAGCAAATTATATATGGATTATATAAAAAATAATAAATAAAACAAAAAAAGACCAAATGTTAAATAATCTTTGACATTCGGTCTTTTCTATTATACAATATCATCCGTAGGGGGCGATGCCCTCATCGACCCGAAAATAATATAAAATACAAGGGAGGAAACCAAATGGATTATAAGGAAAAATATAATGAATGGTGTCATAATCCAAATTTTGATGAAGAAACCAAAAAGGAATTATTAGAAATAGAAGGAAATGAAGAAGAAATAAAAGATAGATTCTATAAGGACCTAGAATTTGGAACAGGTGGACTAAGAGGAGTTATTGGAATTGGAACTAATCGAATGAATAAATATACTGTAGGAAAAGCAACACAAGGACTTGCAAACTACATTATTAAAAAAGGTGTACAAGAAAAAGGAGTCGCAATTAGCTATGACTCAAGACATATGTCAAAAGAATTTAGTGAACAAACTGCACTAATCCTAAATGCGAATGGAATTAAAACCTATGTATTTCGTGAATTAAGACCAGTACCAGAATTATCTTTTGCAACCAGAGAATTAAAATGTACAGCAGGAATTATGATTACAGCAAGCCACAATCCGCCAAAATATAATGGGTATAAAGTATATTGGGAGGATGGAGCACAAATTGTAGCGCCAACCGATAAAGAAATCATAAACGAAGTTAATATGGTTACCGATTATGCAAGTATTAAAACAATGGATAAAGAAGAAGCAGTAAAACAAGGCTTATACAATAGTATATTAGAAGAAATTGATAATCGTTATATGGAAGAACTAAATAAATTAGTAATCAATAAAGAGATTATCAAACAAGTACAAAAAGATTTAAAAATTGTATATACACCATTACATGGAACAGGAGCAACACCAGTAAAAAGAATCTTAACAGAACTTGGATTTGAAAATCTATATGTTGTACCAGAACAAGAAGCACCAAATGGAGACTTTCCAACCGTAGATTATCCAAACCCAGAAGATGCAAAAGCATTTAAACTAGCATTAGAACTTGCAAAAAAAGTAGATGCAGATATTGTGCTTGCAACTGACCCAGATGCGGATAGACTTGGTGTATATGCAAAAGATTCTAAAACAGGAGAATATAAAGGATTTACTGGAAATATGTCTGGAATGCTAATTGCAGAGTATCTATTAAGCCAAAAAAGAGAACAAAATGCAATACCAGAAAATGGAGTATTAGTAAAAACAATTGTATCAACCAATTTAGCAGATGCCATTGCAAAAGAATACAACATTGAATTAATGGAAGTATTAACTGGATTCAAATTTATTGGAGAAAAAATAAGAGAATTTGAAGCAAAAGGAAATAGAGAGTATCTATTTGGATTTGAAGAAAGCTATGGTTGCTTAGCGGGAACTCATGCAAGAGACAAAGACGGAATTGCAGCAGTTATGATGCTTTGTGAAGCAGCAGCATATTATAAATCAAAAGGATTAACATTAATAGACCAAATGGAAAACATGTACAAAAAATATGGTTATTATAAAGAAGGTCTTGTTTCACTAACAATGGAAGGTGCAGATGGAGCAGAAAAAATAAAACAAATTATGGAAAACCTAAGACAAAATGCACCAAAAACATTTGGAACATACAAAGTATTAAAAGCAAAAGACTATAAAACAAGCCAATGTATTAATTTACAAACAAACGAAACAACCAAAATAGAATTACCAACCTCAAATGTACTATACTACGAATTAGAAAATGATGCATGGTGTTGTGCACGTCCATCTGGAACAGAACCAAAAATCAAATTCTATATGGGAATCAAAGCAAATTCAAAAGAAAATGTAGAACAAGAACTAGAAACCCTAAAACAAGCAGTGTTAGATGTTGTAAAATAGAAAAAGGAAAGCAGACGATTATTTGTCTGCTTTCCATCCTTTTATATTGCTTCTTTCAATTGCTCCATACAAATTAGCACGAACATGCGGAATATCAATTTGTAAATCTTGAATCATTTTTTTCATATCTTCTCGTTTGGAAACACCATCCATAGGGCAAGCCTTTGGCATAACTGTAATATTATTTTTTTTCACAAATCTTCTGATTTCTTTTTCTGGTGTATAAATTAGAGGGCGAATGAGTGTCATTTTAGAACGGTCCATATAGCTAACTGGAGCGAAGGTAGAAATACTTCCTGTGTAAAATAAATTTAATAAAAATGTTTCTAGCACATCATCTTCATTATGACCAAGAGCAATCTTGTTACAACCTTCACGAATAGCTGTTGTATTTAAAATACCACGGCGAAGATTGGCACACAAAGAACAAGGGTTTTTTTCTTTTCGAATATCAAATACAATTTCTTTTATATGACTTTCTTCACAAAAAAGAGGAACATCAAGTTTATCACAAATTTCTTTTAAAAATTCACGGTTAAAAAATTCAAAGCCTGGGTCTACACTAATAGCAATCAAATCAAACTTCTTTGGATAAAAACGTTGCAATGCTTTTAATGCAGAAAGCAGGGTAATCGAATCTTTTCCACCAGATAAACCAACTGCTATTTTATCTCCTTCTTCAATCATATGATAATCTTCAATTGCTTTTCTTAAATGACTTAATATTTTTTGCATAAAATTCTCTCCTTACTATACCCATTATTATACAAGCTATTTTTCAAAAATTCTAGCTTATTCATTGAAATAAATAAAAAAATAGTATATACTAAATTATGCATGTATCCATAGCTCAGCAGGATAGAGCAGTCGCCTCCTAAGCGACCGATGGGGGTTCGAGTCCCTCTGGGTACACCAAACTTGCCTTACGGCAAGAGTGAAGAGAGTAAAGTGAAGAGTGAAAAGTAGATGAATATACAAGAAAAATTTATGAAAGAAGCATTAAAAGAAGCATTAAAAGCATATGAAAAACTAGAAGTACCAGTAGGAGCTGTTATTGTAAAAGATGGAAAAGTAATTGCAAGAGCACATAATGTAAAAGAAGGAAAAAAAGATACCACAAAACATGCAGAAATATTAGCCATCAGCAAAGCAAGCAAAAAGCTAGAAAGCTGGAGATTGACCGATTGCGAAATGTATGTAACATTAGAGCCATGTTCTATGTGTGCAGGGGCCTTAATCAATGCAAGAATAAAGAAGGTGTACATAGGCACAATGGACGAAAAAACAGGAGCATGTGGTTCGGTATTTAATCTATTAGAAGACTATACATTCAATCATAAAGTAGAAATCGAAACTGGAATCTTACAACAAGACTGCGAAGCCTTATTAAAACAATTCTTTAAAGAACTACGAAAAAGTAAGAAAAAGTAGTAAGAAAATAGCGCTATTATGCAAGATAGAGCGTGTTTATATAGATATGGAGAGATGTCTGAGTGGTTTAAGGTGTATGTCTCGAAAACATATGTAGGGTGATACCCTACCGTGGGTTCAAATCCCACTCTCTCCGCCACAATATTAAAAAAGGAGAACGAAATGGAACGATCAAAATTTTTAAGAAAAAACATTGTTATCGTCATTATCGCAATCATTGCCATTGCGGTTATTAGTATTATTGTAAAATACAGTGTAGAAGGGGAATCTAGCATTCCATTTCAAGTATCCAAAATTATGGTTATTAGTAATGCCTCAGGAACACAAAAAGAAAATGCACAAAGTAAATGGGACTTAAATTTAATACAAAATAATGATATCTATATTGATATTCAAAAAAATAAAAACGATGGAAGTCAAGAAATTATCGATAAAGTTATTTTCAGTAATTTTGAAATCGACAAAGCACCTAAAAAAGGAGAAATCGTCTTATACAATCCACAAAGTGTAGAAAATGGTGTATATCATAACGAAGAACAATATCAAATAACAGACACACTAGAATATATTGGAAACGAAGAAAAAACAGACATAAGAAACCTACAAATCTCAAACCAAGGAGGACTTGTCTTCCTAAGAATCGTAAACCAAAACCTAGGACAATACACATCAAACGAAGACGAAGAAATAAGACACGATGGAACCCTACTTGCAAAAGCAGGAATTACAAACGAAGAACTAAACTGCAAAATATCCTTCGACCTATCCATCGAATTAAAATCAGACAAAAACTACAAAGCAAGAGTAACACTAGAAATCCCAAAAGGAGACCTAACACAAGAAGGAACAACAAACTACCAAATCGGAATGGATGAACTTGTGTTTAAGAGATATTAGATTAGAAAAGAGGAAATGAGTATAATGAAAAATATGTTTATCGAATATCCAAAATGTTCAACTTGTAAGAAAGCAAAAAAATGGTTGGAGGAAAATGATATTGTGTTTGTGGATAGAAACATTGTAACACAAACACCAACAGTAGAAGAGCTAACCGAATGGATTAAAAAAAGTGGACAAGATATCAAAAGATGGTTTAATACAAGTGGGTTGAAATATAAAGAATTGAATTTAAAAGATAAATTAGCAAGCATGAGTGAAAACGAAAAGATAGAGTTATTAGCAAGTGATGGAATGCTAATAAAAAGACCATTAGTGATATCAGATAAAGGAATATTAATAGGATTTAAAGAAGAAATGTGGGAGATATTGAAATAAAAAAAGAATCCAATTGAAGTGAACATATTAGGTTTCACTTCAATTGGATTCTTCTTTGTATTCTATGGAAACAAAGATAAATACGAGATTGAAGGAAGTGGAAATGAATATTTGATACTAGTAAAATTCGACAAAATATGATAACATATTAGATACAAAAAGAAGTAGGATAACTAAAATTTGTCTGGCAGAAAATAAATTGTACAAGTTAGAGTTGGGGGAAAATAAATATGAAAGAATTAATGAAACAAATAAAACAATTTAATGAGCAAAGAGATTGGGATCGATTTCACTCACCAGAAAACTTAGCAAAATCGATAGTAATTGAAGCGGGAGAACTATTAGAATGCTTTCAATGGGATAGTGAAAATTATAATAAAGAAGAAGTATATGAAGAATTAGCGGATGTATTTACCTATTGTATACAAATGGCAATGAAATTAGAAGTTGATCCGGAAGAAATCATATTAAAGAAATTAGAAAAAACAAAGAAAAAATATCCAGTAGAAAAAGCAAAAGGAGTAAGTACAAAATATAATAAATTGTAATAATTTTTGTGGGGGAAAAATTAAAAGCATGTTTAATATTGGGAGATATAAATTTGACAAAGATGTAGTAGAAAAACTAAGACAAACTAAATTTGGTAATAAATGGCCTGTTGTATATATCATAAACAATGATAAAGAAGCTTATATTGGAGAAACAACAAATGCCTACGTGAGAGCAAAGCAACATTTAAGTAATTTTCAAAGAAAAAAGTTAAAATATATTGATGTAATAAGTAGCGATAAATTCAATAAATCGGTTATTTTAGATTTAGAAGCATTTTTAATAAAACATATGTCAGCAGATGGAAAGTTCAAACTTCAAAATGGAAATGGCGGATTACAATATCATGATTATTATGAAAGAGAAAAATATGAGGTAGAATTTAGGGACATTTGGAAGAAACTAAAAAAAGAAGGAATGGTTGTGAATGATTTAGAAATTGTTGAAAATTCTAATTTATTCAAGTATTCACCATATAAAGCTTTAACACAAGATCAATATGATATTGTAAATGAAATATTACATACATTAGCAAAAGATATAAAAGCCAAGCAAAATTCAACATTTATTGTACATGGTGGTGCTGGTACGGGAAAGACGATTTTAGGAATATACTTAATGAAGCTATTAACAGAAGAAAAAAATGCTTATTTAAATAAAGAGGATTTAGAAGAAGATATAAAGGAAATTTTAGAAATAAAAGATTCAATCGATATATCAAAAATAGGATTAGTCATTCCTATGGACAATTTAAGAGAAACTCTAAAAAAGGTATTTAGAGAAGTAAAAGGATTAAACTCTAAAATGGTACTTAGTCCAACTGATGTGGCAAATAGCAATGAAAAGTATGATTTATTAATTGTAGATGAATCACATAGATTAAGAAAAAGACAAAACTTAACAAATTATCAATCTTTTGATAATAATAACGAAAAGTTTAATTTAGGAGACGAGGGAAACGAATTAGATTGGATAAAGATCCAAAGTAAGTGTCAAATATTTCTTTATGATAAGAAACAAACAATAAAACCAACTGATATCAAAAAAGAAGTTTTCCGAGAACTAGAAAAAGAACCAACAACCCATAGTTATTCTTTAAAAACACAAATAAGATGCTTATTAGGAGGAGACAAGTATGTGCAATATGTAAATGCAATATTTAGTAACAATCCACCAAAGAAAGTAGAAACATTTAAAGAATATGATTTTAAAATTTTTGATGATATAGAAGAATTAATTAATACCATAAAGTCGAAAAACAAAGTATATGGACTATCTAGAACATTAGCAGGATTTGCATGGAAGTGGAAAAATAGAAAGAAGACATTAGATCAAATTAAGAAAAATAGGTTATATGAAATAGAAATAGATGGTCATAAATACATATGGAATACTAGACGAAGAGACTGGATAAACTCACCAAATGCTATTAATGAAATCGGCTGTATCCATACAACACAAGGATATGATTTGAATTATACAGGAATCATTATTGGAAATGAAATAAAATATGATGACATTAATCATAAAATCTATATTGATAGGGACAATTATTATGATCAAAAGGGAAAAAGCAACACTACAGATGAGCAATTACTAGAATACATTTTAAACATATATACTACTATGTGCACAAGAGGGATGAGAGGAACTTATTTATATATTTGTGATGAAAAATTAAAAAAGTATTTGTGCCATTATATAGAGAAATGGAACGATAATGGGATTACATATGCAATTGATGAAGAGGAACATGTTGATAAGGGACTAAAGATTGCAGAAGAGGAAGAAGAGTATAGAAGTGAATAAAGAAGAACATAAAACAACCTTTTAGATAATAAATATTGATTGAACTTATCAAGAGAATAAAATATAAAAAGATTCAAAAAGCTACAAATTTCGACATAAATTGTAGCTTTTTAAATGTATAATGGGAAAAAACAGATAAGAAAGGAGGAAATATATGAGGCTAAAATTAGTATTCCGATTAGAAAATAATACACTAGATATACAATACAGAAAATCAATCATAAGTTGGATAAAACACGCTTTACAACAATATGATGAAAATTTATTTCAAGAAATATACAATAATAACAACAAAAAAACATTCACATTCGCACCTATTTTATCAAAACCAAAATTTAATAAAAAAGAAATAACTATGCAAGATAATCAATTTTCAATTGTGTTTTCTGCATACAATTATATTCACGGCTTGCATTTATACAACTCATTTCTAAAACAGAAATTTCAAAAGTTTTCACTTAATAAAAATTCCATGACATTAACTAATATCTGTATGATTCCAGAAAATAAAATTATTCAAAGTAGTATAAAAGTTAAAATGTCATCTCCTCTAATTGTAAGAAATCATAATCGAGAAACATTAAAAGACTTATATTATGGAATTGATAAGCAAGAATTTGAAAAATACTTAAAAATTAACATTGAAGAACAAATAAAAGCAGAAAATTTAGATACGAGCTTACTACAAGACTTTAAAATAATACCTATACAAGCTAAGAAAATAGTGATTCCTTTATATGAAAAGATGATCGAATGTACAGTAGGTTCGTTCGAATTACAAGGGAATATAGAACTACTCGAGTACCTATATAAAGCAGGAATGCGGTGCGAAGAAGGCCATGGGATTCGGCTTGTTCGAATTAATATAAGAAAGGAGGAAAAATGGAACAATTTAAAATATTATTAAATAATTTTCTCTATAATAGTGGAATTTTAGGATTTTATAGAGTTTTAGATAAAGTAGAAAGAACAGACTTAATACACATAAAAGGAAATTGCATAGGAATAGAAAAACAAGCTCTTGATAATTTTGAAGAACATTATTTTAAAGCAATGATGGATACATTTGAGAAAGATACTAAATGGTATAGAACGATAAATTATAAAGAGAGATTAATACAACTAAATTTAGAAGAACAACTAAAAGAATTACAACACATAGAGAAGTCTGTAAAAGATGCAATAGAAAGTGCAAGTTATAAATCAGGTTTTGAAATTATAAAAAATGAATCAGAAGAAAATCCATATGAATTATTAAACAAGCTAAAGCAAGAAAAAAATAAAGAAAACAAACGAGAAATCTTACTTAAAATAATAGGGCATATAGAGAAAAATAAACAAACATATTGTATGAAAGATATTATTTATACAAAAATAAACTGTTTTTGGAGTAATGTATCATTTCTGAATAGGTCTTCAAATAAAAATGATATGAAAGAAGAATATAAGAAAGTATTTGTAATACCAGCCCAAAAGCATTTTCAAAAAGAAATAAAAGGCGAATATAAATGTATAGAATGTGGAAGTAGTATAAATAAACAAGAAGCATACGGAATGAGTTGGCTAAATGATGTTGGAGTAGATATGAAAAAGAAAAATTCAGCATTTTGGAATTTTAAAGAAGATGCGTACATATGTCCAATATGCAATTTAATATACTCATGTATACCACTAGGATTTTATATGATTGGAAATACTGCAATATTTATAAATAGTAATGAGAGCTTCTCAAGTTTAAAAGCTAATAACGATACAATTCAAACAAAAGAATTATTACAAGAAAATGATTTTAATATTATATATCACAAAGTTATAGCTAATTATATAAAAAGGATAGGAATAGAAAGTCAAGTAGAAAATGAGCCTAAAAATATACAAGTAATAAAGAGAGTAAGAGAAAAAGACAAGCAATATTACGAGTTTAATATGTTATCAAAAGATAAGTTAGAAATTATCAAAAAAGCTTCAAAATATTTTGAGCAATTGATTGAAAGTGAAATATATGAAGAAATATTAAACAATACAATGCAAGGAGTAAAACAATATAAAATAATAGACAAATTAATAACAAAAAACAGTATAAAATACATACCGCAAATATTAAAAATAGAAGCCATAACAATGAAAGGAGGAATTAATATGGAAGAAAGAAAACAATATATAGAAGAGATGATAAAAGCAGGAGAGAAATTACAAATTTATTTTTATAAAAATAATGAGAATAAAAATAAATTGGAATCATACAAGTATAAATTACAAATAGCATTGAAGGCAAATAGCGTAATAGAATTTATGAAGATATTTACACTATTCTATGGAGGTCTAAATTTACCAATGCCAAATGGTAAGGCAATGTTAAATCTAATAGAAGAACCAGAAGAATTTAAACTATTAGGTTATTCATATATATATGGCTTAGGAAAAATAGTTGATAGAAAAGGAGAGAAAATAAATGAAGAATAAAGGATTAACAATAACGATGGTGATAGAAGCTGAAAGTAGCAATTATGCAGAAGGATATAATAATATTGCAAACTTAAAAAAAATAACAAGAGGAGATGGAAGTTCATATACTTATATTTCTAGACAAGCATTAAGATATAATATAATAGAACAATTAAAATGGGATAATACACCAGTAGAACCAATGGGGCAAGGAGATAAAAAAGTAATTCAATTTCATCCACAATGTACTATAGTAGACTACCCAGAAATCGATTTATTTGGATATATGAAAACAAAAGGAGGAGATAATGCGACTACAAGGAGTGCAGTAGCGAGACTAAGTAATGCAATTTCATTAGAAGAATTTGAAGCAGATACAGATTTTTTAACTAATATGGGAATGGCAAAAAGAATTAATTCTTCAAATTCAATAGCACAAAGCGAAATTCATAAATCTTACTATGCATATACTCTAACAATTGACTTAGATAAAGTAGGTATCGACAATGATATAGAAATAGAAGAAGACGAAAAAAAGAAAAGAGTAAAAGAACTATTAAGAACAATACAATTTTTATATCGTGATATAAGAGGAAGAAGAGAAAATTTATCACCAATATTTACAATAGGTGGAATATATGAAAGAAAAAATCCATTTTTTGAAAATAGAATTCAATTACAAAAGAATAAATTGGATACTCTAATATTAAAAGAAATAATAGATTCAGATGAAGATATAAAAGAAAATACTCAAGTAGGATATATATATGGAAAATTAAGCAATAATGATGAAATAAAAGAGAAATTAAATGCAATAAAAGTAAACGAGTTCTTTGATAATCTTATTAAGAAAGTGGAGGAGGAATGCTAAGTGCAAGCAATAAAAGTAATTGCAAGACAGACATTAGCATCTTATAGAAAGCCAAGTAGTATGCAAATAAAAGAAACATATCCTCTACCACCATATTCTACTGTAATAGGAATGATTCATACAGCATGTAATTTTAAAAAATATGTTGATATGCAAATTAGTATACAAGGTAATTATTATTCAAAGGTAAATGAATTATATACGAGATATGAATTTAAACCTAAATTTTATGATTCAACTAGGCACTCAGTAAAAATTTCATCAGATGATAATAATACAGGTTTAACGGTAGGGCCAGCATATATAGAACTATTAACAAATATACAATTAGTAATACATATAAAACCTACTAATGATGAATATCTAAAAATAATATATGAGGGACTAAAAAAACCAAAAGAATACCTGAGCTTAGGCAGAAAAGAAGACTTACTAATAATAGAAGATGTAAAATATGTCGAAGTTAATAATAAAATTTTAGAGGAAGATTATTCTTTAAGATATGATATGTATGTGCCAATTTTAGAAATAGAGGAAAGTGAAGCAGATTATATAGGAACTGTATATAAATTAAATAAAAAATATACTATAAATGCTAAAACTAAACTTAGATATTGGGATGAGCAAATTTTAGCAAAACATTTTGGTAAAAACTCAAATATATATCAAGGAACAGCAATAACAACAGATGGAGAAGATATTATATATTTTGCATAAAAGGAGAAAAATATGGTAAATAAAGGTTTAGCAAAAACTGAGGGAGAAAAAACAATAAAAGAGCATACAGAAGATTTATTACGTCAGTATGAAATTATAAAATCCATATATCCCAATATTATGCAATCAGAAGAATGGGACTTATTAAAAGAAGCGGTTATTTATCATGATTTAGGGAAAATAAATTCGAAGTTTCAAAATAAATTATATAAAAAGTTGAAATATATGGAAAGAGAATTATTAGAACAAATTGATGAAAGAGATGAAATACCACATAATTTTTTAAGTCCTCTATTAATGGATACAGCGTTGTATGAAGAAAAATATGGACTAGAAAAAACAAAAATATTACTAAGTTCAGTATACTATCATCATGATAGAGAAGAAAAACAAATACAAAAGGAAGATATTGAAGACCTAATAAAGCAGGCAAATTATTTAGGGATAGAAAAAACAATAAAAATGTATTCAAAAAAATACATATTAAACTCTAATAAAGAAATAGACATTGAAATATTAAAAAGCAAGCCATATATATTAATAAAAGGATTTCTAAATAAACTTGATTATGTGGCAAGTTTAGACGAAAAAGGAGTTAATATAGAAGAAATACCAGAAGAAAAGGGTATGACTATTTCAGATAAAATAAAAGAAATCACAAAAGAAAAATTTAATAATAATTATAGAGAAGTACAAAAATATATGATGAAAAATGAGGAAGAAAACTTAGTTGTAATATCATATACTGGAAGCGGGAAAACAGAAGCAGCACTGTTGTGGGCAGGAAAACAAAAAACATTTTATACTTTACCACTAAAAGTATCAATCAATGCAATGGAACAAAGAATTACGAAAAATATAGGATATAATAAAGCATTATTATTACATTCAGACGCTCATTCTTATTATGAAAATGATTTAAACAAATATCATAGAGCAAAAAGAATGTCTAGCCCATTAATAATTACTACAATAGATCAACTATTTAAAATAGCTTTTAGATACACAGGTTATGAAGAAATTTTAGCTACTTTAAGCTATTCAAAAATAGTTATTGATGAAATACAAATGTATTCCCCCGAATTGTTAGCATATATACTTATAGGACTAAGTATGATTACACAAATGGGAGGAAAATTTGCAATTATTACAGCTACTTTTTCACCGCTATTATATTCTATAATGGATTATCTAAAAATTCCATACAAAAAACAAGAGAAGAGTTTCAAACCACATATAATGCAACGACATAAAATTGAGCTATTAAAATCAGACAAATTTAATTATGAAGAAATCAGAAGATTAGGGAAAGAAAATAAAGTATTAATTATAGTAAATACAATAAAACGAGCTCAAGAGATATACAATGTTATGAAAGACTCAAATGTACATTTGTTACATAGCCATTACATAAAAGAAGATAGAAAAGTTCTAGAAGATTATATTTTAGAATTTGGAGATAAAGAAAAAAATCAACAAAATGGTATTTGGATATCAACTCAAATTGTAGAAGCGAGTTTAGATATAGACTTTGATATTTTGTTTACAGAAATGTGTAGTATAGATAGTTTGTTTCAAAGAATGGGAAGGGTATATAGAAAGAGATTATATAATAATGAAAAGCCAAATGTATATATTTTAGATAATAGAAATGGTGTGCCATATATTATTGATTCAGATATATATGAATATACATTAGAAGAAATAAAAAAATATAATAAAGAATATGGTAATAAATATTTAAAAGAAGATTTAAAACAAAATATGATAGAAAATATCTTTGACTTGAATAAAAATGAAAAATTAAAAGATTCAAAATATTATAAAAATATTAAATATATAATTAGTTTATTAAAAGATATAAGACCCAATAGCATACAAAAACAAGAAGTTAATGAAAAATTTAGGAATATACAGAACATATCTTTAATACCAGATAATATATATGAATATTTAGATAATGAAGGAAAAATAGAAAAGTGGAAAGATATATTAAACTCAAAAACATCATCTATAAGAGAAAAAATAAAAGTAAAAGAAGAGATAGCAAATTATACAATTAATGTTAGATGGCATCCAAAACTAATAAAAGATAAAGAAGAACTATTTTATAAGAAGAGTAATGTATATAGGACAAGCTATATATATGACTTCAATAAAGAAACAAAACAAGGAAATGGGCTTATTATGAAAGATATGCAAAATATAGGATATTTTGATGAATAGGAGAGCTATATGGAGAGAGTAACTGGTTTAATGATATATTACTATTTCATATGTCAAAGAAAGCTATGGTATTTTGCCAATGAAATAAATATGGAGCAAAATAGTGAATTAGTGTCAATTGGAAAAACCATAGATGAAACTAGCTATAAAAGAGAGAAAAAGTCAATATTAATAGATAACACAATAAATATAGACTTTATAAAAGATGGAGCTGTACTACATGAAGTAAAAAAGACAAAAGCAATAGAGGAAGCAGGAATTTGGCAATTAAAATATTATATGTATTATTTAAAACAAAAAGGAGTAGAAACGTTAGAGGCAAAAATAGATTATCCATTATTGAGGCAGACAAAAGAAATAGTATTAGAAAAAGAGGACGTAGAAATAATTGAGAATGTAATAAAAAATATACAGGAAATAGTAACAAAAGAAAAACCACCAGAAGTAATTAAAGAGAAGATTTGTAAAAAATGTTCATACTATGACTTGTGCTATGTATAGGAGGCGAGAAAATGAAACAGTCTTATTATTTATATAAAAGTGGAAGAATACAGAGGAAAGATAATTCTTTAGAAATTGTATATAAAGATAATACTAAAAAATCGATACCTATAGAAAGGGTAGATGATATTTATGTTATGACAGAATTTGACTTTAATACAAGCCTATTAAATTTTTTAGGAAAGTATGGAATTTCAGTTCACTTTTTTAACTATTATGGTTTTTACACAGGTACATATTATCCGAAAGAGCAACTAGTATCAGGAAAGTTATTAGTTAAACAAGTAGAAAGCTATACAAATAAAAAGAAAAGGTTAGAGGTAGCAAAAGCATTTATTGACGCGGCAGCCTATAATATTTATAGAAATTTAGTATATTATAACAATAGAGGAAAAGATTTAAGTGTATATATGCAAGAAATAGAATATTTAAGAAAACAAATATCTCAATGTAAAAATGTACAAGAGTTAATGGGAATAGAGGGTAATATTAGAAAAAGTTATTATGCATCATGGAATACAATAATAAATCAAGATATAGAGTTTGAAAAAAGGGTAAAAAATCCACCAGATAATGCAATAAATTCACTTATATCATATGTTAATACCATTATATATACTAGAGTGCTAAGTGAAATATATAAAACCCAATTAAACCCAACAATTAGTTATTTACACGAGCCATCAGAAAGAAGATTCTCACTTTGTTTAGATGTATCAGAAATATTTAAACCAATTTTAGCAGATAGGTTAATCTTTTCAATGCTAAACAAAAAGCAAATAACAGAGAAAGACTTTGAAAAAGAATTAAATTTTCTATACATTAAAGAAAATGCAAGAAAAGAAATAACAAAAGAAATAGATAAAAGACTTCAAACTACCATAAAACATAAGAAGTTAGGAAGAGAAGTGACATATGAATATTTAATGAGACTAGAGTTATATAAATTAATAAAATATTTTACAGAAGATATACCATATGAAGGGTTTAAAATATGGTGGTAATATGTATGTAATTTTAGTATATGATATTAATTTAGAAGAAAAAGAAGGACAAAGAGTATTAAGGAAAGTATTTAAAACGTGTAAAAAATATTTAGTACATATTCAAAATTCTGTATTCGAAGGAGAGTTATTAGAATCACAAGCAATAAAGTTAAAGTCAGAATTAGACGAATATATAAGAGAAGAGAAAGATAGTGTAATTTTATTTAAAAGTAGAAGTCAAAAATGGTTAGAAAAGGAATTCTTAGGGAAAATAGAAGAAGATAAAACATCTAACTTTTTATAAAATATCTGTCGATGTGTATTAATGTAAAAAGTATAGGGGTACGACAGAAGAGGAAAGTGTTGAAATAAAGGGATTTTACCAAAATGTTGAATTTTTATGTTTAATATGATAGCATATATGATAAGATAGACAGAAAGCAAGGATAAAAAGCTTGATATAAGCAAGTTTATTCGAGTCCTGTATTAATTTAAATATAGTAGAATGTAAAGGTCTTTGCAAAATCAGCACAAATTGGAAATAAAGATGTATTAATTTAAATATAGTAGAATGTAAAGGTTTTATATATAAATAAATATATATATAGTTTAAGGTATTAATTTAAATATAGTAGAATGTAAAGTGCTTTCAAAGTATTGTTTTATACAATTTATGCAGTATTAATTTAAATATAGTAGAATGTAAAGTCGAAAAAATCTTCTAAAGCAGTTGAACGGCGTGTAGGTATTAATTTAAATATAGTAGAATGTAAAGATAGAAAAAAGAGCATAGAAGATGGACTAGTTGTATTGTATTAATTTAAATATAGTAGAATGTAAAGTAGATTTAACTGGAAACAAAACTGAAATATTTATATGGTATTAATTTAAATATAGTAGAATGTAAAGATATATCGACTTGGGCAAAAAACGTTATGGTCTGTAGTATTAATTTAAATATAGTAGAATGTAAAGGAATGGAAAGACATACAGGAAGAAACACAAATAGGTATTAATTTAAATATAGTAGAATGTAAAGTTCTAATTGAGCTCCTACGCTATCTTTTAATGTGTGTATTAATTTAAATATAGTAGAATGTAAAGGTGATTACTAGTCTAACAGGTGCAGTAACACCTGCACGTATTAATTTAAATATAGTAGAATGTAAAGTTAAATTGTCCTATTCCTCAAAGGTGTCATAATGCAAGTATTAATTTAAATATAGTAGAATGTAAAGGACCTAGCTGTAGACATACATAACAATGCAGGTGGTATTAATTTAAATATAGTAGAATGTAAAGCGACTTTTACTAGGTTTTACTGCAACACCTAACAGGGGTATTAATTTAAATATAGTAGAATGTAAAGTATGCAATGGCACTAAAAAGATGCTTTGACAGAGTAAGTATTAATTTAAATATAGTAGAATGTAAAGCCTCTTACGATTGATTGATTTATTTTTCTTACTGGTATTAATTTAAATATAGTAGAATGTAAAGAGAATTATTTATAAATTTTTCTAGTTTTAGCCTAAAGTATTAATTTAAATATTTTTAATAATTCATATACAAAAAAGAAGCTGGCACTATTTTGTGCCAGCTCAAGAATTACCGATGAGATTTGTAAAGCTCAAAGAGCATTTGTAGAGCTTCGGGAAATATCTTTTCCAACATTTCGTTAAAAGAATCAAGCAAGTCATCCGGCAAGCCATCTTTTAACTCATACGAAGGTCGAACGTAAATGCTTGTACCATCATAAGATAGTAATAAATCAAGAAAAAGAGTTCCTAAGCAAATCGTTGGAGTATTATCTTTGGGCTCTTTTTGCCGAAACTGATCAAATTGTACAATATTATTGTTCCTGTTTTTATCCATAAGCAACTCCTTTCAAAAGCTATTTGCAGATATGCTTATTATATCATATTGACATAAAACAGTAAAGGAGTTATGATAAAAATCTGTATTAAAAAATTTCCCATACCTCTTGCTAAAATCATATTTTCATTATATAATGGCAAAAGAACGACTCTTATACTTGTATGGAGAACAACTCTGATAAAAAGCTATGAATCTTGTCAGGTCGGAAACGAAGCAGCAATAAGTAGTGGATTATGTGGAAGTTGTTTTCCATAGAGGTATAAGAATTTTTTAAAGAGGTGAAACAAAATGGAATATACAGCATTATACAGAAAATATAGACCATTAACATTTTGTGAGATGGTAGGACAAGACCATATAACTAAAACATTAAAAAACCAAATTATATTTGGTAGGGTTGGTCATGCATACCTATTTAATGGAGGACGCGGAACAGGAAAAACAACATCTGCCAAAATATTTGCAAGAGCGATTAACTGTTTAAATCCAAAAGAGGGAGAACCTTGTAATGAATGTGAAATTTGTAAAGCGATGTTAGATGGTTCTTTAACAGATGTAGTAGAAATGGATGCAGCATCAAACAATAGTGTAGAGGATATTCGTTCCATTCGTGACGAAGTAAATTTCTTACCAACTCTTGCAAAATATCGTATCTATATCATTGATGAGGTGCATATGTTATCTACAGGAGCATTCAACGCACTTCTTAAAACATTAGAGGAACCACCTGCACATGTCAAGTTTATTTTAGCAACAACCGAACCACAAAAACTACCAGCAACGATTCTTTCAAGATGCCAACGTTTTGATTTTAAACGTCTTTCGGATTTAGATATTGTAAAAAGACTAAAAGTGGTTTGCGAAAAAAGTAACATTGATATTACAGAAGAAGCATTAAAAGTAATTGCAGTTTTAGCAGAAGGTGCTGCAAGAGATGCCTTAAGTATTCTAGAAAGATGTAGCCAAGAGCAAGATGGAAAAATCGATGTAGATATGGTAAAAGCATTGGTAGGAATCCCCAAGATAACATTTGTAAATCGTATTGTAGAAGCAATTATTGCAAACCAACCAGAAGAGGCATTGCAAACTTTAGAAGAGGTTTTATCGGATGGAAAAGATTTAACCAATTTGTTATGGGAAATTATTAAATATGTAAAAGACATTTTAGTATATAAAACAAGTAAAAATTTGAGCCTATACAATCAAGAAGAGTTATCTCAAATTGAGAAGCTTTCTAATGAGGTTTCAAAAGAAAAATTAATTAATTTGATTTATGAATTATCAGAAATAGAAAATAACATTAAATGGTCATCCCAAAAAGAAATCATTTTACAAACAGGAATTATCAAATTATCCACAAATGTGAATTATGATGGAATGGATGAGTTAAAAAAGAAAGTTCAAGAGTTAGAAGAAAAAGTAAATAGTGGAAATATTGTAGTAAAACAAACTACGCCTAATATACCACAAAAAGAAGTAGCACCAATAAAACAAGAAGCAAACAAACCAGTACCAAAAGCAAATCTTGCAAATTTAACATCGGAAGAGTATTGGCCAAAAGTAGTAGACAGTTTAAAAACTTCAGGAAAAATGATATTGTATTCAAATTTAGTAAATACCAAAGCAAAACAAAAAGATGATTTAACAATTGAGATTATTTTCCCAAATGGATTAACCAAATTTGGAAAAGACTTATTACAAAGACCAGAAAATATGCAAGAAATTGTAAAACTAGTATCCATGGAATGTGGAAAAGAAATGCGAATTAAATATATTGATGCATCAGAATATGTAGCAAAAAAAGAAGATAATATTGAAGATATGGTAAAGGGATTAGATATTCCAATTAATATTATCGAAGAGTAGAGGGCGATGCCTTTGTTGCCCCAGTAAACATGAATGAAAAGTGAAGGATGAAGAGTAGGGACGAGTACGCTTGTCCAACTTTGCAAATTTGAAAGAAAGGAAGAGATTAGTATGTCAAAAAGAGGAGGATTCCCAGGAATGGGTGGAGGATTCGGAGGTATGAATCTAAATAGTTTAATGAAAGAAGCAAAAAAAATGCAAGCAGATTTAGAAAAATCACAAGAAGAATTAAGTGCAAAAGAATTTGATGCAACCGTAGGGGGAGGAGCAGTATCTGTCAAAGTAACAGGAGACAAACAAGTAAAAGAAATTAGCATACAAAAAGATGTTGTCGATCCAGATGATGTAGAAATGTTACAAGACTTAATTTTAACCTGTATAAACGAAGCCTTAAGAAAAGTAGATGCAGCAACTGCTGCATCTATGGGAAAATATAATATACCAGGATTAATGTAAAACGTAGGGGCGGAATCCATTTCCGCCCAAATTTATAAAAGGAGCAAATAAACATGTCATATTATTCGCCATCTATTGAAAAATTAGTAGAAGCATTTGAAAAGTTACCAAGCATTGGACATAAAACAGCAGTAAGACTTGCCTTTCATATGTTAGATGCAAATGAAAGTGAAGTACAAGAATTTATTACATCCATTACAACAGCAAAACAAAATTTGAGATATTGTTCAAAATGCTATAACATATCAGATACCGACCCATGTCCTATTTGTGGAAATCCAAAAAGAGACGAAAGTGTTATTTGTGTAGTAGAAGATGTAAAAGATATTATTGCTATGGAAAAAACCCATGAATTTAAAGGAGTATATCATGTATTACATGGTTCCATTTCTCCAATGAATGGAGTAGGGCCAGATGATATTAAACTAAAAGAACTTCTTGCAAGACTAAACCCAGAAAGTATAAAAGAAATTATACTAGCAACAAACCCTAGGGTAGAAGGAGAAGCAACTGCTATGTATATTTCAAAATTAGTAAAACCACTTGGAATTAAAGTAACCAGAATTGCACATGGAATTCCAGTAGGAGGAGACTTAGAATATACAGATGAAATTACACTAACCAAAGCATTGGAAGGAAGAAGAGAACTTTAGATGATTTTAGGGACGGGGTAAAAAATCATCTTTTATACTTGTAGAAGGGCAAGAGCCATTAGATGCAATAATTCCTAAATTATCACCTAAAGCAGTAAAAAAACCAGCTAAAGTAGCAATCTCGTCCGAAGTAAGTCCTTGGCTAATCATAATTGCAAAAATACTTGCAAAAGCAATTAGTTCATAACTAGATACATGATCTAAAAAATCATTCAAAAAGCCTCACCTCATATATTAGTAGTATATGAGAAAGAGGCTTTTTTGTTACATTCAACAAAGACTTGAATTTTATGTAAATATAAGATATAATAGATACATAAAAAATCATAAGGAGGAAAGAAACCATGGTAGAAGACATCAAGTATGGAAAGAAATTCCTAGAACAGGAAGAAAAGTTAAATCCCGAAGAAAAACCAACAATTTCTATGGCAATTACTTTGGGACGGAAGATCTGCTTAAAGGGATATGTAATCTGTTACTGGCAGCTTGAAGAAGCGATTGAGGAGAAGTACATATTATCATTTCGTTTCAAAAAGGCTGTATTAACACAAAATCTTAAAGGTGGATATTCACATTACCAGGTTCAAAAAAATTCCAACGGAATACCCGTTTTAGTTCGGGTTCCAGAATAATTTACCCTAAAGGAGGCACAAAATATGGTAAAAAAGCTCTATTTCATGCAGCTAAAACGCTGTGACAAAAACAGTGCACGGTATAAAGTTATAAGAAAAAATACCATACCGGTTATTCTTAATAAAGAAGATAAGGTTCTTGTAAAAGGTGGTATTATTCATGAACATACTTTTCAAGAATGTGCCGATGGACGCTATAAGCTCTATGTAAAATGTCACAAAATGAGAAAAAATTCTGATGCTACGCTTTACCAGGTTAAAGTGAATACGGCGGGGAAGCCGGAGTTAATCCGGCTTTAAGAACAACATAAAGGAAATGCTTTCAGGCATTTCCTTTTTATAATTTAAAAATATTAATGTAATAAAATCTCACAGATATCTTTACAAGAATTCTTTTTTGCAAGAAGTCTTGCATTTACTTTCATTTTTTGCATTTTTTCAGGAGAAGAAAATAAGTTTTTTAAAATGGTACTTGCATCATCATGCTTTTTAATCCAAATAGCAACACCTTTATCTTCTAAGAAAGTAGCATTCTCTTCTTCTTGACCTGGAATTGGATTAATTACAATAATCGGTAATCCGTGATGCTAAACTTTCAGACGTTGTTAATCCACCAGGCTTTGTCACAACCAAATCTGAAATACTCATTAATTCTGGAACTTTCGTTGTATAATCTAGAACCTTGATACAATCTTCTTTGTGTTCTTGTTCTACTAAATATTCAAAACTACGTTTCATTTTTGCATTTCTTCCTGAAATAGCAATAACTTGTATATTATCAAAATCATGAGCAAAGGTACGTAACATTTCATAGGTTTTGGATTTTCCAAGACCAAATTCACCGTCCTGCAAAAAATAAAACCGTTTTTTTATTTTCTTCTAATTCTAATTCATCTAAAATTTCTTTTTTATGATAACTTTTTAAGAAACGATTAGATAATGGAATACCAGTTGCAAATACCTTATTTTTATCAATTCCTTTTTCTATTAAATCCTGTTTCATTCCTTCATGAGCAACAAAAAAATAGTCAACCATATTTGCATTTACAAGCCATTGGTCATGTGGAGCATAATCCGTCATAACGGTTGCAATTTTAGCATGAATCTTTCCTTTTTCCTTTAAAACGGTACACATTTGGGAACCAAAAGGATGAGTTGAAATAATAAGATCAGGGTTGTATTCTTGTAATAACTTATTTAATTTCATAGCCATCATTTTATTGGAGCCATTACTTACTTTTGCAAAAACTCCTTTTTGAGAATTAGAATAAATTTTTCCCCAAGCCCAAGGTGCTTTTTTTGCCATTTCATTGTAAGCAGTGGTTGTTAATTTATCTAGTGCTTTATTAACGTATTTTACACAATCAACCAAACGAATTTCTACATCGTTATAATTATTCTCAATATATTCTTTAATCGAACGTGCAGCAGATAAGTGACCACCACCATAAGCTGCATAAAAAATTAAAACTTTTTTCATAATAAATCTCCTAAAAATTTCCTAGAACTTACTTAATTGTAACACAAAATTAGTAACTTTCAAATAAAATCAAAAAAATTAAGAATAAAATTTGAAAAAAATAGCAAAATAAAAATAAAAAACAAAAAGGAGACAAGTTATGAAAAAAATAGCAAAGTCAATATTGATATTATCATTTATTATATTGAGTGTAATAACTTTCGTTTTTATATTAAATATGGAAGGAAACTCAAATAAAGTTTATGCAGCAAATAGTAGTAGCTCAGATTTGCAATTAATGGCAAGAGCAATCAATGGAGAAGCAAGAGGAGAACCGTATGAAGGACAAGTAGCAGTAGGTGCTGTTATTTTAAACCGTGTAAAAAGTTCGAAATTTCCCAATACCATTGCAGGAGTTATCTATGAAAAAGGAGCTTTTACAGCAGTAGCAGATGGGCAAATTAATGTCCCAATTAAAGAAGGTTCTACTGTATTAAAAGCAGCAAGGGATGCTATGAATGGATGGGACCCAACCAACCGGATGTATTTACTATTTTAATCCAAACACAGCAACTAATAAATGGATTTGGTCAAGACCCCTTGTCAAAACTATTGGAAAACACAGATTTTGTAAATAGAAAGGAAGAAGAATTATGAATTTAAGAGAAAAAATGTACGATTGGAAAAATCGTTTAAAAGACAGACATATGCTGAGTGTGATTGTAGTATTAGGTGCTATTATCATTGGACTTGGACTATTTACCTATAAAAGAGAAAGAGACTTTAGACAAGCATCTGAAAACTCTTATAACATGGCATTTTTTGAATTAGTTGACTATGTGCAAAATGTTGAAACATATCTTGCAAAATCAGTTATTTCAACAACACCAGAACATGGAGCAGAAACCCTAACAAACCTATGGAGAGAAGCTAATCTTGCACAAAGTTATTTATCTAGCTTACCAATTGGATCAGAAGAATTAGCCAATACCTCAAAATTTTTAAACCAAGTTAGTGATTATAGTTACTCATTATCTAGAAAAAATATTTATAATGAGCCATTAACACAAGATGATTTAAATAACTTAAAAAATTTACATGATTATAGTGTAGAATTAAATAATACTTTAGTACAATTATCAACTGATATGAATGAAGGAAGAATTAGTTGGGGAGAATTAACCAAAAAAGGAAGTATTGCATTTGCACAACAAGTAAGTAACATTTCGAAAGATAGTTTTTCGGGAATTGAAGAAAACTTCCATGAATATGCAGGGCTAATCTATGATGGAGCATTTTCAGAACACATGACAAATCCAGAAAGAAAAGGATTAACAGGAGAAGATATTGACGAGCAAAAAGCAATGCAGATTGCAAAAGAATTTTATGGAGAAGATAACATAGAAGAGATTACATCCAATGGATTATCCGAAAATGGAAATATTCCTTCTTATGATTTTTATGTGAAATTAAAAGACCAACAAAAAGATGAAAATGCGAATATCTCCATTTCACAAAAAGGAGGACATGTTGTACTTGCAAACTTTAACCGAAATGTAGAAGCAGAAGCAATTCAACAAGAACAAGCAAATGAAATTGGAAAAAACTTTTTAACCCAAAAAGGATTTCCTAATATGAAAGAAACTTATTATTTAAAACAAGAAGGAATCGTCACGATAAACTATGCTTACGAACAAAACGGAATTACCATGTATCCAGATTTAATTAAACTAAAAGTTGCATTAGATAATGGAGAAGTATTAGGAATCGAAACAACAGGATATTTAAATTCACATGAGCAAAGAAATCTACCATCTCCTAAAATATCAAAAGAAGATGCCAAAAAAACATTAAATAAAAATTTACAAATCACAAGCGACGATTTAGCAGTCATTCCAACAAAATATCAAACAGAAATTTTATGTTGGGAATTTAAAGGTAGTGTTGATGGAACTGAATTTTTAGTATATATTAATGCTGAAAATGGAAGAGAAGAAGATATTTTGGTTATCCAAAATACACCAAATGGCACATTAACAATGTAACAATTGCTTTGGGCAAAATTACTAAAATAAAATAAGAGGTAATGCACATAATAACATCATGAAAATACAAAAAATTAAAAATCAAAAATTTTATTTGATAATGATTAAAAGAGAATTATATGTATTTTCGTAAAAATGGGAGGTATGCATTATGTCTAGAAATTCAAAATTAATTTCAAATGAATTAAGAGAAGAAATTGCAAAAGAATTAGGTGTTTATGATACAGTGAAACAAGATGGTGGTAGCTGGGGAAATGTTTCTTCAAAAGATTGTGGAAACATTGTAGCAAAAGCAATTGAAATCGCAAACAGAAGCGTACAAAAATAACAAAAAATAAGGAGTGAAATTATTTTCACTCCTTATTTTTTGTTGGTTCGATATAATAAATAATCAACACTGGTTTCATAAAAATCAGCTAATTTACATAACAAATTAAGAGGAATTTCCCTTTTTCCTAATTCGTAATAAGAATAGGCAACTTGTGAAATATTAAGCATTTTACTAATAATGGTTTGTGTTAAATCATGATCTTCTCGTAAATCTCTAATCCTTGTTTGCATTTAAATACCTCCATTTTTACTAGCAGTATAAAATATAGGGAGACAAAGGAAAATGCGATTACAAAAAGATATAAAAACCTTTACGAATTTCAAAAATAAGTATATACTATAAAAAAACTTTAAAAGGTGATTAAAAATGAATTACGAAGAAATTGAAGAAATTGTTAAAAATACAATATCCGAAAAACGTTTTCGACATTCCCAAGGAGTGGCAAAACGTGCAGCAGAGCTTGCTAGTATTTATGGAGAAGATATAGAAAAAGCAAGAAAAATTGGAATTGCTCATGATATTGCAAAAGAAATGACAAAAGAAGAAGCGATGGCATATGTCAAAGAAAATGGTATTGTATTTGATGAAATAGAAGCAAAAGAACCAGGATTATGGCATTCAAAGTTAGGAGCTCATATTGCAGTTAAAAAATTTGGTTTTACTCCTGATATGGTAGAAGCAATTACATATCATACAACAGGAAATGTAAATATGAATACTATGGATAAAATTATTTATGTGGCAGATAAAACGGACGAAACAAGAACGATTATCGATAGAGAAGAAGCAGTAAAAATTAGTAACAATAATCTAGATGAAGGCGTATTATATATAGCAAAATTTATGACAGAGTATAGTTTGAAAAAAGATAGTTTAATTCATCCAGATACGATTAATTTAATTAATGAGTTAATTAGTCAAAAGAAGAATAGCCAGTTAAAAAGCAAAATATAAATAAAAGAGGAGAAGTTATGAAATCATTAATTGTAAAAGACATATTAGAAATTTGTGATGGAACTCTAATTTGTGGCAGCAAAGAACAAATTTGTGAAAAGTTTTCAAAAGATACAAGAGAATTAAACAAAGGGGATGTATATGTCGGCATTAAAGGAGACAAATTTAATGGAAGTCTACTTTATGAAGAAGCATTAAAACAAGGTGCTAATGTCTGTGTATTAGAAGAAATTGAGATAAAAGAAGAAATTTATCAAAAATATGAAAATATTACAATTGTAACAGTAAAAGACACCATTCATGCACTACAAAAACTAGCCACCTATAAACGTAGTTTATATGACATACCAGTTGTTGCAGTAACAGGAAGTGTAGGAAAAACAAGTACAAAAGATATGATTGCAAGTGTTGTTAGTACAGAGTATCAAGTACAAAAAACGCAAGGGAATTATAATAACCATATAGGAGTGCCACTTACTATATTAGGACTAAAAGACCATACTGCATTAGTCGTAGAAATGGGAATGAACCATTTTGGAGAACTAAGTGTATTAACCAATATTGCAAAACCAACAGTATGTGTTATTACCAATGTAGGAACAGCACATATTGGGAACCTTGGTTCAAGAGAAAATATTTTAAAAGCAAAACTAGAAATATTAGAAGCATTATCCCAAAATGGAACAGTTATCATTAATAACGATAATGACTTATTACATAAATGGAAAGAAGAAAACAATACTTACCAAGTATTAGACTTTGGAATTGAAAACCAAAGTAAGCAAATGGTAGAAGATATTAAATTAGAAGAATATGGCAGTATTTTTATAACCAATATAGATAATGAAAAAGCACAAGTAAACGTTCCAGTAAGCGGTATCCATTTTGTATATAATGCCCTATGTGCAATTTGTGTTGGAAAAGCACTAAACATTTCAAAAGAAAACATCTTAAAAGGAATTCGAGAATTTGAGCTTTCCAAAAACAGAATGGAAATGATCGAAAATTCTAATGGGGTAAAAATTATTAACGACTGCTATAATGCAAATTTTGACTCTATGAAAGCAAGTATAGAATCACTTTCTAGAATGAATGTAAAAAGAAAAATTGCTCTTTTAGGAGATATGCTAGAATTAGGAGAATATTCAAAAGAACTACACGAAAAAGTAGGAAAAGAAGTTGCAAAAAATAAAATAGATATATTAATAACTGTTGGAAAAGAATCAAAAAATATTGTAAAACAAGCAATTTTAGAAGGAATGAAAAAAGACCAAATTTATGAATTAGAAAATATAGAAGAAGCAATTAACCTAATAAAAGAACAATCAAAAAAAGGAGATGCTATTTTACTAAAAGCATCCAATGGAATGAACTTAAAAAAAATCGTAGAGGAAATAAAAGAATAAATGTAGGGGGTGGCACCCTCGCCAACCCATTTAAAAAGCACAAACCAAATCAAGGAGGAATTAACATGAACAAAACAAAAGTTGCTGTTATTTTTGGAGGAATATCAACAGAACACGACGTATCTGTTGTATCTGGAACCTCTGTTATTGAAAAGCTAAATAAGGATCAATATGAAATCTATCCAATTTATATTGATACAGATGGAGCATGGTATATATATCAAAAACCAGTGGAAGAGATAAAAGTTGTTACAATTGGAACCAAATTAGAAGAATTACAACCAGTAGATAATATTATAGAATATCTAAAACAAGTAGATATTGCATTTCCAGTATTACATGGACTAGGAGGAGAAGATGGAAGTATTCAGGGACTATTTAAAATGTTAGATCTTCCTTATGTTGGTTGTGGAATATTAGCATCTAGTGTAGGAATGGATAAAGTATATGCTAAAATAATGTTTGAAAAAGCAGGAATTCCACAAACAAAACATGTATACTTGAAAGTAAACAATAACGAATATACTTATGTAGAGCCAAACTTTGATGAGAAAAAAATGGGATTATCCAATATAGTAGAAAAAATTGAAGTAAACCTTTGTTATCCAATGTTTGTAAAACCATCTAATTCCGGTTCTAGTGTGGGTGTTAAAAAAGCAACCAATCGACAGGAATTAGAAGAGGCGATTCAATATGCTGCTAAATTTGATACAAAAATTTTGGTAGAACAAGGAATTTTGGGAAGAGAAGTGGAATGTGCAGTATTAGGAAATGATGAAGTGATTTCTTCACCAGTAGGAGAAGTGCTATCTGCAGAGGATTTTTACAGTTTTGATGCCAAATATACGAATCAAGAATCAAGAACGGTCATTCCAGCAGATATTGATAAAGAGATTTCAAATGAAATTCGTGATTTAGCGATAAAAGCGTTTAAAGCAATTGACGGAAAAGGATTATCTAGAGTTGATTTTTTTGTAGAAAATAAAACAAATAAAATATACATTAACGAAATAAATACATTGCCAGGTTTTACAACCATTAGCATGTACCCTAAATTATTTGAACAAATAGGGATTAAATACTCTGAACTATTGGATCGATTAATACAATTAGAATGTAAATAATAAATGTACTTAAGGAATAGGAGTTCTTGTAAGAGTAAATATATTAGAATGTAAATGTCGTTTGAATAGAACGTGGTAATTTTGAAATATCAAGTATTAATCTAAATATAGTAGAATGTAAATTCATACATTACATGCAACTTTAATTCCGTTTTATGTGTATTAATTTAAATATAGTGGAATGTAAATCGTAGAAATATAAAGACTTATCAAGATGAAAGTATGTATCAATTTAAATACAGTAGAAATATAAAAATGTAATAAGAGAGGATGAAGAATAAATGAAATTACATGTTGTATTAGTAGAGCCAGAAATACCACAAAATACAGGGAATATTGCAAGAACGTGTGCGGCAACAGGAGGAAAATTACATCTTGTTAGACCACTTGGTTTTAGTTTAGAAGATAAATATGTAAAACGTGCAGGGCTTGATTATTGGGATAAATTAGAAATAGAGGAACATGATTCATTTGAAAAGTTTTTAGAAAAGTATCCACCTGAAAATACACATACGTTTTTTGTGACAACAAAAGGAAAACAAGTATATAGTGATGATTTATATAAAAACTTAGAAGAGGTATTTGTGGTGTTTGGAAAAGAAACGAAGGGCTTACCAGAAGACACTCTAAAAAAATACATTGAAAAAACCATTCGAATTCCAATGAAACCACATTTACGTTCTTTAAACTTATCAAACTCCGTTGCAATTGTAGTATATGAAGTGTTAAGACAGACAAACTTTCAGGAATTAGAAGAAATTAGTAGTTATTTTTAGTTGATGAAAAATGAAAATTATGTCAAAATGAGTTATCAAAAATATAGTGTTTATGCCTTAGGTAATTTTAGGCATGACAAAGGAGCATGACATGAAAGGTATATTGGTTGTAAAAAAATTAAAACAGGAAGAGGAAGAAAACGGAAATTGACTTTTGAAGGAGTATTCAAGGATAAGTCTATTTGGGCCAAGGATACAGATTTGCGTGTAGGTTCAAAATTGAGATAAGAGGAGGAAACATTAGAAAAGAAGAGAAAAACAAAGGAAAAGTTATGAAAAATTGGAATAAGTAGGGAAACAATTAACAAAAATTGATAAATTCCACAAAATTAAGTATACATAATTTGAAAAAGGAGACAATATAATGTATAATTAAAACATATTCATGTTCAAAAGGAGAGTGAATTTATATTATTAGTAAGCAAATAAAATACTATACAAAAGAGACCATAAAACTTACAAATATAATAGCAATTGGTGTTTTAGTCATCATTGGAATTTTATTGATTAACATGAAGCCAGTTTATGAAATTTCACTTAATGGTGAAACTATAGGGTATATACAAAATAAAAAGCAATTTGAAGAAAGTATATATAAAACATTTAACGATAATGAAGAAGAAAATATTGCATTTGCAGATTTTGAAAAAGAAACAAAGTATGAATTTAAATTAGTAAACAGAGAAAATAAAACCAATGAAGCAAAGATAATTGAAATATTGAAAGAAAATGCCGATATTACGTATTTTCAATATGCTATTTGTGCAAACGGAGAAGAAAAGCAAACATTTTCTTCTATGGAACAAGCAAATGAAGTAATTGAAAATATACGAGGAAATATTGATGAAGGAGTAGAACTTAGCGTAAAACGAGTATATACAAAACAATTAAATATAGAAGAAGAATATAAAATTGCAAACATTTGTGAAAATTTAACAATAAAAATTAACGAACAAATCAAAGAAGAAAAAAGAAAAGAAAAAGCAACCATTAATGGGGTTTATATCGCAGTTGTTCCTGTACAAGGACATATAACCTCACGTTATGGCGCAAGAGAAGAAATTAGAGACCATGAGCATAAAGGACTAGATATTGCAACAAAAACAGGTACTCCAATTAGAGCTGCGGCAGATGGAATAGTCTCCTATTCTGGAACAATGGGGGGATACGGAAATTTAATCATTATTGACCATGGAAATGGAATTACAACATACTATGGACATTGTAATAAACTCTATAAGAAAAAAGGAACAAAAGTAATAGCAGGAGATGTGATTGCAGAAGTAGGAAATACAGGAAACTCTACAGGTTCCCATTTACATTTTGAAATTCGTAAAAATGGGGTATATGTCAATCCAAGTAAATATTTATTTTAGTAATAAGAAGGAAAAATGATAAGCTAATAAGAAACAAGTAATATTTCAGTATACTTTTTAAATGAAATATTAAATCCGAAAAGATGCAGTTAATAATTGAATTTTAAGAATAAAACAATATAAAATGTTTCATACTAAATTTAGGTGATGAGTATGAAAGAAAATGAAAATATATTAGATACATTTTTTGATATAAGACAAGATGATATCTTAGAAGAAATGAATATGGATAGAATATCTTTAAGGAATGTACTAAAACAGATAAATCAAAGAGAATTGAAGAATACAATTAGTACATTACCAGATGAATATGAAACAGTAAAAAAAGATTTATATCAAAAGATTGATGAACTAATAGGCGATTATGAAATTAAAATCGCATATTATAATAAAAAATATTATAAACAAGGATTTAGCGATGCAGTTATGCTAAATTATACGTGTAAAGAAAAGGAGTAACCCTTTTCTTTTTTTATACTAAGGAATTAGGCTATTTTAAATTAAATGCTTGTAAGAGGTGATTTTTTTATCAAGCTGGTAGGACAGAATTTCTTTTTGATGTA